>DATKDQ010000236.1:0-19433 GCA_035544635.1 Thermoanaerobaculia bacterium
AGGGTTCATGGAGGGCAACGTCTTGGGTCGCCCGTGACGGCGCACCTCGTCGGCGGCCTCGCGCGCCAGCCGCTCGAGGCTCGCGACTCGCTGCGAGCGGAAGCCCTGGCTGTCGACCCGCACACCGGTGCCCTCGCCGATCTCTCCCTGCATGGCGCGGGGCAGCAGATGCTGGATCGCCAGCAGGAGGCGCCCCTCGTCCTCGAAGAGGAGATCCTGGTCGGCACCGTGGATCTCCACCTCGAGCTCGGTCTCCCCCTGGAGAACCTCGACCTCGACGTCGAGCCCGGCGAACGCCGCGAGACGCTGCGCGGTCGATGCTGCGAGCACCGCCGCCTCGCCTTCCGCCTTCGGCAGCTCGCGCTTCTCCGGCACGAACTCGAGCGCCGGGCCCTCGACCGGCCGGCGGTCACCCGCCTGACGACCACCACCGCGGCGACGCCGGCGACGTCGGGGAGGCCCGCCCCTCTCCTCGCCCGACTCGCCCCCTCGCGCGCGCGGGCTCTGGAGCGCTCCTCGCTCCGAATGCTGGCCGCCGTGCATGCGCTGTCCCGGACCGCGCTGCCCGCGCTGCCCCGCACCTCGCTCCGCGCGTTGCGCCGGGCCTCGCTCCGCACGCTGACCCGATCCGCGCTGCCCAGCGCCACCGCGCTGGCCCGCGGGCCGTTGCCCCGGCGCGCCACGCTGTGCCGGGCCCGCCGCCGCGCGCGGTGGCTCGCGATGCAGGTTGAAGTCGTGCTGCGTCTCGGGCTGCGGCGAGTCGTCGATCTCCGCCTCCGGAGACCCCGCCCGCGCCGGCTCCAGGCTTCCCGGCCGGCGCCTTCGCACCGGGTTCTTGGGGTCGACCTTGATCACCACGTTGCGCCGCACGCGAAGGAAGCCGTAGCGCCGCTCGACTCGCTCGTACGCGAGGTCGTCGGGCTCGCAGCCGTAATGCTGCGCGGCCGTGAGGACCGCTTGCTCCAGGCTAATACCGGTGAAGAACAGACGGGGCGGTTCGCTCATTTCTTCTTGACGCGCTCTGCGCGCTCCTTCCTTGGGGCCGGGGCGCTCGCCGGAGGCGACGTGTCGAGGCCCCCGAGATAGCCGGCCTTCTTCAGTCGTTGATAGATCGCCTGCTGAAGGATGGTTAGGACGTTGTTGGTGAGCCAGTAGAGGACGAGGCCGCTGGCGAACCCGAAAGAGATGACCGTGAACCAGATCGGCATCGTGTTGAGCAGAATCCGCTGGGCGGGGTTGGCAGTGGTCATCGGAGTCATCCGCTGCTGGAGGAACTGCGCACCTCCCATCACGATCGGCAGCACGTAGAACGGGTCGGGCGCGGAGAGGTCGCCGATCCACAGCATCCACGGCGTGTTCCAGAGCTCGACCGAGTTGCGCAGCAGGCTGAAGAACGAGAAGAAGACGGGCATCTGCAGCAGCAGGGGCAGGCATCCCCCGGCGGGATTCACACCCTCGGTCTTGAACAGCTCCTGCATCTCCTCGTTCATCTTGCGCTGCGACTCGAGGTTGGGACGGCCCTGCTTGTCGCGCTGCTTGCCGCGATACTTCTGCTTGATCGCCTCGATCTTGGGCTGGAGCTTCGACATCTTCTGCATCGAGACGTAGCTCTTGTGGGTGAGCGGCATCAGGACCACCTTCACGAGCACCGTCAGGAGCACGATCGCCCAGCCGAAGTTGGCGACCAGGTGGTCGTGGATCCAGAGCAGCAGCAGGAGCATCGGCTTCGCCAAGATGCCGAAGGTCCCCCAGCGGATGGTCCGGCTCAGCTCGTAGCGGCCGGGAAGCTCCGACAGGGTCCGGTGCCGCTTGGCTCCCCAGTAGGCGTCGGCATCGAGCCGCGCGCCATTCACCGTCGTCACCAGCCGGATCTCCTGGGGTAAGTCCTCGAGCGCCCCGGTCATCTGGTCCGGCGGCGGTCGCGGCACGAAGGTGGGATGCGCGCCGTCGACCCCGGGCACTATCAGGAAGGGCTGGAGGATCTGTCCGGCGACGGGCGTCTTCGGCGCCAGCATCGAGAGAAAGTAGGTGTCCTCGAGCGCCGCCCAGCGCAGGCCGGTGCCGGGGACGCGGATCTCCTCGCGCAGCTTCGGCGCCGGGTGCTCCTCGAGCGAGTCGCCGATGAGGTAGGACGCTGCCCGGAAGAGAACGTTGCGGCTCTGGAGCTCCTTCGCCGTCGGGTTGCGCAGCCCGGGGCCGATCATGACGCCCCAGCCGTCCTGATCCGCGACCTCGATCGAGACCTCGAGCATTCCGTTGCGCAGGAACCGGAACTCCTTGGTCGCGGTGCCGGCCTCGCCGCTGTGCCGGAAGCGGACGACCCGGCTGCCGGTGGCGCCGCCCGACTCCGGGCCCTCGACCACGAAGAGCGCGTCGTTGAGGGCGACCGGAGCCCCGGCCGCGTCGGTGAGCGCGAACGGGTAGGGACCCTCCGCGCGCTGGCGCACCATTTCGAGCGGCTCGCCGTCGCGACCCTTGACGTCCCTTATCCGGTAGGAGAGAAGCTGCGCGCCGCGGTTCGAGAAGACGGTATGAACGATGTCGGTCGAGACCTCCACCCGCTGCTCCGCCGCGGCGGCGATCGGCTCGCGCCGGGTGTCGCTCGGGACACCGGGAGCCTCCGCCGCCGCCGGCCCGGATGAGTCGCCGTCGGCGGCAGCAGCCGCGGGCGACCCCGGCGCGGGCTCCGAGGCAACCGGCACGCTCGGCGCGCGCACCGGATCGGGCGCCGGGAACAGCAGCGACCACCCCAGAAGGACCAGGAGCGAGAGCAGCGCCGCTATGATGAGTTGCTTCTGATCCAATCGGGTTTTCTTACGAGAGAACGAGCCGGGCCCGCGACCCGGCGCGGTTCACGGAAGGTCGACGCCTCCCGGATGAAACGGGTGGCACCTCGACAGCCGGCGCACCGTCAGCCAGGTGGCCGACCAGAATCCGTGTCGCACGAAGGCCAGGCGCGCGTACTCGGAGCACGTGGGCGTGAAGCGGCAGGCCGCGGGCAGAAGCGGCGAAATCCAACGCTGGTACCCGGCGAGGAAGGCGATCGCCAGAGCTCCCGGAGCGAGATGGCGTCTGGTGTGCGCGATCATCCCGGGTTTCGACGCCGTGGCCCATCGATATCCCGCCTCATTCCCGTCGCCTAGGGACCAGCGTCTCGAGCTGACGTTGGAGCAGGCGGCGCGTCTCGCGGAAGTCGGTGCCCGCTGCGCGCGGCCGCAGGTTCACGACGATGTCGAGCGGGGGCAGCTCGCCGCGGCGCTCCCACCGACGATACACCTCCCGGCAGCGACGGCGCAGCCGATTGCGCACGACGGCGTTGCCGAGCTTGCGCGTCGCCGTCACCCCGAGACGAGGTCGACCGTACGGATTTGCGAGCACGTGCAGCGTCGCGACCGGTCCGGTCACCGCCCGGCCGCGGTGATAGCAGGCGAGGTACTCGCTGCGCCGGCGCAGACGGTCCTCCGGCCGCAGTCGTTGGGAATCTGGCCGTTCCACGCTCGTCGCGAGGTCAAACCGCCAGGCGCTTGCGACCCTTGCGCCGACGGCGGGAGAGCACGGCGCGTCCCTGCCGGGTGCGCATCCGCACCCGGAAGCCGTGGGTCTTCTTGCGACGACGATTGTTCGGCTGAAACGTTCGCTTCACGGTGTCCCCCACTCATCGAGCCCCCGCCGCGGCGGAGGCGTCCCCGCTTGCTCAGATCCCCGGTCGACGGCCCGCGAGGGACAGGGCCCTTCCGGCGCCGCGGCCACCCTGACGGGCCGGGCAAGACCGTCTACCACCTGGCGCAGCGGTGGGGATTCGCGTCCAGGGCGCCAGACGCCCAGTCTGGCGCCTGCCGACCAGAATCCCACCCTCGCCGCCAGGCCACGAACGCAGTGAGTGGACTGGCGGAGAGGGTGGGATTCGAACCCACGGTAAGGTTTCCCCTACACACACTTTCCAGGCGTGCACCTTCGGCCACTCGGTCACCTCTCCGATCGGGGCCGCGGCGCCCCGCTCGCATCATGCTCCCTGCCCGCCGGCCGCGCCGCTCTCCGGGGTCACCCGCAACGCGGCGAAAAACTCCTTCAACAGCGACGCGCATTCCTCTCGCATCACGCCGCGATCCACCTCCAGCCGATGATTCAGCCGCGGATCCTGCACCAGGTTACCCAGCGTGCCACAGAAGCCCGCCTTCGGATCCTCGGTCCCGTAAACCAGCCGCCGCACCCGACTCTGGACCAAGGCTCCCGCGCACATGGCGCAGGGTTCCAGCGTGACGTAGAGGGTGCAGCCGCAGAGCCGCCACCCGCCGATCCGTGCCGCCGCCCGGCGCAACGCCAGGATCTCGGCGTGACCGAGCGGGTCCCCGTTCGTCTCCTTCGTGTTGTGGGCCCGGGCGACGACCTCGCCGGCGCTGTCCACGATCACGGCGCCGACCGGCACCTCTCCGAGCTCGGCCGCGCGCCGCGCCTCGGCGACCGCCTCGGCCATCCACAGCAAATCGTTCATCGAGCGAATGGCGCCGGCGCGGCGAACGACCCATCTTAGCCGATCTGCCCGGCGCCGTAAACCGCGTCTCCTCCGGACGATCGGCTCCCCGATGAGAGCGACACCCCGGTTCGCCTCGCGCCCGGCGACCGACCGCGGCGCGCGCCGCCCTCCAAGCTTTACATCCCCCGGACCCCGACGTACCATCGATCGATGGGGAACGGCTCGTGAAGGGCTCGGGCCCTGTGCGTCGAGGAGCTCCGAACCTCGTCAGGCCCGGAAGGGAGCAGCGATAAGGTGTCCTCCTCGAGCGCCGCAGATTCAGCCGGAGCCCTTCACCAGGCGCTCGCTACGGGCGTGGTGGATACCACGCCCTCCGCTCGCATGATTCTGGCGCCGCGGACGGCGCGCGCTACGGGGGTGGTGAGTACCACCCCCTCCGCTCGCATGATCTTGGCGCCGCGGACGGCGCGTGCCCGTCCATTCCATTCTCTCGTTTGCGCATGACCTATCAAGCCCTCGCCCGCAAGTGGCGACCCCAGGACTTCTCGTCCATCATCGGTCAAGACGCGGTCACGACCGCGCTGCGCAACGCGATCGCCGACCGGCGGATCGCCCAGGCCTATCTCTTCTCTGGCATCCGCGGCGTCGGCAAGACGACGGCGGCGCGGGTCCTGGCCAAGGCGCTCAACTGTGAGCGGCGGCTGCGGCTGGAGCAGGAAGGCGCTCCGCCAGAGCCCGATCCCTGCAACGAGTGCGGACCGTGTCGTGAGATCACCTCCGGCGCCGACCTCGACGTGATCGAGATCGACGCCGCCACCTACTCCAAGGTCGAGCAGGTGCGCGAGCTCACCGAGAGCCTGCGCTACGGCCCCGCCCGCGACGCCTACAAGGTGGTGGTGATCGACGAGATCCACCGGCTGTCGCGCCAGGCGTTCGACGCTCTCCTGAAGATCGTCGAGGAGCCGCCGCCGCACCTGGTCTTCATCTTCGCCACCACCGAGATCGAGGTGGTGCCGGCGACCATCCTCTCGCGCTGCCAGGAGTTCCACTTCCGCCGCGTGGGCGCGGCCACGCTCGCCGCCCACCTGCGCCTCCTGTGCGAGGCCGAGGGGATCACCGCTTCGGATCGCGCCCTGCGGCTGGTGGCGCGCGCCGCCGAGGGAAGCGTGCGCGACGCGGTCGCCCTCCTCGATCAGCTCGCCACCTTCGGCTCGGGCACGGTCGCGGAAGGGGAGGCCGTGCGTCTCCTCGGCGGCCTCGATCTCCAGCTCTTCCACCACCTCCTCCGCAGCATCCTGGCGGGTGAGGCGGCGGCGGTCGCAGCGGCGCTCGCGCGGGTGGAGGAGGAAGGGTGGGACCCGAGGAGGACCCACGGCCAGCTCCTCGCGTACTGCCGCGACGCGCTCCACGCCGCCGTCGGCGTCGACCCCGATCGGCTCGACCTGCCCGCCGAGGACACCGAGCAGCTGGTCGAGCTCGCGCGGAGCGCGGGGTACGAGAACCTGCTGCGGCTCCTGACCCAGCTCCTCAAGAGCGAGGAGCTGGTGCGGCGCAGCGAGGCCCCGGCGCTCGCGGTCGAGATCGCCTGGCTGCGCGCGGCCGAGCTTCCCAAGCTGATCCGCATCGAGGAGCTCCTCGCCGGCGGCTCGCCAGCGGCGGCGGGGCGGGCGTCGACGTCCACCGCCGCGACCACCCGCCGCGGCGGCGACTCTGCACCCGCCGCTCCGCCGGGCCGCGCCCCTCGCCTCTCTTCGGACCCCAAGGAGGCCCTGCTCGAGCTCGTCGGCCAGCGCAAGCAGCCGCTCGCGGCCCGCCTGCGCGATTGCCGCGACCTGCGCTTCGAGGGCGGCGAGCTCGCGGTGGTCATCCCCCGCGGCGACACCTGGCTG
Source organism: Thermoanaerobaculia bacterium (assembly GCA_035544635.1). Lineage (GTDB taxonomy): Bacteria > Acidobacteriota > Thermoanaerobaculia > Multivoradales > Multivoraceae > DATAFT01. The sequence continues at coordinate 6,364 of DATKDQ010000236.1, forward strand.
CGCGAGGCGCTCGATCGCTCCCAGAACCGTGAGATCCTCGACGCCGCGGTCGGGCAGATCTGGGGAGCCGGGAGCCGATGGCGTATCGTCGAGGAGCTTCAGGCCCAGGCGACCAGCGCCGCACCGGCGCCGACGTCGGCTCCCGCGCTCGCGCACCCGGTCGTGCAGTCGGCGCTCGACCTGTTCGCGGGCACCATCGAGACCATCGAAGAGACCTCCGTAGAGGATCGGGGCCCGGAGGAGTGATGAACATCCAGAAGCTCATGAAACAGGCTCAGGAGATGCAGGCGCGTCTCCAGGGTGAGCTCGAGACCCTCGAGGTCGAGGCGGCGGTAGGCGGCGGCATGGTCGCCGTCACCATGAACGGTCACAAGCAGCTCCTGCGGGTCCGCATCGACAAAGAGGTCCTGGATCCGGACGACCCCGAGATGATCCAGGATCTGGTGGTGGCCGCCGTCAACGAGGCCTCGCGCAAGGTGGACGAGGCGGTCCAGGGCAAGATCGGCGGCATGGCGGGCGGTCTCCCCGGCCTTTTCCGCTGAGACGGCCGACGTCGTGTCGAGGACGGATCCTCTGGCGCGGCTGATCGGCGAGCTGCAGCGGCTTCCGGGCATCGGCCCGAAGACCGCGACGCGGCTCGCGCATCACCTGCTCAAGACACCGGGCCCGGCCGCGCGGGGCCTGGCCGAGGCGATCGTCGAGGTCAAGGAGAAGCTCACCCACTGCTCGACCTGCAACAGCATCACGGCGGTCGATCCCTGCGCGCTCTGCACCGACCCCCAGCGCGACCGCACGCGGATCTGCGTCGTCGAAGAGGCGTTCAACATCCAGGCGATCGAACGCACCGGCGAGTTTCACGGGCTCTACCATGCGTTGGGAGGGACGCTCGCGCCCCAGCGGGGCATCGGTCCAGACCAGCTGGCGGTCGACGGCCTGCTCGACCGCCTCGAGGGGGTCGACGAGGTGATCCTCGCCACCAACCCCAACGTCGAGGGCGAGGCCACCGCGCTCTTCCTCGCGCGCGTGCTTCGCCCGCGCGGCGTGAAGCTGTCGAGACTCGCCTTCGGGCTCCCGATCGGCGGCGACATCGAGTACATCGATGAGGTCACACTCGCGCGCTCGTTCAGCGGTCGCCGATCGCTCTGAGTCCGCGGCCGCGGCGCTCGGGCGCGGCGACTCCGGGCCCAGGATCGTGGTCGCCCCACCGGGGCCGCGCTCGCGCCAGCTCGTCGCGACGCTCGGCGCGACGGAGGCCCCGGGCACGAATACCGTCGGCGCCGAGCCCAGCGTGGTGTGGGCGGAGGCGGTCGGGGCCAACGTGCTCGACGTCGACGGCAACCGCTACGTCGACCTCACGTCGGGCTTCGGGGTCGCGGCGGTCGGGCATCGCCACCCGCGCGTGGTCGCGGCGATCCAGTCGCAGGCGGCGCGTCTCGTCCACGGTCTGGGCGACGTCGCGGCGCACCCGGCACGCGTCGAGCTCGGGCGGCGGCTCCAGGCGCTCGCGCCGATGGCGGACGCGCGCGTCTACTTCGCGGTGTCGGGGAGCGACGCGGTGGAGATCGCGTGGAGGACGGCGGCGCTCGCCACCGGGCGCGCCGGCGCGCTCGCGTTCGCGCCCGCGTACCACGGCACCAGCGTGGGCGCGCTCGGCCTCACTTCGCGCCCGTCGTTCCGAGAGCCGTTCGCCGCGATGATCGGGGCGCCGGTGCATCGACTCCCGTTCGCCTGCGCCGCCGCCGCGATCGACGCCGTCCTCGACCGGCACGGGCTCGAGATCGGCTGCGTCGTCTTCGAGCCCATCGCCGGACGCGAGGGCGTCCTGGTGCCCCCGGTCGGATGGCTGAGCGCGGTCGCGGAGCGCTGCCGCGCCCACGGCGTCCTGGTCGTCGCCGACGAGATCCTCACCGGCTTCGGCCGCACCGGAGCGCTCTGGGTGGCGCCCGAGGAGGGAGTCGAGCCCGACCTCGTCTGCTGCGGCAAGGCGCTCGGAGGCGGGCTGCCCATCGCGGCCGTGCTCGGTCGCGCCGACCTCCTCGCGGCGTGGGACCGGCCGGGCGAGGCGCTCCATACCGGGACCTTCCTGGCGCATCCGCTGGCCTGCGCGGCGGCGCTCGCCACGCTCGACGTGATCGACGACGAAGCGCTGCCCGCACGCGCGCGGGCGCTCGGCGCCCGCATCGAGGAGCGCGCGCGGCGATGGCGCACGCTGCCGGTCGTGACCGACGTGCGCGGGCGCGGCCTGTTCTGGGGTATCGAGCTGCGGGATCGGGACTCCGCGCTGCGGGCCGCGCGCGCTGCGCTCTCGAGCGGGCTCTTGCTCCTCACCTGCGGCGCGGAGGGGCGGACGCTCCAGCTCCTGCCGCCGCTCAACGTCGCCGAGGAGCAGCTCGCGATCGCGCTCGACCTGGTGGAGGTGGCGCTGTGCCGGTGAGACGAAAGAGTCGTTCGCCCGGCTCCGCTGGATCGGGGCAGGAAGGGACGCGGGTGCCGATGATCGATCTCGCGCGCGCCCACCGGCCGCTCGCGGCCGAGCTGGTGGCGGCGTTCGAGCGGGTGGTTCGCGACGGGTGCTTCATCCTGGGCGAGGAGGTGGCGGCGTTCGAGCGCGAGGTCGCGCGCGCGATCGGCGTCGAGCATGCCGTGGGCATGTCGTCGGGCACCGACGCGCTCCTGGCGGCGCTCCTCGAGCTCGATCTCGAGGCGGGGGACGAGGTGCTCTGTCCCGCGTTCACCTTCTTCTCGACCGCCGGGTCGGTGTGGCGGGCGGGCCTGCGGCCGGCGTTCGCGGACGTCTCCGCGCGGAGCTTCAACTCCGGCCGGGAGGAGCTCGAGGCGCGACTCGGCCCGCGCACCCGCGCGATCGTCGTCGTGCACCTGTTCGGACGCCTGGCGGAGATGGAGCCCATCCTCGAGCTCGCGCGATCGCGCGACCTCGCCGTGATCGAGGACGCGGCCCAGGCGCTCGGCGCCGCGGACGCCGGCCGTCAGGCGGGCACCTTCGCGCGCACCGGCTGCTTCTCGTTCTTCCCGACCAAGAACCTGGGTGGCTTCGGCGACGGAGGGCTGGTGACCACCGCGAGCGCGGAGCGCGCCGAGCGCCTGCGTGTCCTGCGCAACCTCGGCCAGGGCGCGGCGCGCTACGTTCACGACCAGGTGAGCGGCAACTTCCGGCTCGACGCGCTCCAGGCGGCGCTGCTGCGGGTGAAGCTGCCGCACCTGGCGGCGATGAACGAGCGCCGCCGTGACGTGGCGGCGCGCTACGACCGCCTCTTCGCCGACTCCGGTCTCGCGGCGCGGCGTGAGCCCGTGCCCGGTGCGCCCGAGGGCGCCGGCGCGCGGTCGGGGGGCGACGCCGCGGAGCTCGACACCGCGCCGCTCGTCCTGCCAGAGCCCGCCGGCGAAGCCCACGTGTTCCATCAGTACGTGGTCCGCATCCTGCCACCGCACCGGCGCGACGCGCTGCGCCAGCATCTCACCGGTGCCGGCATCGAGACTCAGGTCTACTACCCGGTTCCGCTCCACCTGCAGCCCTGCTTCCGCGAGCTCGGCTACCGCGCGGGGACCTTGCCGGTCGCGGAGCGCCTCGCCGGCGAGGTGCTGGCGCTGCCGATGCATCCCGACCTCGCCGCCGACGAGCAGTCGAGAGTCGTCGAGCAGGTCGCGGCGTTCTTCGCCCGCGGCGACCGCTCCGCCGGCGCGAGGCGAGGTGCAGCAACACTCCGCGCCGGGTCCGACCGCCGGGCATGAGCTTCGAAGGGATCCTGCTCTGGGCGCTCGTGATCGCAGCTGGCGTAGCCGCCGCCATGCTGGTGGTGGCGCTGCGCGGTGCGCCGGCGTCCGAGATCGCCCGCGCCGCGGCGGCGGGCCGTTTCGCCGACGCGCTCGATGCCGCGCGCCGGCTAAAGCCCGCAGAGCGCGACGACCTCCTGGCGGCCGCGATCGCGGCCAAGCACCGGCGCTCGTGGGACGAGGCCGACCGTTGGCTCCGCGCTCTTCTCGCCGACGATCCCGGCGACGGCGAGGCGCTGGTCGAGCTCGGTCTGGTCGAGGCCTACCGCGGTCGGGCCGCCGCGGCCGACTCCAGCCTGCGTCGCGCTGCGGCGGAGCGCGCCGACCTCGGCGAGTCGATCCTCCTGCATCGCGCCTTCGCGACGCTCGTCGGCGGCGACGCGGCCCGCGCGCGGCATCTGTTCGAAGAGGTGGAAGGGCCGCTCGAGACCAAGCTCGCGATCGACGTCGGCGGCGGCGAGCCGGCGTTTGCCGAGTGGTTCCTGCACGCCGCGGCGCTGTGGCACGCGAGCGGCGAGGTCAGCCGGGCGGCGTGGGCCTGGCGGAAGGCCGAGGAGTCGGCGCCCGAGAGCCTGCTGCCGGACCACGTGCGCGAACAGCTCGGCGGGCCGGCGCCGGATCGGTCGCCGCCGGCACGCGGCGACGGCTGAGGTTGGCCCGAGCGCTCACCTCCGCTCGGTCGAGGACGAAGCCGGCCCGGTCAGACAGGCGAGCACCTTGCGCACCATCGACGTGGTCGGCACGGCGGCGATCTCGTCGGGCGCGAGCCAGCCGGGCTCGCCGCGCTGCGCGCTCTCGGCGACGACCGTACCGTCGAACCGGACCTCGGCATCGTGGATCTCGAGCTCGAGCGCGCGAAACGTGATCCCGTGCCGCGCCATGCCGCGCCGCACGCCGACCCGCCACATGCCGCCGTACGCCGTACCGAGCGAAGCCTCCCACTCCGCGCGGCGCCGCGACCGTGGGGTCCACGGAAACTCCCACAGCCCGGCGAGCAGCGCGCTCGACTCGGGGTTGCGCACCAGGAGGAACCGACCCTGCCGGCGCACCACCGCCACCACCCGGCGCTCGCGGACGCCACGGCGCCGAGGCGCCCTCACCGGCAGCTCCTCCGCCCGCCCGCTCGAACGACCGGCGCAGTCGTCCCGCAGCGGACAGGCGGGACACAGCGGACGGCTCGGACGGCACAGCGTGGCGCCGAGCTCCATCATCGCCTGGTTGCTGTCGCCCGGGGCCTTCCGATCGAGCAGCAGCGCCGCAGCCTCGCGCACGCGACGGCGCGCAGCACCATGGCGGGGGTCAGAGTCTAGATCGAGCAGGCGCGCGATCACACGCTCGACGTTGCCGTCGACCGCCGGCACCGGCTCGCCGAAGGCGATGCTCGCGATCGCACCCGCGGTGTAGGGACCGATGCCGGGCAGGGCGCGGAGGTCCGCTTCCGTGCGCGGGAAGGCACCCCGCGCGACGATCTCGCGTGCGGCCTGGTGCAGTCGCCGCGCCCGCGCGTAGTAGCCGAGACCCGACCAGCGCACCAGCACGGCCTCGAGCGGCGCCGCCGCCAGCGTCTCGACATCGGGAAACGCCTCGAGAAACCGCTTGTAATACGGAATCACGGTCTCCACGCGCGTCTGCTGCAGCATGATCTCCGACACCAGAATCGCGTACGGATCCGTAGCGTCGCGCCACGGCAGCGCGCGCCGGCTCGACCGATACCACGCGACCAGTGCGGGCGCGCAGGACTCCGCGATTCCGATCCGGTGAAATTTCTTTGATGCGGAAGCCTCCGACACAGCGTGACTTGTGCGGCGGCAGGAATTTTTTTTGATCATCCTCGTTGCGCCGCGAGATTCCCCGATGTTATGATCCTCGCCTTCCGAGGACGGAAGACAGAATCTCCAAAAGGTGTGCTTTAACTTTCCACAGGCTGTGGAATATCTGAGGAAATGTGTGCCAAACCGATGAGTGCGAGCGTTTGGCACCGTCTCCAAGCCCGTCTGCAGAAGAGCCTTCCGCCCGAAGAGTTTCGCACCTGGTTCGGTCCTCTCGCCGTCGAGTCGGAGAGTGACCGCAGGCTGGTCCTGCGCGCCCCCAACCAGCGCTTCCTGTCCTCGCTCGAGGAGGTCTATCGACCGATGGTCGACCGCGCGGTGGCCGACCTCCAGGGTGCGTCGTTCGAGGTCCTGTTCTCGGTGGGCGAGGCCCAGCCAGCGGCCGCCGACGAGCCGTTCGAGACCCGCTACCAGTTCGAGACCTTCGTGGTCGGCAACTCGAATCAGCTCGCCTATGCCGCGGCCCGGGCGGTGGCGGCGCGGCCGGGGCGCAGCTATAACCCGCTGTTCTTGTACGGCGGTGTAGGCCTCGGCAAGACTCACCTGCTGCACGCCATCGGGCACTCCATCCGCCATAGCCACAGCAAGCTGCAGGTGAAGTACCTGCCGACCGAGCAGTTCGTCAACGAGCTCATCAACTCGATCCGGTTCGACCGCACGGCGGCATTCCGCGAGCGCTACCGCTCGATCGACGTCCTGCTGGTCGACGACGTGCAGTTCCTGGGCAACAAGGAGCGGACCCAAGAGGAGTTCTTCCACACCTTCAACACGCTCTACAACGCCGGCAAGCAGATCGTGCTCTCCTCGGACTCCTCGCCCAAGGAGATCCCGAAGCTGCAGGAGCGCATGGTCTCGCGCTTCAAGTGGGGGCTGGTCACCGAGATCGAGCCGCCCTGCTACGAGACGCGCATGGCGATCCTCAAGCGCAAGAGCAAGGAACGCGGGCACGAGCTCCCCGAGGACGTGGCGCGGCTGCTCGCCGAGCACGTCGACACGAACATCCGCGAGCTGGAGGGGGCGGTCACGCGCGTGATCGGTTACGCCACCCTCAGCGGGCAGAGCATCACGGCGGACCTCGCACGCCGGCTCCTGCGCGACGTCTTCAGCTCGCCGCGCGGCCAACCCTCCATGGAGGACATCCTGCGCGTCGTCACCGCCCACTTCGGCGTCAAGGTCACCGATCTCCAGTCCAAGAAGCGCACCAACGCGATCGCCTTGCCGCGCCAGGTCGGGATGTACCTGGCGCGCAAGATCACGCGACACTCGCTCGAGGAGATCGGAGGCTTCTTCGGCGGCCGCGACCACTCCACCGTGCTCTACGCGGTCGACAAGATCGACCGCGAGAGCCGGCAGGACGAGCGCTTCCGCGAGCTGATCGCGACCTTCCTGGGTCAACTGCAGCGCGCGACGTGAAGGCTCTCCACGCTGCGCGACACGGACCCGGTGTGCCGGCACCCCGTGGACAACCGCGTCGATCCACCGGTAGTGGCTCTGGATATCCAGGCCGCCCCTCCACTCCCCGCCAACACCCGCGCGCCGGCCGCGCCACCCCCTTGGGGACGGGTGTCGAGAACGAGGCCGATCTCCACGCCCCCTCCACGGCCCGGTGCGCGCCATCCACGTTCCGCGGATGGACCGCATCTCCTTGTGGGGACCCGCGTTCAGGACGGCGCGGGGATCGGGATCCACATTCGGAGCTGGTCTATAAGGTTACGAAGGTATTCTGAGGCCCCAGGCTGAGATCCGGAGCCGGGACCGGACCGACGACGGGTTCCTGGTCCACGACTTCCCCTCCGGCAGCTCTCCATCGACCCCGCGTCCCGTACCCCCGCTCCCGCATTCCGTCCGATCCCCGCGTCCCCTGCGCCGCCCGAGACGAGTCGAATGAAGCTCCTGTGCAACCGCGAAAAGCTCCGCGAGGGCCTCTCCGTCGCCAACACCGTGATCCCCGCGAAGAGCCCCAAGCCGGTGATGTCCAACGTCTGCCTGGTGGCGCGCGAGGACGCGCTCGAGCTGGTCGGCTGCGACGCGGACACGGCTGTGCGCTACCGGATCGAGGACGTGAAGGTCGAGGAGCCGGGCATGGCGGTCGTGCCCGCCCGGGTGATCCTGGACTTCGTGCGCGACCTGGCGGGGGAGAGCGTGGTGATCGACACGAGCGGGGGCAACTGCCAGATCCACGGCGGCCAGGACACCTGCGAGCTGGTGACCGGCGACCCCGACGAGTTCCCGGCCGTCTCGCGCTCGCCCGAGGAAGGCGCGCTCTCGATCCAAGGCGGCACCTTCTCCGCGCTGGTGGGACGGACCGCCTTCGCCGCCGCCCGTGAGCAGGGCCGCTACGCCATGAACGGCGTGCTGGTCGAGGTCGAGAACGGGTCGCTGAAGATGGTCGCGACCGACGGCCGGCGCCTGGCGGTCGCCCACGCCCCGATCGAAGCCAGCGCCGAGGGCTCGGCGCTGGCGGCGCGCGGCGCGGCGCGCCCGGCGATCGTGCCGACCAAGGCGATGCAGCTCTTCTGCCGTGTGATCAGCGATCCGCTGGAGAGCGTCAAGCTCCACATCAGCGACAACCAAGTCAGCCTCAAGACGCGCACCGCTGAAGTCTTCGCGCGGCTGCTCGACGGGGAGTTCCCGCGCTATGCGGCGGTGATCCCCCAGGAGGCGCAGAACGTGCTCGAAGCGGACGCCGACACCCTCGGCCGCAAGATCCGTCTGGTGGCCAACGTGACGGGCGACGAGGCCCGCGCGGTGCGGCTCTCGCTGCGCAAGGGCCACCTGGAGCTCTTCGGCCACTCGGCCGGCAGGGGCGAGGCGCGGGCCAGCATGGACGTCGACTTCCGCGGCGCGGCCAGCGACATCGCCTTCAACCCCGATTACGTGGTCGAGGGGCTCAAGAACTGCGAGTCCACCAACGTGCGGCTGGAGTTCCACGACCGCACCTCGCCGGGCAAGTTCACCCTCGGCGAGAGCTACATCTACATCGTGATGCCGATCACGGTCGACGTCTGATCTTGGACGAACGCGACAGGAGACGGGGCGCTCCGGCCCCGATGCGACAAGCCCTGCGGGAGTTCGTCCACGATGCCGGGCTCGGGCCGCGGCTGCGCGACGCGCGCGTCTTCCGGGCCTGGCGCGAGGCGGCCGGCGAGGCGCTGGCGCGGCGCGCCCGCGCCGTGCGCTTCCAGGGGGGCGAGCTGTGCGTCGAGGTGTCCTCATCGGCCCACCGCTCCGAGCTCGAGATGACGGGCGAGGGCCTGCGCCGCGCTGCGAACGCCCTGCTCGGCGAGGAGAAGATCCGGCGCATCACCTTCCAGTCGAGACGCTGAACATGGCCGAGAACGAGATGATCGAGACCTACGGCGCCGAGGCGATCACCGTCCTCGAGGGCCTGGAGGCGGTGCGCAAGCGGCCCGCCATGTACATCGGCGACACCGATGTGCGCGGGCTGCACCACCTGATCTGGGAGGTGGTCGACAACTCCATCGACGAGGCGCTCGCCGGCCATGCGCGGCGCGTTTCCGTGGTGCTGCGCCGCGACGGCTCCGTGTCCGTCACCGACGACGGCCGCGGGATTCCCGTGGGCATCAAGGAACCCTACGGCGTGTCGGCGGTCGAGGTCGTGATGACCAAGCTGCACGCCGGCGGCAAGTTCGACCACGGGGCGTACAAGGTCTCCGGCGGCCTGCACGGCGTAGGCGTCTCGTGCGTGAACGCGCTCTCGCATTGGCTGGAGGTCTCGGTCTTCAAGGAAGGCAAGGTCCACTGGATGCGCTTCGAGCGCGGAGCGCCCAGCGGGCCGCTGCGGGCGATCGGCGCGAGCGATCGGCGCGGGACGCAGGTGGTCTTCAAGCCCGACCCGCGGATCTTCCGCACGACCGAGGTCGACTACGAGACGGTCTCCACGCGCCTGCGCGAGACCGCCTACCTGATGGGCTCGTTCGGGGTCGCGATCGACCTCGAGGACGAGCGCACCGGCCACAAGGACCACTTCGAGTTCTCCGAGGGCCTGCGCACCTTCGTGGCCCACGTCAACAAGAACAAGGAGCCGCTGCACCCCGAGCCCCTGTACTTCAAGAAGAGCGTGTCCTCGCTGGAGGAAGCCGCCGAGGCAGGCCCCGCCGCGGCGCGCGCCGAGTACATGGTCGAGCTGGCCATGCAGTACACGGATACCTACCAGGAGAACGTGTTCACGTTCGTGAACAACATCAAGACGCCCGGCGGCGGCACGCACCTGGCGGGGTTCAAGGGCGCCCTGACGCGCACGCTCAACTCCTACGCGCGACAGGAGAGGCTCGTCAAGGACGCTGAGAAGGTCCCCTCGGGGGACGACTTCCGCGAGGGGCTGACGGCGATCCTCTCGATCTACGTGCCCGATCCGCAGTTCGAGGGACAGACCAAGGACAAGCTCGGCAACCGCGAGGTGCAGGGCATCGTCGAATCGGTGGTGGGGGAGCTGCTCGCGACCTACCTCGAGGAGCACCCCGCGGTCGCGCGAGCCATCGTGCAGAAGGCGCTGCGCGCGCAGCAGGCGCGCGAGGCGGCGCGCAAGGCCCGCGACCTGGTGCGGCGCAAGTCGGCGCTCGCCAGCGGCAACCTGCCCGGCAAGCTCGCCGACTGCCAGAGCGACGACCGCGAGGAGTCGGAGCTCTTCCTGGTCGAGGGCGACTCGGCCGGCGGGTCGGCCAAGGAGGGGCGCGATCGCCGCTTCCAGGCCATCCTGCCGCTCAAGGGCAAGATCCTCAACGTCGAGAAGGCGCGCCTGGACAAGATGCTCGGGCACTCGGAGATCCTGACGATCATCTCCGCCTTGGGCTGCGGCATCGCCGACGAGTTCGACCTCGAGAAGGTCCGCTACGGCAAGACGATCATCATGACCGACGCGGACGTGGACGGCTCGCACATCCGCACGCTGCTCCTGACGTTCTTCTTCCGGCACATGCGGCCCTTGATCGAGCAGGGCATGCTCTACATCGCGCAGCCGCCGCTCTACCGCGTCAAGACGCGCGACGCCCAGATGTACATCTCTAGCGACGCCGAGCTGAGGCGCGTGCTGGTCGAGCTGAGCCTGGGCTCGATCACGATCCGCGACCTGGAGCCCGGGACAAGCGGGATCGGACGCGAGTGGAAGGGAGCGGAGCTGGCGGAGCTGTTGCACGGGCTACGCGCGCTCGAGGACACGCTCGAGCGCGTGATCCCCCTGTGGACGCGCATCTCCTCGCGCGAGCTGCTCGAGGCTTGGGACGGCGAGCGGGTGCCCATGTACTGGGCCTCGCTCAAGGGCGTCGATCACTTCTTCGCCAGCCAGGAGCAGGCGCAGGACTTCCTCGAGCTGCAGCGCCTGGGCCTGAAGCGGGGCGAGGAGCTGCTCGTCCACGACGGCCCCGAGAGCAGCGTGCCGCGCGATGCCGCGCACGTGTTGACCTCGCGCCTGCCGCACACCGAGGAGCTGCACGACGTGTTGGCGTCGCTCGCCAAGCGCGGCCTGCGCCTGGGCGCCGGCGGCCGCTGGCAGGTCCTGCGCGGGAAGCACACGCTCGAAGCCGACGGCTTGGTCGAGCTGGCGGCCGCGGTGCGCAAGAGCTCCGAGGGCGAGGTCGACCTGCAGCGCTACAAGGGCCTGGGCGAGATGAATCCCGACCAGCTCTGGGAGTCCACCATGGACCCGGCGCGGCGCAAGCTCTACCGCGTGGAGCTGGACGACGAGTTCGTCGCCGATGAGATCTTCACGATCCTGATGAGCCCCGGCGTCGAGGCACGCCGCGAGTACATCGAGCGCCACGCCCTGGAAGCGACCAACCTCGACGTGTGAACGACCGAGCTTGGTTCGGTAGTTCATGCGGCTGGCGCGGAGGCTGGTCCCGGCTTCAGCTCCGGCGCGCGAGCCTCCGATAGATGGAGGCCGTGCGCGCCAGCCAGCGACTCGACTACGCCAGCTTGGCGGAGATTCTCGGGCAGCGAGGGCTGGTCGATCCGCAGCGATTGGCCGCGGCCTTGCAGATGGCGGGCCAGGGGGGGCCTCCATTCCCGGAGGCCCTGGTGGTCGACAACGTGATCGGCGACTGGGAGCTCGCGAGCGTCGTCTGCGACCTCTACGGGCTGGCCTTCGTGCCGGTCGACATCTGCTCACCTTCCCCGCAAGCCCTGCGCGAGCTCGACGTGGGCTTCCTGCGCCAGCACCGGCTCGTGCCGCTGAGCCGGCACGGGCAGGTCCTTACGGTCTGCATGCCGGCGCTGGTCCCCGCCGAGGTCCTAGGCCTGCTCTCCGCGGCCACCGACCTCCAGGTGCTGCCGGTGGTCGGCAGCGTGGTGTCGAACGCCAGGTGGCTCCAGGACCACATCCCGGAGGTCGCGCCGGAGCCCGCCCTCCCGGTGGAGGAGCTGGCGGGGGCCAACTGGTCGAGCATCTTCGACGAGGGCGACGCCGCCGTGCTCCTCGAGCTGCGCCCGCAGCCCGAGACGGACGAGCCCGCCTGAGGCGCGACGCCTCAGCCCTCAGCCACCCCCGGGCGCTTCGCCGTCAGCCACCCCGGGCGCTTCGCCGTCAGCCACCATCGGCTGGGCGCGTCGCGCCATCGGGCGGATCGCGGTCGGGAGTGCGGGCCGGAGGCTCGGGCTCGGCGGCCTTGGCGGGATCGACCGCGGCGCGCGCCTCCTTGCGGATCTGCGCGGCCTCGCGCCGGGCGATCGAGGGCACGTCGAAGCTCTCGATCTCGCGCGGCATGCTCTGCTCGATCGAGCGTCGTGCGGCCAGGATCTCCTGGTCGATGCCGGTCTCGCGCCGGAGCTCGGCCAGCGAGCGGCGCATCCGCTGGACCATGCCCGCGGCCTGACCGGCCACTTCGGGCAGTCGTCGCCCGAACACGAGCACGGCGACGACGGCCACGAGCAGCACCTCGCCGGGGCCCAGGTTGAGGAAGGCGACCATTGGGAAGGATTGTAGCGCGAGCGGGGATGGGGGCCGGGGGAGCGGGAGGAGGCAGTGCAGGGGCGCGCTCCGCGCGCTTCGGCGGCCGAGTACGGCCGCCGGGCTCCGCGTCCGGATCAGCCGCTCGAGCGCTGATCCTCCCGCGGAGCTCAGGTAGCGGAGCTTCGCGCCCGCATGACACGAGATCGATCGTCGTGCTGGCTGTCGGATCCCCAACGGCGTCCCGTCTGAATCGGGGAACATCTCGGGGGCAGGGCGCGTTGAAGTCGGTCGTAGAGCGTTTGCGCAATGCGCACGGCGGCTGCCAGCCACCGCCGTCCTCTTGCGCCGCACCAGACTGTTCCCCGTTTCAAACCCTCGATCGATTCGCTTCTCCTCCTGCCATCCGGGCGCGAAGCTCTACGCCCTGACGTCCGGGCGCGATAATAGGCCGTCCTCGGCCTGTTGAGCGCACGGAATCCGGCGGCCGTACTCGGCCGCCGAAGCGCGCGCAGCGCGCCTCTGCACTGCCCCATGCACTCGAG
>DATKDQ010000237.1:0-14543 GCA_035544635.1 Thermoanaerobaculia bacterium
TCTCGACCTGCCACTCGTCGTCGGCGTGCGCCTCCTTGATGTAGACGTAGGCGAAGTTGGCGACGCCCGCGTACTTCTTGCTCAGGTCCTCCATGCGGGCCACACGGGCCCGGAAGGGCGGTCACGTGTAGCTGCCGAACATGAGGACCAGCGGCTTCTCGGCCCAGAGCTCGGACAGTCTGGTCCTGCCGGCGCCGTCGAGCCGCTCGAGCTCGATGTCGGGCGCGAGGTCGCCCTCGACCAGGTTGCCCTCGGAGCGGATGTCGTACTTGCCGATCTTGATGATGGCGCGCTTCATCGCCTCGCGCCGGGCGAGGAAGAAGGCACCCGAAGCTACGGCGACGATGACCACCGCGATCACGGCGGAACGAATGGCCTTGCTGGTCACGGCAGAACCTCCCGCTGCGTTGCTGGGCGCCCCGGCGAGCCTGGTGGAGGGCCGGTCAGGGTCGCCCCGGGGCGATGGACGGTAGCAGCCTCGGATAGACCAGTCAATCTAGTGCGGGCTCGAGCCGGCGCAGTCGAGACTGAGGGTTGCGAGCACCCCGCCACCGACCAGGCGATCGGTCACCGTGCTCGACGGGCGATCGAATGGCAATAATAGCCGCCGGTGAGGACAGAGGACACCGGCTTCTTCGGGCACCCGCGCGGCCTCTCCACGCTCTTCTTCACGGAGATGTGGGAGCGCTTCAGCTACTACGGCATGCGCGCGCTCCTGATCCTGTTCATGACCGCGGCTCCGGCGGCCGGAGGTCTCGGCTTCGACACGGTGACGGCGGGTGCGATCTACGGCCTGTACACCTCGATGGTGTACCTGACCACTCTCCCCGGCGGCTGGATCGCCGACCGCCTGATCGGACCGCAGAACGCGGTGCTGTACGGCGGCGTGCTGATCGCCGCGGGGCACTTCAGCATGGCCGTGCCCTCGCTCGCGACCTTCTACCTCGGGCTGTTCCTGATCGTCATCGGCACCGGCCTGCTCAAGGGCAACGTCAGCGTCATCGTCGGACGCCTCTACGCCCCCGAGGACGTGCGGCGCGACGCGGGCTACTCGATCTTCTACATGGGGATCAACCTCGGGGCGTTCATCGCGCCGCTGGTGTGCGGATATCTCGGGCAGCGGGTGAGCTGGCACCTGGGCTTCGGCGCGGCCGGCGTGGGCATGACGCTGGGGCTCCTCCAGTACGTGCTCGGCCGCAGGCACCTCGGCGACGCGGGTCGCCACCCCGCGGACGCCGGATCTCCGGAGGCCCTGGCGAGACAGAAGAGGTGGGCCGCGGTGTGGACGGGGATCGCCGCGGCGGTGCTGGTGGCGGGCGGCTGCGGCATCTACACCGGCGCGATTCCCCTCAACCCGACGCAGATCTCCGACGCGGCCGGCTACCTGCTGCTCGGTGTCACCGTGGCGTTCTTCGGGTGGATCCTGCTCGGACCGGGCTGGACGCCGGAGGAGCGCAGGCGGCTCTACGTCATCGCTGTGCTGTTCGTCGCCGCGGCGCTCTTCTGGTCGATGTTCGAGCAGGCGGGGACGACGCTGAACCTGTTCGCCGACCGCAACACCGACACCTCGATCGCAGGCTGGGAGTTCCCCAGCACCTGGTTCCAGTCCCTGAACTCGCTGTTCATCATCACGCTGGCCCCGGTCTTCGCCTGGCTGTGGGTGTGGCTCGCGAGCCGCGGCCGGGAGCCCTCGAGCCCGGCGAAGTTCGGCCTCGGCCTGGTTCTGGTCGCCGCCGGCTTCGCGGTGCTCGCCGTGGGCGCCGTGCTGGCCGAGCGCGGGATCGAGGTGAGCCCGATGTGGCTCGCCGTCACCTACCTGCTGCACACGCTCGGCGAGCTGGCGCTCTCCCCGGTCGGGCTGAGCGCGATGAGCAAGCTCGCTCCGGTGCGCATCGGGGGCCTCATCATGGGCGCCTGGTTCCTGGCCGCGGCGGTGGGCAACTACATCGGCGGGCGCATGGCGGGCCTCTACGGGTCGATGACGCTGCCCAGCCTGTTCGGCTCGGTGGCCGCGTTCGGCGTCGCCTGCGGGCTCTTGCTCCTGCTCTTCGCCCGGCCGATGCGCCGGCTGGCAGCCGAGCGCTGAGTGGCGCCCGACCGCGGTCAGGGCGATCTCGCCAGATCGACGAAGCACTGCTCGGCGGGGACCGGCTCGAAGATCACGCCGAGCTCCACCAACTGGTCCACCAGCGTTCGCCACCGCTCGAGCGTCATCGCGCCGACGCTCGAGCGATCGCCGCCCTCGCCCTCGATCAGTGGCTGCTGCGCCGCGGCGCTCTCGGCGAAGGTGCGGGCGTCCATCGTCGGGTTGAGCCGGTGCATGAGCTCGTTGGTCGCCGTCGGGTCGGCGAGGTACGCCTGCCACCCTTCCCGCACCGCTTCGACCATGGCCTCGACGGTCGCCCGGTTGGCGCCGAGGTAGCTCTCGCTGGTGGTGAGGACGGTGGTGTAGGGGTTGTACCCGGACTCGGCGACCAGGAACGTCTGCGGCTCGATCCCGATCCTTCTCGCCTGCAGCGGCTCCGCGGTGACGAAGCACTGCATCGAGTAGTGTGGGTCGGTACGGAACAGGCTGAGATCTCCGAACGGCGAGGGCACGATCCTCAACTTCTCGAAGCCGTACTTGCGCTCGAGGAAGCGCGAGTAGGGCAGGCCGCGCTCCATGGCGAGCGTGCCCGGGTGCGCGAAGACGTCGGCGAGCGTGGTGAAGCCGCGCGACGCCCGGGTCATGATGCCCTGCGGATTGGTCTGGTAGGCCGCGAACAGGCCGACCAGGAGGTTGCCGTTGGCGCGCGCGCGCACGATCTCGTCGCCGCTTACGATCGCGAACGGGACCGTGCCGGCGCCGAGCATGTCGACGGTGGGAGCGGAGGCCCCGCCGGGGCGGATCGCGACCTCGAGCCCGTGCCGGGCATAGGCGCCGGTGACCTGGGCGGCGTAGAAGCCGCCGAACTGCGGCTCGGGCTTCCAGTTGAGCTGGAGCTGGACCTTGGTCGGGGCGTCGAGCGCTCCCGCCGTGGGCGGCGCCGAATCGCCGCCGCCGCAATCGGCGGCGAGAGCGAACAGGCCGCTCGCGAGCACGACCGTGACCTTCCGTCGATGCGTGAGCTCCACCTTCACAAGTCGCCGCCGCCGGCGGCTTCCGACGCGTGCCAGTGGCGCAGCGTGAGCCGGCTCGCGAGGTTGATGAGAGTGAACAGCGCGATCCCGAGCAGCGCCGACAGCAGGAGGTCCGCGAACACGCGGTCGACGCGCTGCTGCTGGCGCGCCACGATGATGTCGCCGCCGATCCCGCTGCCGGTGATGAACTCACCGACGATGGCGCCGACCACGGCGAGCCCGGCGGCCACGCGCAGGCCGGTGAAGATGCTGGGCAGCGCGTGGGGCAGCCGCAGCTTCCACAGCGTGGCCATCCTGCCGGCGCCGTAGAGCCGGAACAGGTCGCGCAGGGCCGGATCGGTCGCGACCAGGCCCGACAGCGTGTTGGCGATCACCGGGAACACCGAGACGATGAACGCCGATGCCGGGACGGTGCGGTCGAAGTCCAGCCAGATCACGAGCAGCGGCGCGATGGCGATGATCGGCACGGTCTGGAAGAAGACGGCGTAGGGATAGAAGGCGCGCTGGATCCATACCGCCGAGGACAGCGCCACCGCGATCGCGATGCCGGCGGCGACCGAGAGCCCGAAGCCGGCGAGCGACGCCGTCGTGGTCTCGAGCGTGAGCGCGCGGAACGACGCCGCCTCGTCGTGGAGCGTCCTCGCCACGGTCGACGGCGCGGGCACCAGAAAGGCCGGCACCCATCCGCTCCGCACCGCGATCTCCATCGCGAGCGTCAGGGCCAGGAGCGGCACCAGCGGCGGCAGGGCGGCGCGCAGCAGGCGGCGGCTCACGGCACCGGTCCTCCGCCGCGCTCCAGCGCCTGGTGCAGCAACCGCATCTCGCCCGCGAACGCGGGGTCCGTGCGCAGCGCGGCGGTGCGCTCGGCCGGCAGCGCCAGCACGTGATCGAGCACGATCCGGCCGGGGCGGCGCGACAGCACGACGGCGCGCTGGGCGAGGAAGGCGGCCTCGACCAGCGAGTGGGTGACGAAGACCACCGTCATTCCGCGCTCCCGCCACAGCCGGTGCAGCTCGTCGTCGAGATCGTGCCGGGTGATCTCGTCGAGCGCGGCGAATGGCTCGTCGAGGAGCAGCAGGTCGGGGCTGGTCACCAGCGCCCGGGCGAGTGAGGCGCGCATGCGCATGCCGCCGGAGAGCTGAGCGGGGTAGCGGCCGGCGGCGTCGCCCAAGCCGACGCGCTGGATCGCGCTCGAGGCGGCTTCGAGGCGCCGCGCGCGGCCGACGCCGCGCAGCTCGAGCGGCAGCGCGACGTTGTGGAGCAGATCGCGCCAGGGCAGGAGGTGCGCGTCCTGGAACACGTAGGCGATCGGCGCGTGCTCCGCCGTCGTCGGGGGCGACGGCTCGCGCGCGACGGCTCCGCTGGTCGGCCGATCGAGGCCCGCGACCAGCCGCAGGAGCGTCGACTTGCCACAGCCGGAGGGACCGAGGAGGGCGAGGAACTGGCCCGGCTCGACCTGGAGATCGATCGACTCCACCGCGACCACGCCGCCCTCGAAGACGCGGCTCACGCCGCGCAGGTCGACGGCGATGCCGGCGGGGCCGGGTCCGGACGCGGCGGTCCTCCTCTCCGAAGCGACCATGGACGCGCCATTCTACGGGGAGCATCGACCGCACCTGTCGTCGCCCCTCCGGCCCGAATCGCCCAGCGCGAGTCAGGTCGCGCGCGGGCCGCTCGACTACTCGCGGTGAAGCGGCGAGCGTCGCCTACGGTCGCTCCCAGATCGCGGCCGCGCGCTCGATCTGCTCCGCCGCGGCGCGCAACGCCGTGGCGGTGGCCTCGATTCCGGCCGAGGCCTGGTCCCAGCGCCGCAGCTCGATCGGTTCTCGCACCGCCGGCAGGGTCTTCACGCCGTAGCCGGTGTAGAAGCCGGGAGCGTACAGGTGGTGGCGGTACCACGGACGGTCCGCCAGGCCGTCCTCGCGGGTCAGCGCCCTCTCCGTGGCCATGAGCAGGGCGTCGATCCGCGCGCGCTCGGCCGCCGAGAGCGGCGGGCCGTCGGCGAGCCGCGCCGTCCGCGCCCGCCCATAGCGCTCCGCGCTCCTGCGCAGCGCCGCCGATGCGTTCAGGAGCGGAGCGAAGCCGAGGTGGGGCACCGGGTCCTCCGGCGCCGGCACGACGAAGGTCTGGTCGGGGTCGGCGGCGATCTCGTAGATCCTCTCCTCGATCCGCCAGCGCTCGGTCTCGGTCTGCTCGCGCATCTCGTCGGCGAGCTTCACCACCTCCTCCACGTACCTCGCGACGGTGGCGGCCAGCGGATCGGGATCGAAGGGCAGGACGTCGGCCTGCGCCAGGCGCAGCACGATGCGCCCGTTGGTCTGCGCCAGCGCCACGCCATAGCGGTAGCCGGGATCCATGAAGCGCTCGTAGTGGTCGATCGAGTCGTAGATCGAGTGGTACTGGCCGTAGTGGCCTTCGCCCCCGAAGCGGACGTCGAGCGAGGCGATGCCGAGGTGCTGGAGGAACGGTGTGTAGTCCGAGCCCGAGCCCAGGGCGGCGAGCGCGAGCGGCTTCCCCTCGCGCGCCGCCTGCTGCTCGTCGGGCGAGCCGGTGAGCGCCTGGCGCGCCCGGGCCCGCGCCGCGACGCTCGTCCCCCGCTGCGGATCGACGACGTCGCGCAGCGCCTCGTTGACCAGCGTCTCGAGCAGGTGCGAGCCGCCCCTGGAGGCGAAGCCGCGGGAGTTGCTGTCGCTGTTGACGTACGCCACCGCCTTGGCGCGGAGCTCCTCGGCGTGCGTCTCCGCCCACTCGGTCGAGCCGAGGAGGCCCTGCTCCTCGCCGTCCCACCCGGCGTAGACGATGGTGCGCCGCGGCCGGAAGCCCTGACGCACCAGCTCGCCCAGCGCTTTCGCCTCGGCGAGCACGGCGATCATGCCGCTGGTGGGGTCGGTGGCGCCGTTGACCCAGGCGTCGTGGTGATTTCCGCGCACGATCCACTGGTCGGGGAGCTCCGCCCCGGGCATCCGCGCGATCACGTCGTAGAGCGGGACGATGCGCCAGTCGAACGCGAGCGCGAGGCGTACCTTGGTGGGGCCGGGACCGAAGTGGTACGTGATCGGCAGGGCGCCGCGCCAGTCGCGCGGCACCACGGCTCCGCCGAGCGCCTCGAGCAGCGGCAAGGCGTCGCGCGCGGCGATCGGCAGCACCGGGATCCTGGTGAGGACGGTGGTCTCGGAGCGGTCGAGGCGCGCGGCCTCCGCGGTGGCGCCGACGAACGGCGTCAGCGGGTCGCCGGCGTGCACGGGCATGTCCATCACCGAGCCGCGCTGAGTCCCCTGTGCCGGCCTGAAGCCGCCCTCCGGGTAGGTGTCGCCCGCGGCGTACCCGTCCTCGGCCGGATCCGAGTAGATGATGCAGCCCACCGCTCCGTGCTCCGCCGCGACCTTGGGCTTGATGCCGCGCCAGGAGCGGCCGTAGCGCGCCAGCACGATCCTGCCCTCCACCGAGATCCCGCGCCGGGCGAGCTCCTCGTAGTCCTCCGGCACGCCGTAGTTGACGTAGACGACCTCGGCGGTGACGTCGCCGTCGATCGAGTAGGCGTTGTAGGTGGGGAGCTGCTCGCCGCTCTGGCCCGACGTCGCGTCCTCGGCGAGAGCGTCCTCGACCAGCGTCGCCACGAAGCGCCGCGGCTCGAGCATCTCCACCCTGCGCTCGGTGGGGGTGGGGAAGAGCACCTGGAACTCCTCGATCTCCACCTGGTATCCCCAGGAGCGGAAGAGCTCGGCCATGTACTCGGCGTTCGCCTTCGACCCCGGAGAGCCGAGGTGGTGCGGGCGTGCCGCCAGGCGGTGCATCCAGGTCTCGAGGTCGGCGGCATCGAGCGCCCGGTCGAAGCGCTGCTCCCACGCCGTCTGCTCCTCGGCGCTCGCGGCCGAGAACCCGAGCAGGGCGTCGGGCGTGGTCCCTGCCGGCGACGTGCCGGCGGGCTCGGCCCCGAGCAGGGGCGAGAGTGGGACGGCCAGCGCCAGGGCGAGGACGGCTGGTGCGAATCGGGACATCGGCGTACCTCTCCTTCTACTCGATCTCCATCGCGGGGGTGCGGAACATCCTACCGCCGCCGACCTCGGGGAGGTCGATCATGGCGGGCGAACCCTCGCCGACGGGCAGCAACCCTTAGCGGCCTGCGTGGCGGCAGGCAGGGCAGTCTCCGACCCTTGGCGCGTCGCGACCCCGACGCGCGGGTGCTGGCCGACCGGCCAAAGGTGTTAGGCTAAGGTAGTATGTGCGGGCCCCTGCATCGACCCTGCTGAACCGCCCCGCTTCCGGGTGTACGAAGGAGTGCGTATGGTCCCCCAGACGAAAGCCGGCCGAATCGGAGTCCTCGGCGCGACGTCTCGCTCTCTTGCGATCGTCGCTATCGCGTTCGCGGCGTTCGCCGCGCCCGGCGCCGCGCGCGCCGAGGCGGCGCTCGACCTCGGCGAGGTGACGTACAGCAGGGACATCGCGCCCATCCTGCAGCGAAGCTGCCAGCGCTGCCATCAGCCCGACTCGGTGGCGCCGATGTCGCTGCTCGAGTACGACCAGGTGCGCCCCTACGCCAAGGCGATCCAGAAGCGCACCCACATGGGCCCGGTCGCGGGCGTGATGCCGCCGTGGTTCATCGAGCGAGACCTCGGCATCCAGCACTTCAAGGGAGACCCCTCTCTCTCCGAGGAGGAGCTGGCCAAGGTCGCGAGATGGGTGCAGAGCGGCGCGCCGGAGGGTGATCCGGCCGACCTGCCGCCGCCGATCCCGCTCAACGACTCCTCCAGGTGGATGATCGGCGAGCCGGACCTCGTCACCGTGCTCGGCCAGGTCACGCTCAAGGGAGACGCGCCCGACTGGTGGGGCGAGATCCCGCCGGTCGCGATCGGCAACACCGAGGATCGCTACGTCGCGGCGGTCGAGGTGCGCGAGATCAACGACGTGCTCGACAGCAAGGGTGAGAAGCGCGAGACCGTCGGCGGCCGGTTCATCTTCCACCACATGATCTGGTCGACGGTCCTGGTCCAGAGCGAAGCCGACCTGACCGACGACCCGCTCCGTCCCGACAGTGCTACGTTCACCAACTGGCCGGTGCACGAGGTCGGGCGCAACGCCGACTTCTTCGATCCCGACGGCGCTCGCCTGCTGAGCGCCAACTCGACGGTGATCTCCAACTCGGTGCACCTGCACTCCAACGGCCGCGACACCACCGCCCACCTCGAGATCGGGTGGAAGTTCCACCCCAAGGGCTACGTGCCCAAGTACAAGCGCGCGCTGCGCAGCTTCGGCGACGCGGTCGACATCGACATCAAGGCGATGGAGGCGAACCAGCAGCTCCACGCCTACATGGTGCTTCCCGAGCACACCAAGATCACGAGCTTCGAGCCCCACCTGCACGCGCCCGGCGCTCGCATGTGTCTCGAGTTCATCTGGGGCACTCACATCGAGACGCTCTCCTGCTCCGGGTACGACCACAACTGGGTGCTGGGCTACGAGTACGCGGTGGACCACGAGCCGCTCCTGCCCAAGGGCACGATCCTCCACATCATCGGCTTCATGGACAACTCGCCGGCGAACCGCAACGTCCCCGACCCGCGCAACTGGCAGGGCTCGGGCAACCGGTCGGTGGCCAACATGTTCATCGACCTCGGACATGGCGTCGCGTTGAGCGACGAGCAGTTCCGGGAGGCGATGAGCGAGCGGCGGCGCAAGCTGAACCTGGGGCGCAACGACCACGTCCTCGGCTGCCCACTGTGCAACGTGCTGCCGGCGGAGACGGCCCCGGGGGGCGAGGCGACGGCAGGGGGCGCGGGCCACTGAGTCGGTGGCGAGACGCTATGGGGTAGGGAAGCGGTCAACAACGACGTCTCGATCGAGGGCATGAATGCGGATCTCAGTACTCACATCGTTGCTCGGCGCGGTCGCGGCGTTCCTCCTGTGCGCGGCCACCGGCGCCCAGTCGCTCACCTATTCGCGCGGTCAGAACGTCGCTCCGGCCTACGAGGGCTGGGAGGTGGATGCCGCCGGCAAGAAGTACTTTCTGTTCGGATACATGAACCGCAACTGGGAGGAAGAGGTCGACATCCCGGTCGGTCCTGACAATTTCCTGGCGCCGGGCCCCGAGGATCAAGGGCAGCCGACCCGCTTCCTGCCGCGCCGGAACCGCTTTGTGTTCCGGGTGCCCGTTCCCGACGGGTTCAGCGACACCGACGAGGTGATCTGGACCCTGACCGCGAAGGGGAAGACCGAGAAGGCGTACGCCTCGCTGCGGCTCGACTACTTCATCGACGACCTGGTGAAGGCGTCCGAGCGGGGAGCGCTCGGTGCCGGTTCGAGCGACCCGGTGGTTCGCGCCAACCAGGCGCCGGTGCTCGAGATCGAAGGAAAGAGAGAGCTGACCGCCAAGGTCGGCCAGCCGTTGACCGTCGTGGCCAGGGCCACCGACGACGGCGTGCCCGCGCCGCACCCGCGGCAGGCGGTCGCCTTCTTCTTCGCGACCAGCGACGGCAGCCTTCCGATCGACGGCTCGCCGGCCGACTGGCAGCCGCCGCTGCAGGTCACAGTGGACAGCGCGACCGGGCTATGGGTGTCGTGCTACCCGTATCGGGGTGCCGGCAAGGTGACGTTCGATCCCGAGCAGGTCAAGGTGTGGGAGGACTCTCGCACCGGCGCCAACTCGCCGTGGGCGCCCACCTGGATGGCTCCTCCGCCGCCGGAGGATGGGACGTGGGTCACGAAGATGACCTTCCACCAGCCCGGCGAGTACGTGGTGCGATGCCAGGCGACCGACGGCGCGTTGGCCACCGACCGGGAGCTCGCGGTCACGGTCACCCCGTAGGCTCGCCGGCACGGGATTCGAAAGCTCGGCTCCCCAGTCCGGCGAGAAGGCGCCGTTCTCGCGCTCCGTGACCCGAAGGCTTCGTAGGTGCCGGCGCCGCCTACAATGGTCGGGTGTCCCCGCGCGCGGCACGACTGGCCGCCGGCGTTCAGCTGGCGGTGATGCTCTGCTTCCCGACTCTCTCCTGCCGGGGCTCGGGTGATCCCGGCCGGCTCATCTTCTCGGGCAGCGCGGTCGGCCGCGAGGCCGAGGTGGTGCGCTCGCAGCTCGCGCGGTGGAGCGCCGAGCGCGGCGTCGAGGTCGAGATCCGCGCCACGCCCGACTCGGCCGACCAGCGTCACCAGCTCTACGTGCAGTGGCTCAACGCGCGGTCGCCCGAGCCCGACGTGCTCCAGCTCGACGTGGTCTGGACCCCGGAGTTCGCCGCGGCGGGATGGCTGCTGCCGCTCGACCGCTTTGGGCCCGATCTCGCCGACTTCTTCCCCGCGTCGATCGAGGCCAACCGCTGGAACGGTGCCCTCTACGGGCTGCCGTGGTTCGTCGACGTCGGCATGCTGTACTGGCGCACCGACCTCTTGGCGCGCGCGCCGGCCACCTTCGACGAGCTGGCGGCCGCGGCGCGCGACGCGATGCGATCGCCCGGGGTGCGCTTCGGGTTGGTCTGGCAGGGGGCGCGCTACGAGGGCCTGGTGACCGTCTTTCTCGAGCACCTCGGCGGGTTCGGCGGCCGTATCCTCGACGATAACGGGGCGGTCGTGGTCGACTCGGAGGCGTCGGTGCGGGCGCTGACCTGGATGCGCGACGCCATCCACGTCGACGGCATCGTGCCCGCCGCCGCGCTGACCTGGCACGAGGAGGAGACCCGCTTCGCGTTTCAGAACGGCGCCGCCGCCATGATGCGCAACTGGCCGTACGCGCACGCGCTGCTCGAATCGGCCGACTCCGCCGTCGCCGGACGCTTCGCAGTGGCGGCCATGCCGGCGGTTCGCGGAGCCGGCGAGCCGACGGCGGCGCTCGGCGGGTCGCAGCTCGCGGTCAACGCGCGCAGCCGTCGGCCCGACGAGGCGTGGGCGCTGGTCGAGTTCCTGACCGCACCCGAGCAGATGCTCGAGCGCGCGCGGGTCGTCGGTCAGCTTCCTCCGCGGCCCGCGCTCTACGAGCAGGGTGAGGGCCTCGAAGGCGCCCTCGGCATCGCGCCGGAGGCGGCACGCGAGATCGTTGCCGCCGCCAAGCCGCGCCCCGCCACGCCGGTCTACACCCAGCTCTCGGAGATCCTGCAGATCCGACTGCATCGCGCGTTGACGCGGCAGCAGGAGCCGCGCGCCGCGCTCGAGGACGCGGCGCGCGAGATGCGCGCGCTGCTCGAGCGGACGGGCCTCGCGGGGGGCGGCAGGCTCCGCAGCCACGCCGGATGATGGGAAGGCTCGCCGTGAAGCAGGAGTCCCGCGCCGCTCTTGCGCTGGTCTCGCCCGCGATCGCGGTGATCGCGCTGGTCGCGATCGCCCCCATGGTCTGGACGCTCTGGGAGTCGCTCCATCTCCACGACCTGCGCATGCCGTGGCTCGGGCAGCCGTTCGTCGGGCTCGACAACTACGCCGCGGCGCTCGGCGACGCCCGGTTCCGCGGCGCCCTGCTCCACACCGGCGGGTTCGTCCTGGCCTCGGTGTCCCTGGAGCTCGCGCTCGGCCTGGTCTTCGCGCTGGCGATGAGCCGAGCCCGGCGCGGCCGCGCCCTCATCCGCGTCGTGGTGCTCCTGTCCTGGGCGGTGCCCACCGTGGTCGCCGCCCTGGTCTGGCGGTTCATGTTCGAAGGAGACTCGGGCATCGTCCCCGCCGCCCTTCGCGCTGCCGGGGCCATCCCGCCGGGCTTCTCCTTCTTCGTCGATCCGCTGGCGGCGTGGATTCCGATCGTCGTCGCCGACGCCTGGAAGATGACGCCGTTCGTCGCGCTTCTCCTCCTCGCCGGTCTCGAGTCGATCGAGCCCGCGCTCTACGACGCCGCGCGCATGGACGGCGCCGGCCCGTGGCGGCAGTTCCGCGAGATCACCCTGCCGCTGCTGCGCCCGGCGCTCCTGGTCGCGATCCTCTTCCGTGCGCTCGACGCGTTCCGTGTCTTCGACGTCATCTACGTCCTGACCGGCGGCGGACCCGGAACTTCCACCGAGCCGATCGCGCTCTACATCTTCAACACGTTGCTGCAGCACCTGCGGTTCGGCTACGGATCGGCGCTGTCGGTGATCGTGTTCCTCGGGACTTTCGTGCTGGCGCTCGCCTACATCCGGCTCCTGGGACGGAGCCTGCTGGAAGAGAGGACGGCGTGAGCGGCTCGGTCGTGAGCCGCTGGGCCGCCGGCACGGCCGTCGGGCTGGTCGCCCTCTCGGCGTTTCCTCTGGTCTGGATGCTCCTCGCTTCGCTGACTCCCGAGGCCCGCCTCTTCGACTCGGCCGCGCTCTGGCGCGGACCGTTCGTGCTCGACCACTACCGCGCGCTGTGGAGCGAGCGCGCGTTCTGGGTGCCGATCCGCAACTCGACGGTGGTCGCGGGCACCACCACGCTCTTCGCCGTGACCATCGGCGGCGCTTGCGCCTACGGGCTCGCCCGGCTGCGCTTTCGCGGCCGCTACGCCCTGCTCGCGTTCGTGCTCGCGGTCTCGATGTTCCCGCAGATCTCGCTGATCGCTCCGCTCTACCTGCTGCTGCGCGCGGCCGGCCTGATCAACAGTTATCCGGGGCTGGTGCTGCCGTATCTCACGTTCGCGATGCCGCTCACGATCTGGCTCCTGGTGGGATACTTCCGGCAGCTCCCCGCCGAGCTCGAAGAGGCGGCGGCGATGGACGGCGCCTCGCGCCTGCGCACGCTGATCGAGATCACCGCGCCGCTCGCCTGGCCGGGGATCGCGACCACCGCCATCCTCACCTTCGTCTACTGCTGGAACGAGTTCCTGTTCGCGCTGTCGTTCACGCTCGGGCCCGAGCGCCACACCGTGCCGGTCGCGATCGCGCTCTTTCGCGGGCAGTACCAGGTGCCGTGGGGGCAGATCCTCGCCGCCGCGGTGGTCGCCACCGTGCCGGTCGTGCTCCTCGTCGTCCTGTTCCAGCGCCGGATCGTGCAGGGCCTCACCACCGGCGCGCTTAAGGGGTGACAGGATACTCGTTACCGATGGCGTCGATTGCGCTCGAGGACGTCAGCAAGGTCTTCGCCGGCGGCCACGCCGCTGTGCGCGACGTCACCTTGGAGATCGCGGACGGTGAGCTGCTCGTTCTGGTCGGACCGTCGGGCTCCGGCAAGAGCACGCTCCTGCGGCTGGTCGCCGGGCTCGAGACCCCGACCCACGGGCGAATCCTGATCGGCGGCCGCGACGTCACCGCGGTCTCGCCGCAGCAGCGCGACCTCGCGATGGTGTTTCAGAGCTATGCGCTCTACCCCCACAAGACGGTGCGCGAGAACCTGGCGTTCGGGCTGCGGGCGCGCGGCGTGTCGCGCCCCGAGATCGACACCCGCGTGCGCCGGGTGGCACAGACGCTCCAAATCGAAGGGCTGCTCGACCGCCGCCCGGCGCAGCTCTCGGGCGGCCAGCGCCAGCGCGCCGCGCTCGGCCGCGCGATGGTGCGCGAGCCCCAGGCGTTCCTGCTCGACGAGCCGCTGTCGAACCTCGACCCCGCGCTGCGGCTCGACACCCGCACCGAGCTCGCGCTCCTTCATCGCCGGCTCGGGGCGACCATGATCTACGTGACCCACGATCAGGAGGAGGCGATGAAGCTCGGCGAGCGCGTCGTCCTCCTGCGCGACGGCGCGATCGAGCAGGTGGGGCCTCCGCTCGAGATCTATCGCCGGCCCGCGACGCTCTTCGCCGCGCGCTTCCTCGGCTCGCCGCCGATGAACGTCATGGCCGGAGCGGTGGCCGCCGCGCGCGACGGCGTCGAGATCACGGGGCTCGGTCTGACCCTGCCGCTGGCCGAGGCCGGCCGCTTCGCGAGCGGTGAGCAGGTGGTGGTCGGCATCCGCCCGCACGACGTCGAGCTGGCCACGACCGACGGCGCGCAAGGCGCCGACGTCGCCGCCATCGTCGAGGTGGTCGAGGCCGCCGGCAGCGAGCTGCACGTGCACCTACGCGCCGAGGCGCGCCGCGATCAGAGATTCATCGCCGTCGTGCCGGCCGATCTCGAGGTCGCGGTCGAGAGCCGCATCGGCCTCGCCTTCCGCCGCGATCGCCTGCACCTCTTCGCCGCGGCGCCCGCGCGCTGAGATCGCGGCGCGAGCCTCGGCGTCACCGCGGCCGGCGGCCGTTGACGATCCAGACACTCGAGTCGGCGTAGACGGCGCCGCCGTCATCCGTCATCTGCTCGAAGCGCCGGTAGAGAGCCGCCTCCACCTCCGGGCGCAGCCGGGTGCCTTCCTCCTCCGCGAGCCGCATGATCTCTCCGGCGGGACCCACGTCGAGGGCGAAGCGAACGGCCTCGTCCAGGTCGACGCCGATCGACACCGGGGTGTCGAAGCGCTCGAAGCCGACCCGCTCGAAGCCGGCGCCCTGCATCATCGCGCTCACCATGTCGGGACCGGCCATCGAGAAGGGCCCGGGCCCGCAGGTCGGTTGGCTCGACGCCTCGGCCTCGACCACCGGC
>DATKDQ010000238.1:0-6680 GCA_035544635.1 Thermoanaerobaculia bacterium
GATCCCGCGGCGCTGGTCGCCGACCTCTACCGATTCCTCGAGGTCGACCCCGCCTTCGGGCCCGACACCGCGGCGCGCCACAACGCGAGCGGCGGGCTCATCCGCAACCCCTTCACCCGCGCGCTGTGGACGCGCTCGGCGCTGCTGCGAGCGGCGCTTCGTCCCTACCTGCCGGAGCCGCTGCGCCACGCCGCCTTCCGCGCCGTCACCACCGACCTGACCGCGCCGGCGCTCGATCCGGCGCTGCGCGCGGAGCTCTCGGAGCTCTTCCGCACCGATACCGAGCGGCTCCAGGAGCTGATCGGACGCGACCTCTCCCACTGGCTCGCCGGCGACCGATGACGCTCCCCAACTTCCTCGTCATCGGAGCGAGCCGCTCGGGGACGACGTCGCTCCACCACTACCTCGGGCAGCACCCGAGTGTGCACATGAGCCCGGTGAAGTCACCGAACTTCTTCGTCGCCGGCGATCCGCAGCCGCCCTGGGAGGGCGCCGCGCAGCGCGCCATGGCCCGGCAGTGGATCACCGACCGCGGCGACTACGAAGCGCTCTTTCGCGGCGCCGGCGGCAAGCGCGCGATCGGCGAGGTGTCGCCGGTCTACCTGCAGTCGCTGGGCGCGCCGGCGCGGATCCACTCCGCCTGCCCCGACGCCAAGCTGGTCGCGATTTTGCGCGAGCCGGTCGATCGCGCCTGGGCGCACTACCTGGGACGCCGCCGCGACGGGCTGGAGCGGCGCACCGACTTCCGCGCCGTGGTCGAGGACGAACTCGCCCGCCCGCTCCCCGACGCCGTCGCCTTCGGCAGCTATGTCGGCTGCTCGCGCTATCATCACTTCCTCGCCGGTTACTTCCAGAGCTTTGCGCGCGAGCGCATACGGATCTACTTGTTCGAGGACCTGGTGTCCGACGTCTCCGCGCTCTTGCGCGACCTCTTCGAGTTCCTCGAGGTCGACCCGGGGACGGCGGTCGACACCGAGCGCCGCCACAATCAGACCGGGATCGTGCGCCAGCCCCTGCTGCGCTTCCTGTGGACGCGCACGGTGCGGGCGCGCATCGCTCTGCGCCCGTTCCTGCCCGCCGCGATCCGCGACACCGGCCGCCTCGCGATGGGTCGCGAGCTGCGCCGGCCAGCGCTCGATCCCGAGCTCCGGGCCACGATCGCGCGCGTCCTGGCACCCGATGTCGAGCGTCTCCAGCACCTCCTCGGCCGCGACCTCACCGGGTGGCGATGCGCCCGCTGACGCTGGTCGAGCTCGCCCTCCTTCCCGCGCTCGCCTGGCCGTGGGCTCGCCTCCTCCTCGATCGGCGCCGGCGACTGGCGCGGGTCGCGCCGCACGCTCACGCCCTCCTCGCCGCGCTGCTGGTCGCGGCAGCGGCCGCCGCGCTGGTCGCCGCGGCCCGTGCTCCGGTCGCGCTCCACGCGGCGGCGGCCGGCGCCGTCGCCCTGGCCCTCGTCGGCGGGTGGAGGGCGCGACCCGCCTACGGTCGGTCCCGCCGGTTGCCGCCCGGCTCGCTCTCGTTTTCGCGCTCGATCGCGGCGCTGGTGGAGCGCGACTTCTACGCCGTCGAGCAGCGGCGCCACGGGCCGATCTTCAAGATGGCGCAGTTTCACCGGCCGGTGGTGTGCGTCGTCGGCCTCGAGCTCGCGCACGACCTCCTGCGCCGGCATCGCGACCGGCTGGGCCCGAGCCCCTTGCCGTGGAACGACGAGCTGCGCGGGGGCTTCCTGCGCTACATGGACGGCACGACGCACGAGAGGTACGGCAGCCTGTTCCGGGTGGCGCTGTCGGGGCCGATCGTCGCCGCCGCCGAGCCCGCCACCCGGCGCGCGGCGCGGCGCGAGCTCCAGGCGTTGGCGGCGGCCCCGGCCGGGGTCGCGCCCGGGCCGGCGCTCGATCGGATCGTGCTCGCCGCGTTCGCGCGCGTCCTCTTCGGCGTCGACGAGGAGACCGCGACCTTCGCCGCGATCGCGCGCGGCCACGCCGTCCTGCGCCAGCAGAGCCTCGGGGCGCCGCTGACCGCCCGCTCGCGCGCCGCGCTCGAGGAGCTGCGCGCGCTGGTCGAGCGCCAGGCCGGCGAGCTTCGCGCCGGGCGCGCCAGCGGCGCTCTGTGCGCCTGCGCGCTCCAGGAGCTCGAGCGTACGGCGCCGGGCCTGCCCGACGGCACCTGCGTCGACAACCTGCTCTTCATCCTCAAGATCGCGACCGACAACGTCGGCGCGCTCCTGCGCTGGCTGCTCAAGCTCCTGGGCGAGCACCCGGAGTGGTCGGGTCGCCTGCGGCGCCAGCTGGACGGCGAGCGAGAGGGCTCGGGCCGGCCGTGCGCCGCCGGCGCGGGCGGCGTCGGCGCGGCCCCGCGAGCGCCCGGTCTCGCCGATCGCATCGTGATGGAGACGCTCAGGCTCGAGCAGAGTGAGTACCTGTACCGCGTCGTGCGCGAGCAGTTCGAGCACGGCGGCTTCGTCTTCCCCACCGGTTGGCAGCTCCGCGTGTGCGTTCGTGAGAGCCACCGGGACGAGGAAGTCTGGGCGGATGCCGCGGCGTTCGACCCCGATCGCTTTCTCGACCCGGTGCCGCGGTCGCGCTACTCGCCGTTCGGCTTCCACCAGCACGCCTGCAACGGCATCGATCTCAACAACCTGATCTGCCGCGTCACGCTCGAGGAGCTGGCCGCCGGTTTCGACTGGAGCCTCTCGCGCGACGGCGAGATCGAACGCGGCTTCCGGCACTGGAGCCACTGGCGTCCCAGCGCCGACCTGGCGATCACGATCGCGGCGCGCGGCGCGCCAGCACAGCCGTGAAGTGTCCGGTGAGGAACCGCGTGGGCCAGCGCGACAGAATCTCGAAACGCTGGAGCGCCGCCAGGAAACGGACGCGGGCGGCGGGCCGCGCGAATACCCGCAGTCGCGACGCCGCCACCGCGAGCACGCGCGGGCAGTGCACGATCGCGCCGATCTCGAGCACGGCGAATCCGGCGCGCGCCAGCTCCCGCTCGAGCCGACGCCTGCCGAGGCTTTTACCCACGAAGTACGGCACCATCCGCGTCGCCCGCAGGAGCGTCCTGGGCAGCGCGTTGCGCAGGCGGATCTTGGGGTTGCCGGGATTGTCGAGCGTCAACAGGAGAAGCCCGCCGGGCCGCAGCGCACGGTGGATCTCGCGCAGGCTCGCCGCGATCTCACCCTCGGTCGCGAAGTGATCCAACGTCGAGATCGACAGCACGGCGCCGAAGGAGGAGTCGGCGAACGGCAGCCGCCGGACGTCGGCGGCCGCCGCCGCGAGCCGGGGCGTGCCCCGCAGCGCGCGCTGCACCACCGCGTGCGAGACGTCGATGCCGACCAGCCGGGGGAAGCGCCCCCGCGCTTCTCCGCAGATTCCGCGACCGACCGCCTCGTCGAAGAGATCGGTCTTGAGCGCCGGCTCGCCGGCCGGTCCGGCCAGCCAGCGCTCGATCAGGTGGAGATTGACCGCGTCGCTGTGCTCGCGCCACAGGCGATACGGCGACGCAGCGAGCGCTTCGGCCGCTCGCTTCCACTGGTCGGGGTCGTCGCTCATTGCCACGCGCTCAGTCCGGTACCGGCGGCGGCGCGACCTCGACCGGCAGGCGCAGCGTCCTGCCGCCGCTGCGCTGCGAGAACCAGGCGACGTGCTCGTAGACCAGATCGAGCTCGAGCAGGTACGAGCCGGGCTCGGGCGGCGCCGCGACCGCCTGCGCCGCCCGCAGCGTCGCGCCCGGCTCGACCGGCCCCGGCAGCGGCGTGCGCAGCCCGTCGTAGACCACCATGCGGCCGTCGGCCGCGAGCCAGTGATAGGAGAGGTTGATGCGCGAGGAGCCGCCGCCGCTCCAGGGATGGGGGCTGCGGTTGGTGACCACCGTCTCGATCTCGAAGGTGGCGCCTGGCGCGACGCGCTCCGGGACGCGGACCGAGCCCCACTCGGGCGCGAAGAGGTCCCGCTCGTGGTCGGCCGCGTCGCCGATGTAGGTCAGGCCGGCGCCGACGAAGAACGACTCGACCCGGGGATCCTCGAACTCGAAGTCCCCACAGCGGCGCGCCGTGCGGCTGCGCGTCCAGCTCTCGACCGCTCCCGACGAGGAGCGCACCACCAGCTTGTACACCCACGACTCGGCGCCGTCCTTGCGGCGGCGCCGGGTTGCCCGCTCGGGCTCGAGCACCACGCGGCGCGGCTCGGCGGGCCCCGCGGGGGCGATGGTCTCGCGGGCGGCGCCGATTGCGAGCGTCACCTCGTTGCCGGGCCCGAAGCGCTCGACCAGGAAGGCCGGCCGCTTTACCGGGTGGGCGGACTCTATCCACACCTCGACCCGGTCGGCGCCGCGCAGCCACATCGACTCGCCGAAGGGCACCACCTGATCGCGCCGGGCGAGCAGGCGCGCCTCGGCGAGCGGGAAGACGTGATAGCCGGGGACGTTCTTGAGCGAGAGCTCGAGCGGGAAGAGGTGGAACGGGGCGTTGCGCACGTGTGCCTGGAGCGTCGGCTCCGGCACCGCCGCGCCGAAGGGCGACAGCAGAAGCGGCCCCAGGAACAGGCTCGACACCGCCACCGCGGGCACCACCATCACCGCCGGCCGCACCCGGCGCACCAGGTAGAGGAAGGCCGGATACACCGCGACGAAGTAGCGGTTGCCGACGAAGCCACCGCCGCCCTGCCAGTTCACCGGGATGAAGACCAGGAAGTAGAGCGCGATGCCGGCGAGCGAGGCGAGTAGAAGCCAGCGCTCGCCATCGCGCGGCCGGTCGAGCGCGAACAGCAGGACGGCGAGGACGCCGAACGGAAAGTAGAGGAGAAAGCCGGTGTGGCGTCCCCACAGGAAGTAGCGGAGACTCTCCGCCAGCTCGCGCGGGTCGGTGCTCGGCACGCGCAGCACGAACCCCCAGTTGAGGCGCGGCGGCGCATCCTCCGATGCCGGCGCGCCGGTCGCCGTAGCGCCGCCCTCGGCGGGCGCGCCGGTCACCGCCGGGGGCGCGGGCGCGGGCTCGATCGGGAGCTTCCCGGGCGTGCATACGCTCACGCCGGCCCGCAGCTGCGAGCCGAGATAGGGCGTCGCACGTCCGACCAGCGCGATCGAGAGCAGCACGGTCGCCCCCAGCACCGCACCCGCGCCCGCGAGCCACGCGGCGGCGCCGCGCAGACGCCACGCCCGCCAGGCCGCGAACAGGAGCGCCGCGCCGACCAGCGCGTAGGTCGGCTTGTGGTAGGCGGCGAGCGCCAGCGCCGCGCCCGAGCCGAGCGGCGCGAGCAGCGAGGGGCGGCGCTCGCGCTCGGCGGCGCCGAGCACGAGGAAGCACGCCGCCGCCACCGCCGCCATGCAGAAGATCTCGGTGTGGATCCAGAAGGCGTAGGCGAAGCCGCAGCTCAGGAGCACGAACGCCGCGGAGACCAGGAGCGCCAGCGCGTCGTCATTGTGGCGCCGCAGGTGGCGCGTGCCCATCCATACCATCGCCCCCACCAGGAGCATGTTGAAGAGCAGGAGCCCGTTGGCGCCGAGAGCCGCGGCGAAGGGAGCGCCCAGGAGCGGATACAGGAGCGGCTTCGAGTAGTGGATCGTGCGCCAGCCGTCGTCGCTCATCACGATCAGGTTTCTGGCCGGGAGGAGCGGGAACTCCTCGAACAGGCGATCGACGTCCTGGACCTCGAGGCGCAGGTCGCGATCGCGCGCGAGGCTCAGCGCCATCAGGTAGTAGGCGGGCTCGTCCGCCTTGAGGTTGACCGGAAGACCGGGCTTGGCCAGGGTGAGCGGCAGCAGAACCAGGAACACCGTGAGCGCGAGGAAGGCCAGACGCGTGCTGCGGCTCACGGGGAAGCCACTGTAACAAACGCTCCGTGGGCGCCGGCGTGGGGCGCGCGGCGGCGGCCGGCATCCGACCTGCGCTCCGCGTCGCCACGCGGGTACGCGGGTCGCCGCACCGCGATGCGCGACCGGATCAACGCCGCTCGAGCACGACCCGGCCGTTGCGAGGGCGCACCGGCCGGTTGTTCCGCGAGAAGCCGTCGTACTCCGGGAAGTCGCCGATCAGCAGGTGGAAGAGCGCGACCGTCTCCTCCGACACCTGGACCGAGCGCTTGAGGACGAACCAGCGCACGCCCTCGGTGCACGGCGGCGTGGTCAGGGAGCCGGCGTAGGTGAAGTAGCCGAGCGATCCCGGCAGGAGCTCGCCGGCGTCGAGGACGCCGCCCACGTCTACGCTTCCCTCGTCGGCGGGAGCGTGCGCGAAGATCTCGTCGATCACCGGGTTCGCGCTCGCTCCGACCTCCAACAGCACGGCGACCACCGCGTTGGAGCCCAGCGCGTCGGTGTGCACCAGATGCAGCTCCATGTCGGAGAAGCGCCCGTCGACGGTGTGCTCGCTCGGCGCGTGGAAGTGGAACTGCTGCAGCGTGAGGGGCTCGCCGCCCACGTACAGCACGCTTCCCGGCTCGTAGGGCACCTCGATCGTGTGCCCGTTGTTCTCGACCTCGAACGCGGTCTCGGAGTAGAAGAAGAAGAGCCGCGGCAGCTTCGCTCGCGCCGGCGACGCGAGGTCGATCGGCGACTGTCTCCGGCCGGTCTCCTGGAAACCGGGGAGCCCGTCGATCTCCGCGCCGCAGGTGCGGAACGCCGGAGAGATCTCGCCCCACCTGTCGGGTCCGATCTCGCTCTGCGGATCGTGAGTCCAGGGCTGCGCC
>DATKDQ010000239.1:0-2153 GCA_035544635.1 Thermoanaerobaculia bacterium
GCTCCTCGCCGAGGGGCAGCGTGCGTTCGACGCCGAGAAGTTCCAGGACGCGATCGACTGCTGGTCGCGCATCTTCCTGATCGAGATCGACCACAACGAGGCGGGCCGGCGGATCCAGTTGGCGCGCGATCTCAAGGAAGAACAGGAGCGGCAGATCGAAGAGACGTTTCATCAGGGCCTGGCCGCCGCCGATGCCGGCAAGCTCGATCGGGCCAGGGCGGCGTTCGAGCGGGTGCTCGAGCTGCGTCCCCAGCACATCGCGGCGCGCGAGCAGCTCGACCAGCTCGGGGGGCCGGCCGACCACGAGCGCGACCAGGACGGCTCCGCGGGACTCGGTCGAGCGGCGGCGCCAGACGCGGTTCCCCCCGACCTCCAGGTGACGCCTACGGAGCCGCCGCGGCACGCCGACCCGACCTACCGGATGGCTGCGCGCGCGAAGCGCAAGCCGGTGAACCCGTTCGTTCTGATCGGCGCCGGCGTCCTCGTCCTGGTGCTGGCGGGGGGCTGGCTCCTGGTCGCGAACTGGAGCCGTCTGTTCCCCAACGCCACGGAGGAGCCAGCCCCCGATACCACGGTGCGCATCGCCGAGATCAAGGCGATACACGACCGCGGCGAGCTCGAGGCAGCCATCGCCGCGGTCGAGCAGGTCGCGCCCGACAGCAACGAGTACCTGGAGGCGAGACGCCTGCTCGCGCGCTGGCGCGAGGAGCTCGCGTCGCAGCAGGCCGTGGTGGAGCCGCTCAGCGGCGACGACGCGGATCGCCACGGTGGGCTCATCGAGGGCGCCCGCCAGGCGTACGACGAGGCGCGCTATCTCGAGGCGGCCCGCCTCTTCACCCGTGCCGCGGCGATCGGGCCGCTCGACGCCGGCGAGGCGGCGCTGTTCGACGACTCCAAGCGACAGCTCGAGCCCATCGCGCAGCAGATCGATCTCTATACCCAGCGCCAGTGGGAGCTCGTCCTGCCCGCGCTGTGGCGCCGCTTCGAGCAGGCGCCGGGCGACAAGGACGTCCACTCGCTCCTGGTCAACTCCTACTTCAACCTCACCGTGCGCGAGCTGCGCCGATCCGACGTCAAGGGGGCGACTCCGTATGTCCTGGAGGCGACGCGCCTCGCGCCCGAAGACGACGAGGTGGCGCGGCTGGGTGAGTTCGTCGCCAGCTACGCCGTGCTGCCGCGGGACCTCCTGTTCGAGATCTACGTCCAGCACCTGGATTTCCGCCGTTGAGCCGCAAGAGTCCCGGCGCCGACCCACCCGCGGCCTCGGCCGGATCGTCGCGCCGCAGGCGCTCCGCCGACCTCGAGCCGCTCCTGTTCGACCTGCCGCTCGTGCCGCCCGAGCGCGGGCCGGCCCGCGGGGCCGCGCCGTCGGCGGAGCCGACGCAGCCGCAGCTCTTCGCGAACGCGGAGCCCGACCCTGGCGATCGGGACGAGATCGCGGGGAGCGCCCCCTCCGATCTCGAGGCCGTGCCCGAGACCGACGCGCCGGCCGGTCCGGTGATCGCCCCCCTTCCGTCGCGCCTCCTGGCCGGGTGCGCGGATACGCTGGTGCACCTCGGTGTGCTCGCCGGGGTCTATCTCGGATTGGTCGCGCTCGGCGTCGAGCCGCGCATCGGCCACTGGCCGGCGTTGGCCACTCTCCTGGTCACGTTCTCGTTCCTGTCGTCCGTGGTGTCGCTGGCGTTCTGGGGACAGACCGCCGGGATGGCCTGGCGCGGACTGCAGTCACGCGACCGCCTCCAGCGGCCGCTCACCTTCCGGCAGGCGACACTGCGCTGGGCGGGCGGCCTCGTCACCTTCGCCGCGGCCGGCCTGCCGCTCCTGCTGGCGCTGGGCGGCGCCTCCCTCGCCGACTGGCTCAGTCGTTCGGTCACGTACCAGGTGCCGGGAAGCGCAACTGGGCGCTAGCCCTCCGGAACGTGCTGGATAGCACGTTCCTCCGGCTAGTTGCTGTTTGGCGCCGAGGACGGCGCTGGCGCTTCGCGCCCCTCCGATCTCAATCCGGAGCGCGTCGGTACACCGCGACGGCCATCCACAGGTTGGCGCTGAACGCGGTCACCGCGAGCACGACGAGCGGTTCCCCGCGCGGCCAGAGCGCCGCAACGCCGCCGATCTGGTAGAGCAGGCCGGCGTGGCGCAGCGGTGTGAACGCG
>DATKDQ010000240.1:0-5253 GCA_035544635.1 Thermoanaerobaculia bacterium
GACGTCGTCGTCGAGCTCGCGCCAGGCCGGGACGCAGGCGCCCACCGCGTTGACGTGGGAGCCCGGCTCGAGCCACTCGCCCCTCAGCACCGGCTCGGTCGCGGAGGTCGCCGTGACGACGACGTGGGCACCGCGCACGGCGTCCTCGGCGGACGCCGAGCACTCGACCCGTGGCGCCGCGCGATCGAGTGCGTGCGCACCCGCGGCGGCGCGTCCGTCGAGGCGCTCGGCTTGGTGGGCGCGCTCGACGAAGCTCTCCGCGTGCTCGCGCGTGCGGCTCCACACCCGGATCTGGTCGAAGCGTCGGACCCTCGACAGGAGCTCGAGGTGGCTCTTCGCCTGGACGCCGCTGCCGAGGATGGCGAGCACGCTCGCGTCCGGCGCGGCGAGCCGGCGCGTCGCCGCCGCCGACACCGCCGCGGTGCGCATCTCCGTCAGGTAGGTCCCGTCCATGACCACCAGCGGCTCGCCGGTCGCGGGATCGAACAGCGCGACCAGGGCCATGTGGGTCGCGATCCCGCGCTCGGCGTTCGACGGGTAGAAGGTCACCAGCTTGACGCCCATGGCCTCGCCGGCGACCGCTCCCTCGGCCCCGGCGCCATCTCCCGCAGACGACGCCGGCTCCACGGCCGAGCCCGAGACAGGCGTCGTCGTCCCGTGAAGGAGCGCCGGCATGACGGCGAAGAACCCTCCGTACGCCTTCACCGGGATCGCCTGCCGCACCGGCTGGCGCGCTCCGCCCGACGAGAAGACGGCGAGCGTCTCCTCCATGACGTCGATCAGCCGGTCGAGGTCGAGCAGGCGGCGGACGTCGGCGTCGTCGAGAAAGATCGGCATCGTTCGTCACCCCTCCTCGCCGAGCGGGTCCGGGAGTGGGGGAGCTCGAGACTCCTTCAGCGGCCGCTCGGGATCTC
Organism: Thermoanaerobaculia bacterium; assembly: GCA_035544635.1. Taxonomy (GTDB): domain Bacteria; phylum Acidobacteriota; class Thermoanaerobaculia; order Multivoradales; family Multivoraceae; genus DATAFT01. The sequence continues at coordinate 915 of DATKDQ010000240.1, forward strand.
GTTGAACGGCGCGTCGCGGTCGACCCGGATGTCGCCCGGCAGGCCGAGCACCCTCTCGGCGATGATGTTGCGCAGGATCTCGTCCGAGCCGCCGGCGATGCGCAGGCCGGGGGTGTAGAGGAACCCGGACGTGAACGCCGCCTGGCCGGCGGCACGCTCCCCGAGGGCGGCGTCGCCGTCGCCGCCGGTCGCGGCGCCGCCGTTCTCTTCGACCACCAGCGTGCCCGCGGGGCCGAGGAGATCGAGCGCGAGGTCCGAGAGGTCCTGGGTCTTCGACGCGCTCACCACCTTGAAGATCGACGCCTCGGGCCCGGGCGTCTGACCCTTGGAGAGGGCGGTGCGGATGCGCGCGGCGGTCAGGCGCAGCCCCTCCGACTGCACGTACCAGTCGGCGAGCCGGTCGCGCACCGCACGGTCACGGAGGGCGGGGCCGCTCTCGACCGTGAGCTGGCGCGCGAAGCGCAGGAGGTCGGCCGCGTCGGGCGAGAGGTTGCCGCCCACCGCGACGCGCTCGTTCATGAGCGTCGTGATCGAGACCTGCCAGCCGTCGCCCACGCCGCCCAGGCGCTGCTGGTCGGGGATGCGCACGTTGGTGAAGAACACCTCGTTGAAGTCGGAGGCGCCGGTGATCTGCCGGATCGGGCGCGCCTCGATCCCCGGGCTCTTCATGTCCACGAAGAAGAAGGTGAGACCCTTGTGCTTGGGCAGGCTGGGATCGTGCCGCGTGACCAGGATGCCGTAGTCGGAGTAGTGGGCGCCCGAGGTCCAGATCTTCTGGCCGTTGACCACCCACTCGTCGCCGTCGCGCACGGCGCGGGTGCGCAAACCGGCGAGGTCGGAGCCCGCGCCCGGCTCCGAGAAGAGCTGGCACCACACCTCCTCGCCCCGGATGAGCTTCGGGAGGTAGCGGCGCTTCTGCTCCTCGGTGGCGTAGGCCGCGATCACCGGCGCGCACATGCCGAGGCCGATTCCGAAGTAGCCGACCGGGACGTCGAGCTTCGACTCTTCCTCCTCGAAGATGACGTTGTAGAGGATCGGCCGGCCCTGACCGCCGTACTCCTCGGGGAAGTGCATGACGGCGTACCCGGCGTCGGCCTTCTTCGCCTGCCACTCCTTGGCGAGCTGGAGGCCGCGCTCGGAGTCGACGCGGCGGTTGAGGCTGCGCCGGCCCCGGCGCGGCCGCGCGTTGGCCTCGAGCCAGGAGCGCACCTGGGCGCGGAACTCGGCCTCTACGGGGGTGTCGTTGAAGTCCATGGCGGTGTACCCTCGATGTCGTCGAGCCGGTGTGGAGCGACCAGGAGTCTACGCCGAACGCTGCGTCGGACCCGCCGACCGGCCCGGCTCCCTTGGAGACAGGCCCGCGAGCGTGGCCCCGCACTTGCTAGGAGGTCCCGGGATGGAACTGGAGGAACAGCACGGCAGCGGGACCAACGCCGTCGAGCGCTTCGCTGTCAGCGTCGTCATGCGGCACGGCGGCGACTCGGAGGCGGCTCCGCATCGCTGGTCGGAGGACGATCTCTCCGAGATCCACGCCATCGAGCGCAACACCGTGCTGCTGGCGGCGCTCGCCGGAGCCATCTCCGGCGCGCTCATCGGTATGGTCGAGGTGCTGTACCGCGGCCGGCTCGATCTGGCCCAGATCGCGCGCTACTGGCAGGCGTGGACTGTCTTCCTGGTAGTGGCGGTGGTGGTCAGCGCGGTCGAGATCGGACTCTTGTACTGGCTGGTGCTGCGGCGCGCGTCGCGAGTGGCCTCGATCGCGGGGCTGGGCCTGTCGAGGCGCGAGCGCGAGACGGTGATCGCGCTCGGTGTGTCTCGAGCCTCGCTGGAGATGCCGAACCCGCGCACGTCGATCTACGGCATCGATCCCTATGCGTCCGTGCCCCGCTGGCAGCTGCTGGCCTACACGGCGCTGTACCGGCTGAAGATCGGCGTCACGAGCTTCGTGCTGCGGATCGTGCTGCGGCGGCTCCTCGCGCGCGCCACCCTGCGGGTCTTCATCCCGCTGATCTCCGTGCCGGTGTACGCGGCGTGGAACGCGGTCGTGATCCGGTGGGTGATGCGCGAGGTACGGATCCGCGCCGCCGGGCCGCGGGCGATCGAGGAGATCCGCGAATGGATCGCCGAGTCCGAGCGGAGCCTCGACGCAGAGGCCCGTGGCCTGATCGTGCAGGCCGTCGCCGAGTGCATCACCCGCGCCCGGGACGCGCACCCGAACTTCGTCCTGCTGCTCGATCGCTTGCTGCGCGACCTCGAGCTCACCACGGATCGGTTCGAGCTGGACTGGTCCGACGCCCGCCGCCGGATCGCCGAGCTCGACGAGACCACGCAGAGGCTCGTGCTGCGGGTGACGATCGGAACCGCGGTGCTCAGCGGCCGCATCCGTCGTCGCCAGCACGAGCTGCTGGCCGAGCTGCACGAGCTGTGCGGGGCCAGCTATACGAAGGATGAAGTCGGCGCGTTGCGCGAGTCGTTCATGCGCGGCCAGGGCCTCCCGGCGTAGGGGCGACGCGCTGCGTCGACCCCAGTCTGTTGGTTGTCCCGGTTGCAGGGGGAAGGGACGGAGAAGGCACGCCCTCACAGTGATTTCAGATATTCGCTCACGTCCTTCTTCTCTTGCTCGCTCAGGCGCAGCTCGAGGAACGAGTCGTAGTGCTCGATCACGTCCGGCAGGGTCGCGAACCGCCCATCGTGGTAGAAGCCGCCCTTCTGGTGCGTCCATAACCCGGCCAGCGGGGCGGTGCGATACATGTGGGTCGGCGAGCGGTCGGCCTGGAACGCATCGACGCCGATCTCGCTCGGCGCGTGCAGGTTGTTGCCGGGCTCGGTGAAGAGCGGGGGCACGTGGCACGTGCCGCACCGCGCCTTGCCGGCGAAGAGCTTCTCGCCGCGCGCTGCCGCTGCCTCTTGGAAGCTGCCTTTCGGCGGCCGGGGTGCGGGTATCGCGAGCTGGTAGAAGTGCAGCGCCGCCAGCTTCCCCGTGATCATGTCCGGTGTGGTCCTCGTGTTTCCTGAGCCGCTCGCGTTGGAGACGGGATACTGAGCCTTGTTGTCGAACCGAGCGTCGATGAAGGTGCCCTTGCCGTGCATCTGGGTGGCGCCGACATACGCGTTCCAGTAGGGAACCGAGCCGAACCCCGTCCAGGTGCTCAGGTTCACGCCGGCGAGACCGAACGCCGGCGGGATGAGCGTGCCCGCCTGTCCGCCGTCTGGCCGGAAGGCCTTGCCGTCCTTGTCGAGCTCGGCGTCGTAGCGGCCTGGGCCCCAACTGAGGAGCACCTTCTCGACCGTGGCCCTGTCGACGCCGAGCAGCTCGGTGAAGGGCTCGAGGTTCGGCGCCAGCGATACGATCTTCCCGACGTTCAGGTCGCGGTTGGCCCAGCCGTCCAGTCGATGCCCGATGCCCGGTGCCAGCGAGTCGTCGACCGTGGAGTGACAGAACGCACAGCGCAAACCGAGCGACGTCAGCTTGCCGCTGTCATCGAAGACCCCTTTGACGCCGACGACCGCATCCAACTCGAGCAGCGCGATCGTCGTCGCCGGATCATCGAGGTCGACCTTGCCGGTCTTGAGATCCTTCTGGAGCGCCGCGGGGAGCGCGTCGACGTCCACCTTCATCCCCACCGCGAGCGCCGTCTTCGGGCTCACTCCGCCGCCCACGCCGCCGTGCTTCTCTCCGGCGATCGCCTGGTGGAGCCGGAGCGCATCACCCCAGAACGCTTCGCTGCCGAAGGTGTCGTAGCGGAAGATCCGGCGGCCCTCCTCGATCATCTGCTGCGCATGCGCGCCGATGGAGCGATCGTCCTCGGAGAGCTTGGCCGCCTTCTTGGCTCTCGAGTCGGCCTTGCCCTGGTCGTCGGCGCTGGATCGGACGCCGACGAGCAAGCTGAGCGCGACCCAGGGCACCATCACGAAAAGCGCATATCTGTATTTCACGACTTCTTCCTTTCAGCGGCCGAAATCTCGAGTGGAATCCGAATGAGGCACCTCGAGAGAGCTGCATGGCGCATACCAGCGCGTCCTCACTCTCCGGGCGGGCAGCGAAGAAGCGCCGAGGACGCTTCCGGGTCCGAGGCGGCACGTTCTACCAGTCGTCGCTGCACGACTTGCCTGGGGCCACTCGACTGCGTCGTCGAGGCTGACCAGCCGCTCGAGCCGGGCAACGAGCCGCTGCATCCTCGGGCACAGCCGTTCGGGACGGCGGGACGTGACAGACGTGGCTCGGTACTTGCATCCTCTCCTCGCGTGGGGCCGCCCGCGTCTGGTCGTCCCCGAGTTTTTTCCGGCCGCGGCACCGCGGCCAAACTTCGAAGGAGAATCCATGAAGTCGAGAACACTC
>DATKDQ010000241.1:0-8795 GCA_035544635.1 Thermoanaerobaculia bacterium
CGCGGCGCGCCGGAGAGTGAGATCGACGAGCTGCGCCGGGCCTTCGGCGTCGAGCCCGAGGAGCACGCGCGGGCGCTCGAGCGGCTGCGCGGCGCGGCCGGCCCGCTGCTCGGTCGCGCCCGGCGCCAGCTCGACCGCGCCGTCGAGCTGCGACGCGCGCTGACCGTCATCGGCTCCACCGAGCCGAGCGCCGCACGCGTGTTCCTCCGCTCGCTCCTGGCCAAGGCGCGCGACGAGGCGGTCGATCGGGTGCTCGAGCTGCTCGAGATCGCCGGCGACGGTCCGATGATCCAGGCGCTGCGCCGGCGCCTGGTATCGGGGGATGCGGCGCAGCGCACCATCGCGCTCGAGCTGCTCGGTGCGGCCTGCCCGGGTGCCTCCGAGCTCACCCCGGATCTCGAGCCGCTGCTGGCGCGCAGGCCGCTCGCGCCGGACCAGCGCGGCGATGCCGGTGAGGAGGAGACGCTCACCTCCCTGCTCGGCAGCTCCGATCCTTACCTGCGCGCGGCCGCGGTGTGGGCCGCGTCGCCGCTGGCCGAGGTGGAGGCGCTGCGCGACGCGATCGCGCGCGCGCGCGACGATGAGCACCCGCTGGTGCGCGAGACCGCGGCGTGGTTCGCCCGGCGGCCGGAGGTCGCGGCGGAGTCCGGGTCGCTGCCGCCCGGCCCGCCGCGCGCTCTTTCCACCATCGAGACCATGCATCTGCTGCACGCCGTCCCTCTGTTCAGCGGTCTCGATCCCGAGGATCTGCACGAGCTCGCCCTCTACGCGATCGAGGAGACGATCGCGCCGCCCCAGGCGATCTTCGAGCAGGGCGACGCCGACTCGGACGCCCTGTTCGTGATTCTCTCCGGGCGGGCGGTGGTCGACCGCGCCGGCGGCGCGGCGGATCGCGCCGCGAGCGCGGTGGCGGCGAACGGCGTGAGCACGGAGACGGTGCCCGCGCGTCGCGGCGAGGTGCTCGGCCCCGGCGCCGTGGTGGGCGAGCTCTCGGTCCTCGACGGCAGCCGTCGCGACGTCACGGTGCGCCCCCAGGGCGGGCCGGTCCGTGTCCTGCGCATCCCCGGGCCGAGCTTCCGCGGCGGCCTGCTGCGACGGACGCGGGTGACCGAGTGGCTGCTCGGTGCGCTCGCCGGTCGCATCCGCCGGTTGACCGAGCCCCTCGATCGCGACCGCTAGAAGCCTTGACCCGCAGAAATCGTTACAGACGAGTCAAGTCGCTGCCGAGCCTTCAGCGATGCCACGACCCCTAGTCTCCGGGAAATCCCCGATGAGGATTTCAGGCACGCCCCTTGCTCTTTTTCGGGCGCATGCGCCACCACCCAGGACGAATCGTGAGCCTCGTCGACGACAGCGAGCGGCTCTCGAGAGCCGCCGAGTTGGCGCCCTGTCACCTGCCGCGAGCCCGGTCGCTTCGGGTGGATACATCAAGCGCGGCATCCGGTTTCTCATTCGGTCCAGATCATTGCTATCCGACCCCGAGGATCTACTGATGCACGAGCTGTCACTCGCCGCCTCCATCGCCGAGATCGCCCATCGTCACGCCCGGGGGCGCAAGGTGACCCGGGTCCATGTCGCCGTGGGCCACTTGCGTCAAGCCGTGCCGTCCGCTCTCGCGTTCGGCTTCGAGCTGGTGACGATGGGAACCGTGCTCGAGGGGGCCGCGCTCCAGGTTCGGGGAGTTCCGCTGCGTGGCCGCTGCCGCCGGTGCAGCCAGGAGGTGGAGCCGGAGGCCTGGCCCCTCGCCTGTCCGGTGTGCTCGAGCTTCGAGCTCGCGATCACCGGCGGTGAGGAGCTCTACGTCGAAGCTCTCGAGATCGAGGACGGCGAGCGCGAGGGCGCCGCGGCCATCGAGGAGGGCGTTGCGGCCGAGGGCGACGCCAAGGTGAGGCGGCTGGTCGCAGTGAACGCATGAGCGGCCGAGCTCGGAGGGTGGCATGACTGCGAGGTTGCGCCGTGCCGCCCGCACTTCGGTGCTCCTGGCTTCGCTCCTGGCGTGGCACGCCGCCCCGCCGGTGCTCGCGCAGCTCCCGCCGGTCGCTCTGGAGACGCTGGCCACCAATCTGGGCGCGCTCACCTCGGTGACCCATGCCGGCGACGATCGCCTGTTCCTCACCACGCTCGACGGTCGCATCCTGGTGTGGAGCGACGGAGCCGTGCGCGGCCGGCCGTTTCTCGACCTTCGGTCGCGCGTACGCAGCGGCGGCGAGCAGGGTCTCTTCAGCGTTGCCTTCCATCCCAAGTACCCCATCATCTCGTTCCTGTTCGTCAACTACACCGATCACGATGGCCATACCGTGGTCGCGCGCTACCTCACCAACGGCGACGTGGTGAAGCCGCGCACGGCGCGCGTCGTGCTGCGCGTCGCGCAGCCGTTCACGAACCACAACGGCGGGCAGCTCCAGTTCGGCCCCGCCGGCTCGCTCTTCGTAGCCGGCCTGATGCTGGGCCGCTTCCTGCGGAGCGCGGCACCGGGGCCCAACGGCCGCGGGTACGAGCGGCGCGAGCAGGAGATCGGCGGCCGCGCCTGCGGTAGGACCCCGGGTGAGAGCCGCGACACGTCGCTGCCGGGAGATGAGCGCGCCGGGACGCAGGGGCGCGATCCCTGGGACACCAGCCCGGGCCGTGGCTAGCGCCTCCTACGCGCGAGCGCCTCCTACGCGCGCTCCGCTCCGGAATCGGCCGCCGGCGCGGCGTGCGCCGGACCGTGCGCCCGGTCCGCGGATCGAGGCCCGCGCCGGTAGATCGCGTCGATCACGCGCGCCAGGTGCACCAGGTCCCACGCCTCGCAGTCGAAGCCGGCCCCGGCGCCGAGCCGACGCGCCCAGCTCGCGAGCGCGCACGGGCCCCAGTCGTCCGGCGGCTCGACCAGCAGGCGCGAGCGCCTGCCCTGGGTGTGCGTCGCCGTGAAGTCGTGAAACGAGCCTCCCACGTTGCGTAGACGCGCGCCGCCCTTGGTGCCGAAGAAGTCGGCTTCGATCGCGGCATCCTGGCCCAGTGCCGCGTTCCAGGAGCAGGCCAGATCCACCACCGCGCCCGACTCGAGGCGCAGTCGGGCGGAGGCGTAGTCCTCGACCCGACTCTCGGTCGGGCTCGCCAGCGGCTCGCCGCCGGCGAAGCAGCGGCTCTCGACGCTCTCCACCTGCGACGCCATGACGCGCACCGCCAGGTCGATCAGGTGAGTGCCGAGGTCGAGGACGCAGCCGCCGCCGGAGAACCGGGGATCGTGGAACCAGTCCTGGTCCGGCCCGCAGGCGTTGTGGAAACACAGGCGCGCCGCGTAGAGGTCGCCGAGCACCCCCGAGCCGGCGAGGTCCATGATGGCGTCGACCGCCGCGAGGTGTCGGTAGCACAGGTCGACGTCGAGCAGGCAGTCCTGCGTCTGCGCCTCGAGAACGACCGCCGTCGTCTCGACGGCGTTGCGCGCCAGCGGTTGCTGGCTGAACACGGGCAGCCCCCAGTCGAGGCATTCGATGCACTGCTCGGCATGCGCCGCGTTCGGCGTGCAGATCACGATGCCGTCGAGATCCAGGCTCACCATCTCGTCGAGCGAGGAGCACACGCTGGCGCCGGTCGCCGTGGCCCGTGCTCGCGCCACGCGGTCGCGTGCCGGGTCGCACACCGCGGCGATCTCGGCGGACCCCAGCCGCATCACCGACTCGAGCCGCTTGAGGCCGACCCAGCCGATGCCGAGAAAGCCGAGCCGGGGCGAGGAAGGCTTCAGTGCGAGCGCGGGCGAGGTCATGTCCGAACCCATGCTTTGCCGAAGCTGCTCGGACGCTCGCCGGCGACGGCGAAAACGCCGCCCAGGCGCTCGAGCTGAGATTCACGAGTCAGGAGCGAGTCGAAGCGCATCGACCTCGCACTATGCAGCGACCGTGCCGAGAGCAGGCCTCCCCTCTTATGGCCCGCCCCGCGCCGCCTCGCCCGCTGCGCGTGCGCGCCTCCCAACCAGGCTCCGCGCTTGACGGACTAGGGTCGCGCCGGTCGACGTTCGACCACGCCGGCGCTCGTTCCTTACAATCGCCGCTGACACTTCTGTGCAACGCGTTGCCCTCGGGATGGGGCCGGGCCCGACGGCGGCATCGGGCGTTCCCCGAGAGCGCCACCCGCGAGCCGACGCGTCGGAGATGGCCTGCGGGTTGCAGTACGGCACGAACATTGCTTAACGCGGCACGGACCTTGCGTATTCTTAACGCGTGAGGCTCTTCGAGAAGATGGTGTGCGCGGCCCTCTTCGCGGTGTCTGCGGCAGCGGTACGCTCGACCACCGAGACTCCACCCGCCGCGGACGGCAGCGGCGCTCCCGATTCGACGGCTACCGGCAGTACTAGGACCGAACAGGCGAGTGCATCGGCGCGCTCGGAGCCCACCTCCGTGCGGGTGGAGATCGAAGGGCTCAGGAAGGAGCTCGAGGAGAATGTCCGCGCCTTTCTGACTGTCGATGACCTTGACCAGGAGGACCTGTCCGGGGGGAGGATCCTCGCCCTTCACCGGCGCGGCGAAGGGCAGATCCGCACTGCGCTCGAGCCGTTCGGGTACTACCGGCCCGAGATCGACTCGGAGCTCGAGACCGAGAGCGAGCGGTGGGTCGCGCGGTACCGCATCGACCCCGGGCCGCCGCTGCGCGTGCGCTCGCGCTCGATCGAGCTCGCGGGCGAGGGCGAGGAAGACTCGGCGGTGGCCGGCGCCGCCAGACGCTTCCCGCTCGGCGAGGGCGACGTCCTCGTCCATTCGGTCTACGAGGAGGGAAAGGCGGCGCTCGAGGCGGCGGCGGCGATCGGGGGGTACATCGACGCGGCCTTCGAAGTCTCGGAGATCCGTATCGACCTGGTGGGCTACCACGCCGACGTCTTCCTCTCGTACCACACTGGCCCGCGCTATTTCTTCGGCGCGACGCTTCTCGAGCAGAGTGTGGTCGACCCCGACATCCTCCAGGGGTACATTCCCTGGAAGGAAGGCGAGCCGTTCGATCATGAGAAGCTGCTCGAGGTCCAGGTGGGGCTCGGAGCGAGCCCCTACTTCCGCCGCGTCGAGGTCGCGGCGCGCCGCGACGAAGCCGAGGACCGCCGAGTGCCGATCGAGGTGCGGCTGGTGCCGGCGAAGCCGAGGATCTTCCGCGGCGGTGTCGGCTACGGCACCGACACCGGCGCCCGGGCGCGCGCCGGCTTGGAGTGGCGACGGGTCAATCGCCGCGGCCACCAGGCGGCGACCGACGTCGTCGTCTCCGAGGTCGAGCGGACCTTCGAGACGAGCTACCGCATCCCCGCTCCGTATCCGCGCACCGACGTCATCAGCTTCGCCGCCGGCTACGCCGACGACGACACCGTCACCGCGCGCAGCCGGACGGGTCTCGTGAGCGGTTCGTTCTCGCGCAATCTCGGCAAGTGGCGCGAGAGCTTCTCGCTCGCCTATCGCCGCGAGAACTTCGAGGTCGGCGTCGACCAGGGCATCGTGGACCTCCTCATCCCGGAGGTCGCCTTCGGCAAGGTCACCGCCGACGACCGGATCTATCCTGCCTGGGGGCGGCGACTCGACCTGGCGGCGCGCGGCGCCGCCGAAGGCTTCCTCACCGACACCTCGTTCCTCCAGCTCTCGGCGCGCGCGAAGAACATCTTGAGCTTCGGCCGGGTGCGCCTGATCACACGTGCGGAGACCGGCTGGACCGACGCCGACGACTTCCGCTCGCTGCCCGCCTCGCTGCGCTTTTTCGCCGGCGGCGACCAGAGCGTGCGCGGCTACGAATACCAGGAGCTGGGCCGTCGCGACGAGGAGGGCAACGTGATCGGGGGTGAGGCGCTCCTGGTGGGGTCGCTCGAGCTCGATCGTCTGTTCCTCGACTTCGGCCGCTTCGGCCAGTGGGGCGCCGCCGTGTTCTACGACGTCGGCAGCGCCGCCCGCGACTTCGGCGACTCGCTCTCGAGCGGCGCGGGGGCGGGCATCCGCTGGCTGTCGCCCATCGGCCTGGTGCGCATGGACGTGGCGTGGGCGCTCGACTCGCCGGGAACCCCGGTGCGGTTCCATCTCAACGTGGGGCCGGACTTCTGATGGCGAGCCGCACGTTCCGCGTGGCCGTCGGCATCGTCGTCGCGCTGGTGCTGGTGGTCGCTCTCGCGGTCGCCGCGGCAGTCTGGCTGGTCTCGACCGAAGCCGGTGCGCGCCTGGTGCTCGCTCGCGTCGGACAGCTCATGCCGGGCCGGGTCGAGCTGGGCACGGTCGAAGGACCGCTTCGGGGTCCGCTGCGCCTCGAGAACGTGGTCTACACCCGCAACGGGATGCGGCTCGAGATCGCCGAGCTCGTCCTGCGCTGGGAATTGCGCGCCCTCCTGCGGCGCCAGGTCGACGTCCATCAGCTCGCCGCCTCGGGCGTGCGGCTCCACACCACGCCCGGCGAGGAGAGCGACGCCCCGTTCGAGCTGCCACAGATCGACCTGCCGGTGAATCTCGTGGTGCGCCAGGCGAGCCTGCGCGATGTCGTGGTCACGGTCGGCGGTGGCGAGCCGATCCGCATCCGCTCCGCCGACTTCGCGACCTCGACGCGCGGCGAGACCGTGGTGATCGAGAGCTTCGACCTCGACTCTCCCGACCTCGCGTTCGAGGTGTCCGGCTCGCTCACCCCGCTCGGCGCCTACGCCGTCGATCTCGAGATCGCCTGGGACTTCCGCGCGCCGGACGGCACGCGCTACCGCGGCGCCGGCACCCTCGATGGCACGCTGGAGGACCTGGTGGTGCGCCAGCGCCTGGTGGAGCCGGTGGCGGTCCGCGTCGAGGCGCGCCTCCTCGACCCGCTCGACGACCTGCGCTTCGAGGCCGGGCTCGAGGCCGCCGCGGTCGAGCTCACCGCAATCGACGAGGGCTGGCCCGCGGCCGAGGTGTCCGCCGACCTGGTGGTCACCGGAACGCTCGATGCCCTCGAGGTGCGCGGTGAGGTGCTCGCCAGGAGCGAGGACTACGGCACGTTCCGCGCCGAGCTCGCGGTCGCGGGCGGCGGCGAGCGCTGGCGGATCGAACGGCTGCGCCTCCTGCCCGAGCGCGAAGCGGGCACGATGCTGGTCCAGGGCGAGGTCGTGCTCGGCGACCCGGCGCGCTTCGACCTCCAGGCGGAGTGGGAGAACCTGCGCTGGCCGCTCGGCGCCTCCACCGCCGAGGCGACGGCGCTCGCGCCGTCGGGCTCGATCGCGATCGAGGGCACGACCGAGGAGTACCGGCTCGCCGGCCGGGTCCGGGTGGGCCTGCCCGGTCTCCTCGCCGGTAAGGCGAAGGTTCCACTCTGGATCGACGCCGACCTGGTCGCGGTCGGGGATCGCGGCGGCGCGCGGATCGAGCGCCTCGAGGGCGCGGCCCTCGGCGGCCGCATCACGGGCGAGGGCGACGTGTCGTGGGAGCCCGCGGTCGCGTGGAGCCTGGATCTGCGCCTCGAGGACGTCGAGCCCGGGAGGATCGAGCCTCGCCTCGAGGGCGCCGTCGATCTCGCGGTCTCGACCGAAGGGACGATGACCGAAGGCGGGCACCGCGGGGTGGTCACGCTCTCGGACGTCGCCGGAACGCTCCAGGGAGAGCCGGTGCGGGGGCAGGGTCGAGTGGAGCTCCGAGGCGAGGAGTACGGCATCCCGGAGCTGCGTCTCGCCTGGGCCGATGCCGAGATCGAAGCGTCGGGTGTCGTCGGCGAGACCGTCGATCTCCGCTTCAGCCTGAACGCGCCCGATCTGCGCCGCCTGCTGGCCGGCCTCGAGGGCTCGCTCGCGGTCGCGGGTGCCGTCACCGGCACGCGCGAGTCGCCCGGGCTCCAGGCAGAGGTGAGTGGGCGCTCGCTCGTCCTCGGCGACTTCTCCGCGGCAGAGATCGCGGGCAACGCCGTCGCCGGCCCCGGGCCTCGCGATCCGTTCGAGATCGCGCTCGTGGCCGAGACCCTGAGCTACGGCGAGCTCGCGTTCGCGAGCGCGCGCGTGACGGCGAACGGCACCCGCGCGGATCACTCGCTCGAGGCTGCGCTCGCGGGCGGCTCGCCGCCGATCGAGCGGGTCGAGCTCGCCGCTCGCGGCGGCCTGGTCGAGCGCCAGTGGAGCGGCACGGTCGCGCAGCTCGTGTTCGTGCCCGAGGAGACGCAGGTGTGGACGCTGGCGTCCCCGGCTGCGATCGCCGCCGGCCCCGAGCTGGTCCGGCTCGATGGCGTCTGTCTCTCGAGCAGCGGCCAGAGGGTGTGCGCGACGGCAGCGTGGCGCGGCGCCGAGGATTGGACGCTCGAGGCCTCCGCCGCCGACGTCTCGCTGGCCCGGGTGGGGCGCTTCTACCGCGAGGACCTCGACCTCGAGGGCATCGTCGACGCCACGGTCTCGGCCGCGGCGACCGCAGGAGGCGGCGTGCGCGGCAGCGCGGTCGCCACCGCCGAGGAGGGGAGCTTCGTCCTGCCGGGCGAGACCGAGCTGGCCGGGCGCCGCTTCTTCCGCGGCGCCAGCGTGCGCGCCGTCGCGGGCGCGAACGGCACCCGCGCGGACGCCGAGGTCGAGCTGGTCGACGTCGGTGAGCTGGAGGGCTTTCTCGAGCTGCCGGAATGGAGCACGCTCGCGATGCCGCCCCCCGAAGAGCCCCTGCGTGGCGCGTTCGTCGCCCGCGCGAGCTCACTCGAGCCGCTGGTCCTGGTCTCGGACGCGTTCGCTCGCCCGCGCGGCCGGCTCGAGGCCGACCTCGAGGTCGCGGGTACGGTGGGCGAGCCCCGGCTCGAAGGGTCGGCGCGCCTCACCGAAGCGAGCGCCTTCGTGGTGCCGCTCGGCATCACGATCGAGGACGTGGAGCTCG
>DATKDQ010000242.1:0-4600 GCA_035544635.1 Thermoanaerobaculia bacterium
GTTGCGCACTGCCTGGTCCTCGTCGTTTCTCAGGATGGCGAGCTGACACTCATGGCCAGTGACGAGACGGCGGTGCACTGCGTTAGTGGCCTGAATCCCGTGAGGAACTCTGCAAGCTGATTCAACCCGGTGGCCTCACCAGTCGCTGGCGCGGAGGCGAGCCCGTTATCCTTCTCATAGAGCCAATTAGGCTAGCGCGTCACCCTAGCGGCAGGAAGCGCTCCAGCGCGCTTGCAGCGTAGCGTCGGCTCCAGACCAGCTCCTGTTCACCGCGGAGGGTCACGGAGTAATCCCCGTGCGAGCGCGGGCGCAGCTCGCGCACCCGGTCGAGGTTCACCGCCGCCGAGCGGTTGACGCGAGCGAACTCGACCGGGTCGAGGCGCTCCAGGAAGTCCTTGAGCGTGGCGCGGACGAGGTAACGGTGCGCGCCACAGTGCAGAATGAGGTAGTTGCGGTCGGTCTCGATCCAGTCGATCTCGTCGACCTTGACGAAGTGGGCGCGACGTGCGCTCTCGACCAGGATTCGCTTCCAGAAGCGCTGGCGCGCGCGGGCGTCCGGCGCTCTACGCTCGACGTGGGCGCATAGCCGTTCGAGCACCTTGCTCAGCCGCTCTTCGGTCACCGGCTTCAACAGGTAGTCGAGCGCATCGATCTCGAAGGCGCGGACGGCGTACTCGTCGTAGGCGGTGACGAAGACGACGGCGGTGTCGTCCAGGTCGCCCAGGGCCTCGAGGACCTGAAAACCGTCGAGACCGGGCATCTGGATGTCGAGGAAGAGCGCCTGTGGGCGCTGCGCGCGCAGCGCGCGCACCGCCTCCGGGCCCGTGGACGCCTCGCCGACGATGGAGAGGCTCGCGTCCCGCTCCAACAGGCGGCGCAGTTTGCGTCGCGCCGGCGCTTCGTCGTCGGCGATCACCACCCGCAGCTCGGTCACGCCTCGGCTCCCCCGGCATCGTCGTGATAGGGCAGAGAGATTCGAACCCGGGTGCCGGTGCAGGCGTGCTCGATGGAGAGGCGGCCCTCCTCGTCGTACAGGCGAGACAGCCGCGCGGCGAGGTTCTTGAGGCCGACGCCGTGGCCGTTCGTGCTCTGGGGGCCCGTCGGCCGCCCGCTGTCCTCCACCTCGAGCAGCAGCTCGTCGCGCCGCCTTCGCGCGCGCACCGCTACCCGGATCCGTCCCGACACTGGATCGGCGCCGTGGCGCATGGCGTTCTCGACGACCGGCTGCAGGACGAGCTGCGGGACCAGGGCGCTCTCGAGATCGCCATCGACCTCGACCGTGCACTCGAGCTTGTCCTCGAAGCGCGCGCGCATGACGTCGAGATAGAGGTCGAGCAGCTCGACCTCCTCGCGCAGGGGAACCTCGTTTCTACCGTCCGACCGCAGCACCCGCCGCAGGAGCTCGCTGAGACGACCGATCATGCGGTCGGCGGCGCGCGCGTCCTCGTACACCAACTCCGAGATGACGTTGAGCGCGTTGAACAGGAAGTGCGGCCGCAGTTGCAACTGGAGCGCCTCGAGCTGCGCCTCGGCCAGTTGGCGCTCGATCGCCTGCAGTCGCACCTCGCGGTCGTGGGCCTGGCGCCGGTGCTCGCCGTAGCTGGTGACGATGACGATCCCGGCGAAGAGCATGAGCTGCTGGGGCAGCTCCATCAGATACCGCACGGGCAGGACGCCGTAGTCGTAGACGCCCCTTCCAGCAGCGGCGAAGGTGATGAGCCGGAGGCCGTAGATCAAGCTGGTGTGGGTCAGGCCGAAGAGCACGCTCGCCAGTAGATAGAGCGGCCATCGTCTGCGCCATCCGCCGTCGCCGACGGGGCGCTCGAGCACCAGCCAGATCACCAGCGGAATCAGGAGGAACACGGCCCACGACGCCGTCATCTCCTCCAGGAACGCCGCCATCCAGTCGACGCGGCGCCGGCGTGCCACACCGTCGAGTGTCTTGTAGAAGAAGAGGAGGAGACCTATGCCGTTCGCGAGCAGAAAGACCAGGTCCCAGCGGTAGCCGCGGATCCTGTTCCAGGCCTGCGACACGGAGGTACGCCTACCGGGAGGCCGTCCGGGACGGACGGGCGACCCCTGCCGTCCTCGGCGCCGGCGACGAGCCGGCGCAGCAGATGTTACTCGGCATCCCCGGATCGCGCCGTCTCCGGCGCCGGCAGCGCGAACGCCACGATGGCGTTGTCGAGCTTTCCGAACCGCGGCTCGTGACCGCCGGCGGCGATGACGACGTACTGCCTGCCTCCGGGCCCGCGGAAGGTCATCGGGGTGGACTTGGCGCTGGCCGGCAGCTCGCCGCGCCACAGCTCACGTCCGGAGTCGAGGTCGAAGGCCCGCAGGGCTGCGTCGAGGGTGGCGCCGATGAAGACCAGGCCGCCGCCGGTCGCGAGCGGTCCTCCGAGGTTGATCGACCCCCACTCGGGCCGTGCTCCCGGCACGGGCAGGGTTCCCAGCGGCACCTCCCAGCGTACCTCGCCGGTCGCGGCCTCGATCGCCGTGAGCGTACCGAACGGCGGCGGGTTGCAGGGCAGGCCGCTGGGAGAGAGCAGGAACTGGCGCGACATGGCGTAGGGTGCGCCGCGCTGGCCGGTCGTCTCCCAGCCGGCGTTCTCCTTGCGATGGGTCGCGAATCGCTCGCGCGGGACCAACCGCACGACGGCGGCGAAGCGGTTGGCGGGAGCGATCAGGAGCCCGCGCTTCGGATCGAACGCGACGCCGCCCCACTGCAGCCCTCCGATGTTGCCGGGCACGACGACCGACCCGCGCAGGCTCGGTGGCGTGAAGATGCCCTCGGAGCGGAGGGGAGCGATCTGCTCCCGGCACGCCTCGCGGTCGGCGTCCGTCGGCCCCCAGGCGTCGTCGGCGGTGAAGGACTGCGGTACCAGAGGTCGAGGCATCAGGGGGAAGGGCTGCGTCGGCGCCGCCATCTCACCCGGTACGTCGCTCATCGGTACCGGCCGCTCCTCGACCGGAAGCAGCGGCTCGCCGGTCTCGCGGTGCAGCAGGAAGAGATGGCCGGTCTTCGAGCCGATCGCGATCCCGTGAACCGTGGTGTCGCCGCGCTCGACGCTGTAGAGCGTGGGGGGCGACGCGACGTCGTAGTCCCAGAGATCGTGATGCACGGTCTGGAAGTGCCAGGCGACCTCGCCGGAGCGTGCGTCGAGCGCCACCAGCGAGTTCGCGTGGCGGTTGTCGCCGGGGCGCAGGCCGCCGTAGTAGTCCGGGCTGGGGCTGCCCGTCGGGACGAAGACGAGGCCCCGCTCCTCGTCGACGCGGATCGTCGACCAGGCATTGGCGCCGCCCGCCTCGGCATCGCCGGGCAGTGGGTGCCAGGTCCAGCGGAGCCTTCCGGTGCGCGCGTCGAAGGCGCGGACCTCGCCGCTGGGCGCCTCGACCCGGTTGTTGTCGGCGATGGCCGAGCCGACGATGACCAGATCGCCGATGACCGCCGGCGCGGAGGTCTGCTGGTACTCGCCGACGTACTCGGGGCCGCGCCGCAGCCCGCGGGTGAGATCTACGTGCCCTTCATCGCCGAAGTCGCGGCACGGTGCGCCGGTGGTGGCGTCGAGCGCGAACAGGCGGGCGTCGATCGAAGCGAAGAAGATGCGCCGCCCGCACTGCGACTCGGGCCGGCGCCGGTCCGGCTCGCCGCCGCTGGGCTGTTCGCGCCGTTCGGCCGTCTCGGACCGATCGGCGGGCACGGACGCCTGCGCCGCGTCGGCCCAGTACGTCACGCCGCGGTTGGCGAAGTCGCCGTAGTTCCCCTTACGGTCGATCCGGGCGTCGAACGACCACCGTTCCTCGCCGGTCTCCGGATCCAGGGCGATGGCCTTGCCGTAGGGCGTCCCGATGTAGAGCAGCCCGCCGGCATGGACCGGTGTCGCCTCGAAGGCGGGAGCCCTGCCTCGGCCGGGGGGCGCGGTGGGCTCGCCGGTGCGGTACTGCCACGCCACGCGGAGGCGCGAGACGTTCTCGCGGTCGATCTGATCGAGCGGCGAGTACTGCGACGCGGGTGCTTGCGCTCCCGCGGCCACTGCGATGCACAGAGGGCCAACCAGGAGCGCGGCGCGAAACGCGACGGGAACCGACGTCGTGGGTGTCATGCGTGCAGGATCGCGCGACGCGAACCGCGAAGCAACAATCGAGGGACGAGCGGGACTACCAGGGGACGAGCGCGCCCTCGAGGTTCGCGATCCACTCCCGCTGCGCCAGGACGCCGCGGCCACCTCGTCTTCCTCGAAGCGCGAGAAGGCGCCGCGCTCGGGGCGGAGCGCCGAGACCAGGCGGGATTCGAACGGCTTTCATCCTCGACCCCCGGGTGGTCACCAAGATCCTCCGCCACCCCGTTTCGGGTGATCACGATCTCCTCGTCGGTGCCATGGACCTCGTCGACGAGGGCGCTGAGCTTCATCTTGGCTTCGGAGAGGGAGAGCGTCTTCGGTGGGCTACCCTCCGGAAGGCGTCGCGTAAGCGCTCCTGATTCCCCTCTTGACCTCGAGCGTCTGGCCAATGTCCAGGTACAGATCGGACTCCTCGGTGTAGGGCGGCCACGTCACCAACCCCTCGACGCTGGGATCGCCCGTCTTGGCGAACCGAGCCC
>DATKDQ010000243.1:0-2581 GCA_035544635.1 Thermoanaerobaculia bacterium
GGTGCTCCGGCTCGGAGAGACCGGCTACGAACCGCCGCAAGAGGTCGCTTTAGAGCGTGGTCAGAGCCTCGCCAGCCCGCAGCTTCCCGGGTTGGAGCTTGCGCTAGAAGACGTCTTCGCCGACTGACACGGTAGGAAGCACGACTTTCGGATCACTGGTCGCCTGCGACGGCGCCGACCTCAACGAGAGAGGGGCACCTGGCCGCATGCGAACGAGCCTTCCCTTCCTCGAGACCCTCGCCCACGACGCGCGCTTTGGCCTGCGTCTCCTGCGCCGCAGCCCCGCGTTCACGATCACGGCCGTGCTGACGCTGGCGCTGGGCATCGGCGCGAACACGGCGATCTGGAGCGTGGTGAGCGCGGTGATGATCCGCCCGCTGCCGGTCGAGGCGCCCGATGAGCTGGTCTCCTTGCGCAACGCGGCTGGCGGCGGGATGTTCAACACCTTCGCCTACCCCGACTACGAGGACATCCGCGACGCCGCGAAAGCGCTCGACACCGCCTTCTCCGACCTGATGGCCTATCGCCTGGTGCCGGTGGCGGTGAGCCACGACGGGACGAGTCAGCGCGTGTGGGCCTACATGGTGTCGGGCAACTACTTCACGGGGCTCGGCCTGCGCCCGCACGTCGGCCGCCTGCTCCTCCCGGAAGACGACCTCACTCCGGGCGCGCATCCAGTTGCCGTCCTGGGTCACGACTCGTGGCAGAAGCGCTTCGGCTCTCGCCCCGACATCGTCGGCCTGCAGATCGTCGTCAACGGCCGAGCCTTCACCATCGTCGGCGTCGGGCCCCGGGGCTTCTCCGGCACCGAGGTGGTGGCAGCTCCCGAGATCTGGTTCCCGGCCGCCATGCAGCAGAGCCTCGAACCAGGTACCGACCTGCTCGCGGCGCGCGACGCGCCGGCCTTCTTCGTGCTGGCGCGGGTCGCGGACGGTGTGTCGAGGGCGCAGGTCCAGGCCAACCTCGACTCGATCGGGCAGGGGCTCGCCGCCGAGCACCCGCGAGAAAACGAGGGTATGCGGATCCTGCTCGCGGAGGCGGGCATCCTGGGCGGCGGGACCTTCCGCACGGCGTCGATCGGCTTCGCCGCGTTGCTGATGGCGGTCGCGGCGCTGGTGCTGGTGCTCACCTGCGCCAACCTGTCGAACCTGCTCCTCGCGCGCGCGACCGAGCGTCGCGGCGAGACTGCGATCCGCCTGGCGCTGGGCGCGAGCAGGGGACGGCTCTCGAGGCAGCTCCTCACCGAGAGCACGATGCTGGCGCTCGCGGGTGGCCTGCTCGGCATGCTGCCCACGCTCTGGCCCCTTAGCCTCAGCTTGCAGATGAAGCCCCCGGCGGACTTCCCCATCCGCCTCGACGTGCACTGGGACTATCGCGTGCTCGCGTTCGGGTTCGGTGTCACTCTCTCGACCGGCATCCTGTTCGGGCTCCTGCCCGCCCTCAGGACGACCCGGGCCGACGTCGCACCTACGCTGGTTTTGGGACGCGCCGCGGGACCCTCGCGCACCTGGATCTCGAGCACCCTGATCCGCGCGCAGGTGGCGCTCTCGATCGTGCTGCTCACGGGCGCCGGCCTGATGCTGCGCGGGCTGCAACAGGCCCGCACGCTCGATCTCGGTTTCGATCCCGACGGCGCGGTCGAGGCCGGATTCGATCTGCGCATGCAGGGCTACGACGCCGCGCGCGGGCGCGAGATGCAGAAGCTGCTGCTCGAGCGCGTGCGTGCTCTGCCCGGCGTCGAGGCCGGCCTGACCGACCTGGTGCCGCCCGACCTGCACTTTCCCAGCGCGCTGGTCTTCGTCGAGGGCGCGCCCGAGGAGCGTACCGCGAGCACACCGCGGGCGCTGCGAGGGCGCGCCAGCCCGGGCTTCCTCGGCGCCATGGGAACGCGCCTCGTGGCCGGACGCGACCTCTCGGATGACGACGTCGAGGGCCGCGATCTGGTGGCCCTCGTCAACCAGACCTTCGCGCGGCGGTTCTGGCCGGCGGGCGATCCCATCGGCAAGCGCTTCAGCCTCGGCGACCCGACGTCGCCACGCATGACGGTCGTCGGCGTGGTCGAGGACGCCAAGTACAACTCCCTCGACGCCGGCTCGCCGCCGTTCGTGTACGGGTCGCTGTGGCAGTCGTACTCCGGGCCGGCGGGCCTGGTGGCGCGCGGCGAGCTGCCCGACCTGGTGGGTGCCGTGCGCCGGGAGATCGCGACGCTCGACCCGCATCTGCCGGTGAACGCGGCGCCGCTCGCCGAGCGCCTGGCGGTGACGCTCCTGCCGGCGCGCGTCGCCACCACCGTGCTGGGCGCCTTCGCGCTCTTGGGGCTCGCCCTCGCGGCGGTGGGGATCTACGGCGTGATCGCCCACGCGGTGACGCTGCGCACCAAGGAGCTCGGCATCCGCATGGCGCTGGGGGCGCACCGGCGGGAGGTGCTGGCGTTGGTGCTCGTCAAGGGGATGAAGCCGGCGCTCGCGGGTGCGTTGGTGGGCCTGCCGCTGGCCCTCCTCGCAACGCGGCTCATGCGCCGCTTTCTCTACGGCCTGAGTCCCGCGGATCCCGCGACCTACGCCGCCACGTTCGGGTTGCT
>DATKDQ010000244.1:0-4830 GCA_035544635.1 Thermoanaerobaculia bacterium
AGCGCCGCGATCTTCTCCGCCGCCGTACCCTTGCCGCCCGCCACGATCGCACCGGCATGGCCCATGCGCCGGCCCGGCGGGGCGGTGCGCCCGGCGATGAAGCCGACCACCGGACGGTCGAAGTGCTCCCGGATCCACCGCGCGGCCTCCTCCTCGGCGCTGCCGCCGATCTCGCCGATGAGAATCACCGCCTCGGTGTCCGGATCCGCCGCGAACAGGGTCATGGCGTCGACAAACGAGGTGCCCGCGATCGGGTCGCCGCCGATGCCGATGCAGGTCGACTGTCCGAGCCCGAGGTTCGAGAGCTGCCACACCGCCTCGTAGGTGAGCGTGCCCGAGCGGCTGACCACGCCGACGCCGCCCGGGCGGTGGATGTGGCTCGGCATGATGCCGACCTTCGCCAGCCCCGGCGAGATGACCCCCGGGCAGTTCGGACCGACGAGTCGGGTCGGGTGGTCGCGCAGGAACGCCTTGACCTTCAGCATGTCGCGGGTGGGGATGCCCTCGGTGATGCAGACCGTGAGCTCCATTCCCGCCGCCGCCGCCTCCATGATCGCGTCGGCCGCGAACGGAGGCGGCACGAAGATCATCGAGGTGTTGGCCCCGGTCTCCGCGCGGCACTCGGCGACCGAGTCCCACACCGCGAAGCCCTCGATCGTGGTGCCGCCCTTGCCCGGGGTGACGCCGCCCACCACGGTGGTGCCGTAGTCGCGGCAGCCGGTGGCGTGGAACAGCCCCTCGCGGCCGGTGATCCCCTGCACCAGGAGGCGCGTGTCCCTGCCGACCAGAACGGCCATCAGCCTCGGCCTCCGCTCCGCTCGGCGACCGCGGCCACCGCCTTGCGCGCGGCGTCGGCCATGCCGTCGGCGACGATGAAGTCGAACTCGGACTGGCGCAGGATGCGCCTCCCCTCGTCGACGTTGGTTCCCTCGAGCCTCACCACCACCGGCAGGTCGACTCCCTCGAGCGCGCGCAGCGCCGCGACCACCCCGCGCGCGATACGGTCGGTGCGCGCGATGCCGCCGAAGATGTTGATCAGGACGGCCTCGACCGAGGAGTCGGAGACCAGGATGCGGAACGCGCTCTCGACCGCCTCCTGGCTGGCGCCGCCGCCGACGTCGAGGAAGTTCGCCGGCTCGCCGCCGCAGAGCTTGATGATGTCCATGGTCGCCATCGCCAGCCCCGCGCCGTTGACCATGCAGCCGATCGACCCGTCGAGCTTGATGTAGTTGAGGCCGTGCCTGCCGGCCTCGACCTCGAGCGGGTTCTCCTCGGCGAGGTCGCGCATGGCGGCGATGTCCGCGTGGCGCCAGAGCGCGTTGTCGTCGAAGCTCATCTTGGCGTCGAGCGCCACCACGTCGCCGGACTTGGTGATCATGAGCGGATTGATCTCGGCGAGCGTCGCGTCGGTGTCGAGATACGAGTGGGCAAGCGCCTCGAGCGAGGAGGCCGCCTGACGCGCGGTCTTGCCGGCGAGCCCGAGGCCGCTCGCGACCGCGCGAGCCTGGAAGGGAAGCAGGCGCAGATGGGGATCGAACGCCTGGCGCAGGATCGCCTCGGGATCGCGCGCCGCGACCTCCTCGATGTCCATGCCGCCCGCGGCGGAGGCCATCACGATCGGCCGCTCGCGCTGTCGATCGAGCGTGATCGCGACGTAGAGCTCGCGGTCGATCGCGAGCGCCTCCTCGATCAGCACCTTGCGCACCTCCTGACCCTCGGGTCCGGTCTGCGGCGTGCGCAGCCGCATACCGAGGATCTCGCGCGCCCTGGTCTCGGCTTCTTCGGGCGAGCCGGCGAGCTTCACGCCGCCGCCCTTGCCGCGCCCACCGGCGTGGATCTGCGCCTTCACCACGCAACGACCGCCGAGCTCGGCGCAGATCGCCCGCGCCTCCGCAGGATCGGACGCCATCCGCCCCTGCGGCGTGGGGACGCCGAATCGGCGCAGGATCTCCTTGGCCTGATACTCGTGGATCTTCACGGAACGACCTCCTAGCTAGGCCCTAGGCGGCTCTCGACGAGAGAGGCGCCTGCGGCGCCTGCGCCGTCCGCGGCGCCGAAGACAAGATCTGGAGGGGTGTGGTACTCAACCACGCCCCTCCAGATTCTCGACGATGGCCTGCCCGAACTCCGACGCCTTGAGCAGAGTGGCGCCCTGCATCTGCCGTTCGAGGTCGTAGGTGACCCTCTTCTGCGAGATCGTCCGGGACAGCGCGCGCTCGACGTTCTCCGCCGCCTCCACCCATCCCAGCCAACGGAACATCATGACTCCCGACAGGATCACGGACGAGGGGTTCACCTTGTCCTGGCCGGCGTACTTGGGCGCGGTGCCGTGCGTCGCCTCGAACACCGCGATGCCGTCGCCCTCGTTCGAGCCGGGCGCGAGCCCGAGCCCGCCGACCTGCGCCGCCAGCGCGTCGGACATGTAGTCGCCGTTGAGGTTGGTGGTGGCGAGCACCGAGTACTCGTCGGGACGGAGCAGGACCTGCTGGAACATCGAGTCGGCGATGCGGTCCTTGATCAGCAGGCGGCCCTGCGGCGGCTTGCCGCCGTGCTTCTCCCAGACCTCGTCCTCGGAGACCGTCCGGTCCGCGAACTCCTGCGCCGCGAGCTCGTAGCCCCACTCCTTGAAGGCGCCCTCGGTGTACTTCATGATGTTGCCCTTGTGCATCAGGGTGACGCTGTCCTTGCCCTCCGCGAGCGCGTACTCGATCGCCTTGCGCACCAGGCGCTTCGATCCGAGCTCCGAGACCGGCTTGATGCCGACCCCGGCGTCCTCCCGGATGCGGGCGCCGAACTCGTCGGCCAGAAAGCCGATCAGCTTCCGCGCCTCCGGTGAGCCGCTCTTCCACTCGATCCCGGCGTAGACGTCCTCGGTGTTCTCCCGGAAGATGACCATGTTCACCTTCTCGGGATGCTTCACCGGCGACGGCACGCCGTCGAAGTACTTCACCGGACGGACGCAGGCGTAGAGATCGAGAATCTGGCGCAGCGCGACGTTGAGGCTGCGGATGCCGCCGCCGACCGGAGTGGTGAGCGGCCCCTTGATGGCGCAGCGGTACCTCCGCACCGCCTCGACAGTCTCCTCCGGAAGCCACTCGCCGCTCTCGCTCTTGGCCTTCTCGCCGGCGAGCACCTCGACCCAGACGAGCGAACGCTTGCCCTGGTAGGTCTTTTCCACCGCCGCGTCGAACACCAGCTTCGAGGCGCGCCAGATGTCGGGCCCGGTGCCATCACCCTCGATGAACGGGAGGATCGGCCGATCCGGGACGGTGAGCTTCCCGTCGCGCCACTGGATCTCTTGCCCTTCCACGGGCGGAGTGATTTTCGCTGTCACGCTCACGTGTCCTCCTCTGCCTCCGAACCTGGCGACGATCTGAGCCGGCGACCGGCCGGTGACGGTTTGGGCGGGAATCAGGCCAAGACGAGCGCCGGCACTGTATCACGCGGCAAAACACCCCCGTTCGCCTCCCCTCGGGCTCCCTACGGCCGGGTCGGGGCACGAAGCGACCGAGCCCTACTCCTCCGCATACTCCGCCACGATCCTCCGCGGCAGGATCCCCGCCTCGTGGCCGCGGTCGAGCAGCATCTGCACCGCGCGGCGTCCCGCCTCGCCGTAGCCACGCGTCCAGTCGTTCACGTACATGCCGACGAAGCGGTCGGAGCGCACCGGATCGTCCTCGAGGTCGCGCGCGTAGCGCCGGGCGTAGTCGAGCGCCTCGCCGCGATGACCCAGCGCGTACTCGATGCTCTCGCGAAGCAGGCGACAGAGGCGTGCTCGCAGTGCTCGGTCGAGGTCCCTGCGGATGCCGTTGCCGCCGAGCGGGAGCGGTCCGCCGGTCTCCTCTTTCCACCACGCCCCGAGATCGACCGCGGCCTGGAGGCCGAGGTCCCCGAAGAAGAGCTGGCCCTCGTGGATCACGACGCCGGCCTCGGTCTCGCCCGACTTGACCGTGTCGAGGATGCGGTCGAACGGAACGACCACGGTGCGCGCGCGCGGCTGCCACAGCCCGAGGACCAGGTTCGCCGTGGTCAGCTCTCCCGGGATCGCGACCGTCCTGCCTGCGAGGTCCTCGCGCGACAGCGGCTCGCGGCAGACGACGACCGGACCGTAGCCATCACCGAAGCTCGCGCCGCTCGGCATCAGCAGGTAGCGCTGGTCGAGCCGCGAGTAGGCGTGGAACGAGAAGGCGGTGATCTCGTAGGTCGAGGCGAGCGCCGCCTGGTTGAGCGTCTCGATGTCGGCGAGCAGATGAGAGACCTCGAGCCCCGAGGTGTCCACGCGGCCGTGGGTCAGCGCGTAGAACATGAACGCGTCGTCCGAGTCCGGGCTGTGTGCGATGCGGATCGTGGTCAAGGTCTCTCCCTCGGGTCGTGCAGGGAAGGCGCCGGGGCGATCTTCCATCCCGCCGCAGGACTGGGGAGCAGGACGACCGAGCGCGACGGGACGGATCGTGAGCGTTCGATTCCGCTGGAGCGCGCGGCGCCGTCGCTACGCCAAACTCAGCCCGCCACCTCGGCCGCGCCCTCGCCCGCCAGAGCCGCGGAGAGGTCGGGATAGATCGGGAAGAGCTGATCGAGATGCGCCACCTTGAGGAGCTTGCGGATCGGCTCCGAC
Organism: Thermoanaerobaculia bacterium; assembly: GCA_035544635.1. Classification (GTDB taxonomy): domain Bacteria; phylum Acidobacteriota; class Thermoanaerobaculia; order Multivoradales; family Multivoraceae; genus DATAFT01. The sequence continues at coordinate 4,616 of DATKDQ010000244.1, forward strand.
GGCTCGACCAGGATGAGCTTTCGCTTGACCTCCTGGAATCGCCCCAGATAGCCGACCAGCTCGCCGATTCCCGTCGAGTCGATGTAGTTGATCCGCGCCAGGTCGATCAGGACGTGGCCGCCCTCCTCCGCCAGCACCCGCTTCAGGGTATCGGCGAAGAAGCGGGCGCTCTCGCCCAGCTTGATCACTCCCTCGACGTGGAGGACGGTGAGGCC
>DATKDQ010000245.1:0-36579 GCA_035544635.1 Thermoanaerobaculia bacterium
ACCGGAGCGGACAGCTCCTCGAGGCGCAGCGGCTCGAGCAGCGCGCGCGCTTCGATCTCGAGATGCTCAAGGAGCTGGGCTACTGCCAGGGGATCGAGAACTACTCGCGGCACCTGAGCGGCCGCGCGCCGGGCGAGCCGCCGCCGACGCTGCTCGACTACCTGCCGGAGAACTGGCTGCTGGTGATCGACGAGAGCCACCAGACGGTGCCGCAGGTGCGCGGCATGTTCGAGGGTGACCGCTCGCGCAAGCAGACGCTGGTCGACTATGGCTTCCGGTTGCCCAGCGCCCTCGACAACCGGCCGCTCACCTTCGCGGAGTTCGACGCCAAGGTGGGCCAGCGGATCTACGTCTCGGCTACGCCGGGGCCGTTCGAGCTCGGACGTACCGGCGGCGTCTTCGTCGAGCAGGTGATCCGACCCACCGGGCTGCTCGACCCGGTGATCGAGCTGCGTCCGGCGCAGAGCCAGGTCGACGACCTGCTGGAGGAGGCGCAGCAGGTGGTGGCCCGCGGTGAGCGCGTGCTGGTGACGACGCTCACCAAGCGCATGGCGGAGGAGCTCACTCAGTACCTGCGCGAGCTCGGACTCAAGGCCCGCTATCTGCACGGCGACATCGAGACGCTGGAGCGGGTGCAGATCACGACCGCCCTGCGACGCGGCGAGTTCGACATCCTGGTCGGCATCAACCTGCTGCGCGAGGGGCTCGACCTGCCCGAGGTCTCGCTAGTGGCGGTGCTCGACGCCGACAAGGAAGGGTTCCTGCGCAGCGAGACCTCGCTGATCCAGACCGCCGGCCGCGCCGCGCGGCACCTCGGCGGGCGGGTTCTGTTCTACGCCGACCAGCTCACCGACTCGATCCGGCGCACCCTGGCCGAGACCGAGCGCCGGCGCGCCAAGCAGGGGGCCTACAACCGGGAGCACGGCATCGAGCCGCGCACCATCCTCAAGCAGATCCACAGCCCGCTGGTGCAGATGTCGAACCTGGACTACCACGACAGCCGCGCCGGGCGGCTGTTCGAAGTGGCCGAGATCACCGGCGCGGCCCTGGGGCACAGCATCCGGTCGCTGGAGAAGGAGATGCGGGCGGCGGCGAAGCGGCTCGAGTTCGAGGAGGCAGCCGCCCTGCGGGACCGCATCAGGGAGCTGCGCGAGCTCACCATCGACAGCGGCTGAGCACGTTGTTCGCCGATCTGGTGGCGGCGGAGCGTCGCTCCGGGGCACTGGGTTCGGCTCTGGAGGACGCCGCCCGTATACGATGACTTCGTGGCCATCCACGACCGCGTCGCCGACCGCATCCGTGAGCTGCCCGACCGTCCCGGCATCTACGTCTTCAAGGACGCGCAGGGCACGCCGCTCTACGTGGGCAAGGCCAAGTCGCTGCGCAAGCGGGCGGCGAACTACCTGTCGGGAGACCAGGACGGGCGGCTGCTGGCCATGCTACTCGAGGCACACGACCTCGAGTCGGTCGAGACCGACACCGAATCCGAGGCGCTGCTGCTCGAGAACAACTGGATCAAGCAGCGCCAGCCCCGCTTCAACATCCGGCTGCGGGACGACAAGACCTATCCCTACCTCAAGCTCACCCTGACCGACCCCTACCCGCGGCTCGCCTTCACCCGGCGGATCGTCGACGACGGAGCCGAGTACTACGGTCCCTTTCTTCCGGCGGGCCTGGCGCGCAAGGCGATCAAGTTGGTGCAGAAGCTGTTCCAGATCCGGGTCTGCGACCTCGAGATCGACGGCAGGCTGCCGCGGCCCTGCCTCTACTTCGACATGCGGCGCTGCCTCGGGCCGTGCGTCGCCGGGCTCACCAGCGCGGAGGAGTACGCCGCGGCGGTGGAGCGGGCTCGCCTCTTCCTCCAGGGCCGCAACCTCGACCTGCTGCGCGAGCTCCGCGCCCGGATGCTCGAGGCCTCGGACCGCCTGGAGTTCGAGCGCGCGGCAGAGCTGCGCGACACCATGCTCGAAGTGGAGTCGATCGGCGAGCGGCGCAAGCTGTCCTCGCAGCAAGGCGACGACGTCGACGTCTACGGCGTCTACGTCGCCGGTGACAACGCCGCGGTCACGGTGTTCGTGATGCGCGGTGGACAGGTGCTCGACCGCCGCGAGTTCTTCTGGGAAGGCGAGCCCGGCCTCTCGGAGTCGCGGCTCCTCTCCGAGCTCCTGCCCCAGGTCTACGACCGCACTACATTCATCCCCAAGGAGATCCATCTCCCGATCACGATCGAGGGCGAGGAGGCGCTCGCCGACTGGCTCTCCGAGCGCAAAGGAGAGCGAGTGTACGTGCGGCTGCCGGCGCGCGGCGCCAAGGCCGAGCGCGTTGCCCTCGCCATGCGCAACGCGCGCATGTCGTACCGCCGCCGGTTCCGCGGCGCGGCGCCTCATCTCGAGGCGGTCGAGAGCCTACGCCGCCAGCTCGGCCTCGGGGAGCTGCCGTCGCGCATCGAGGGCTTCGACATCTCGACGCTTCAGGGGACCGAGACGGTGGCCAGCCTGGTGGTCTGGGAGGAGGGGCGGCTGCTCAAGCGCGACTACCGCACCTTCAACATCCGCGGCGTCGAGGGCCCCGACGACTTCGAGGCCATGCGCCAGGCCGTCGAGCGCGCCTACCGCCGGCGGCTCGAGGAGGTCGGGGCCATGCCCGATCTGATCCTGATCGACGGTGGCCGCGGTCAGCTCAACGCCGCTCTCGGCGCACTGGTGCGGCTCGGGGTGGAGGAGACTCCTCTGGCGGGACTCGCCAAGCGCGAGGAGGAGCTCTTCCTACCGGATCGCCCCGAGCCGCTGCGGCTGCCGCGCCGCGACCCCGGGCTCCAGCTCCTGCAGCGGGTACGCGACGAGGCGCACCGCTTCGCGTTGTCGCGCCACCGGAGGCGGCGCTCGAAGCGCGTGCTGCGCACCCGCTTCGACGACCTGGCGGGGGTCGGCAGGATGCGGCGAAAGCTGCTGGTCGAGCGCTTCGGCAGCTTTGTCGCGCTGCGGCGAGCGAGCGTCGAGGAGATCTCGGACGTGCTCGGCGGGCGGCTCGGGCGCAGCGTGTTCACTCAGTTGCGCGCCGGCGAGGGGCCGGGCGAGTCTGCCCCGAGCACGGTCACGGAGCCGCCGGCCGCTGGCGAGGACGTCGGCTAAGATCGCGAGCGGTGAGCGATCCCGCGAGCGCCGGACAGCCGCCGAAGGCGGGGGCATGTGCGTCCGCCGCCATGGCGCTGGCGGACTGGCTCGGGAAGGGGCGGAGCGGAGTGGTGGAGGTGCGAGCGCCCGGCGGCACCTGCCGGCTCCACCTCGACGGCGCCGCCCTGCGCCTGGCGCCCGACGATCCGCTGGCGAACGCCGGCGCGGAGGCGTGCTTCGAGCGCCTGCTCGAGATCCTCGCTTCCGCCACCGCCGACTCGCTGCAGCTCATGCCGGACACCGGCGTCCCTTCCGCCGGATCGTCGCTCCCGGCGGTGCGCCTGTTGATGGAGGCCGCAGTGCGCGGGCGCGATCGCGCTCAGCTCTGGACGCTCCTCGGCGGCCGCAAGGCCGCGCTGTGCATGGCGGGTGGCACCGCTCTGGCGAGCCAGGCACTGGCCGACCTCGAGCCGCGGCTGCAGGCTCTGCTCGCCCGGTTCGTGAAGCCGCGCCCCGTGCTCGAGCTGATCGACGACGACGAGGCGGGGTTCGCCGCCCTGCGCGATGTCGCGCGGCTGCGTGTGGTCGGGCTGCTCGCGCCGGCGGAGGGTGACGTCGAGAGCTCGATGGCAGCTCTCACCGGACGGTCGCGCGAGCTCTTCCTGCGACGGATCGCGTCCGAGCTCGAGCGCAGGCCGCTCGAGCTTCGCCCTCCCGAGCACCGCAGCCAGGTCGTCGACATGCTGCGCAGGGTGGGCGCGTGGAGCTACTACGAGCTGCTGCGCGTCGGCCGCCACGACGACGAGAACGCCATTCACCGGGCGTACGTCGAGGTCGCCCGCCTGGTCCATCCGTCGCACGCCGAGGCGCTCGGCCTCGAAGGCAAGGCCGCAGCGCTCGACCTGCTGTTCGAGGCCGCGACCGAGGCCTACCTGGTCCTCAGCCATCTCGACCGCCGCCGTGCCTACGACCGCGACCTCGGCCCCGAGCGCGGCGCTCCGGCGAGCGAGGAGCGTCGCCGCGAGAAGGCGAGCGTGGCGCGCGACATGTACGCGCGGGCGCGGCGCATGGCTCTCGCGCAGGAGTTCCAACCGGTGATCGAGCTGATGCAGCAGGCGGTCCAGCTCGACCCTCAGGCCGAGTACTACAAGCTCCTCGGCGACGTGCAGCGCCGCAACCCGCAGTGGAAGGCGGGCGCGGTCGCGAGCTATCGCGACGCCCTCCGCTGCCGTCCCGACGACCCCGATCTGCGACTCGCCTTCGCGCAGGTGCTCGAGGAGCTCGGCGACCGCAAGCAGGCCGGCGTCCAGTACCGCGCTGCGCTCGAGCTGCGTCCGGGCGACGAGAAGCTGCGCCGAGCGCTCGATCGGTTCGAGAACCCGAAGAGCCCGAAGAGCCTCGGCGGCCGCGCGGGTGGCTCCGACGGGGGCATGTTCTCGACCTTCAGAAACCTCTTTCGCCGCGGCAGGAGCACCGGCGACGTCGCGTCGAAGACCGACGGCGACGACACCCTGGAGTAGCTGGCTCTGCGCGGTCGAGACTGGCGGGCCGCGGCGCCGGTCGCCCCGCGGAGTACCAGACGACGTCGCGATCGGGCCGATCCCCCTTCCTCGAAACGCCTCGATCTGTGTGGCAGCCCGCGCTCGCATACAATGTATGCGGGACGGAGAGTCGCAGACGGTCGCTCCCCTCGGGGAGAGGAAAGTCCGAACTCCGACGAGCAGCATGCTCGCTAACGGCGAGGCGCGGCGACGCGACGGAAAGTGCAACAGAGAGGAGACCGCCGCCACCCCTCGGGGTGAGCGGTAAGGGTGAAACGGTGCGGTAAGAGCGCACCGCGCCGCCGGCGACGGCGGCGGCACGGCAAACCCCATGCGGAGCAAGACCAAATAGGGAAGCGGAAGTGGGCCGCTCGTCCCACGCGCCTCACGGCGACGCTTCCGGGTAGGTCGCTCGAGGGTCCTGGCAACAGGGCTCCCAGAGGAATGACCGTTACCTGCCAGCGCAGGGAAACAGAATTCGGCTTACGGGGCTCTCCGTCCCTCTTTCCCCGAGCTCGAAACCCGAGAGGTCCGCTCCGGGCCTGGTGCCCGCTCGGCCGGCGCGAGGAAGCGTGAGCGCGGCGCGGCGCTTCTCATCTCCCCGCAAGCCCCGTGCGGTCCTGCCCGGCGACATCGTCGGCGTCGCCGCGCTGTCGTCGGCGGTGAGCCGCCAGGCGGTCGACGCCGGGGTGCGCCGACTGGAGGAGTACGGGTTCCGCGTGCGCGCGGCAACGAACCTCGGAGAGGAGTGGCAGGGCTTCGCCGGCCGCGACCAGGCGCGGCTGGCCGGCTTCCACGAGCTGGTGGCCGCGCCCGAGGTGAAGGCGATCATCTTCGCTCGCGGCGGCCACGGCGTCCTGCGCATCCTGCCGGCGATCGACTGGGAGCTGCTCGCGTCCTCGCCCAAGGCGTACGTCGGCTACTCCGACGTGGTGCCGCTCCTGCTGCAGATCGTCACGCGGCTGCGCCTGGTGTGCTTTCACGGCCCGATGGTGGCGACCGACCTGGCGGTGCCGCTCGGAGCCGACGAACGACGGTCGTTGCTGGACGCGCTGGCGGGGAAGCTCGAGCGGGAGATCCCGTGCGAGTGCGCCTCTGGCGTGCGAACGATGGTGGGGCCGCTTCTGGGCGGGTGCCTCGCGATGCTGGTCTCGACCCTCGGCACCCCCTGGTTCCCGTGCCTGGACGGCTCGCTCCTCTTCCTCGAGGACACCAACGAGCCGCTCTACCGGATCGACCGCATGTTGACCCAGTTGGAGCTCTCAGGTAGAGTCCGGCGAGTCAAGGGCATGATTCTCGGCCACTTAGGGGAGGCCGAGCGCGTCGCCGGCGGCGCGTGCGCCGGCGATCTCGGTGGCGAGGACGGCGCTCGTGTCTGGCGCCGGTTGACCGAGCAGCCGATCGGGGGAGAGGCGCGGCGGATCATGGCCTGGAATCTTCCGTGCGGCCATGGCCGCCCCAACCTGACGCTTCCGCTCGGAGCGACGGCTCGCCTCGACGCCGATACCGGCACGCTCGTCGTCGACGACGTGCCTGAGGTTTGAGCCATGGCGAAGACGGTCTTCAGGACCACAGCGAAGAAGCCGCCGAGCCCCGTCGTCCAGTTCGCGCCTGGAGAGACCATCTTCTCCGAGGGAGACGCCGGCGCCGACATGTTCATCCTGCAGAGCGGCCGGGTCGAGATCTTCAAGATGATCGGCGGCGAGGAGCGCCGTCTCGCGATCCTGGAAAAGGGCGACTTCTTCGGCGAGATGGCGGTGCTCGAAGAGATGCCCCGCAACGCCACCGCGCGCGCCCTCGGCCACGTGAGCGCGATCGCGGTCTCGAGCGGCACCTTCGACCAGATGGTGCGCGAGAACCCGGAGATCGTGGTCCGGATGATGCGCAAGTTGTCCGCCCGCCTGCGCCAGGTGGAGGACGATCTGGACCGCATGGCGCTGCGCGCCGCCGCCTTGGGCGCTGCCTCGCGGGCGGACGAGCCGGAGCCGCGGCCGACCGCGAAGAAGACCCCCGGATCGCACCGGCTGATCACCGAGAACGGCGACACGGTGTTCCACCTGTCGGTGGGGAGCGAGACGACGATCGGGCGGTGCGACCCGGTGACCGGCATCGATCCCGACATCGACCTCAGCCCGGCCGACACTCACCGCTCGACCAGCCGCGCCCACGCCAAGATCTATCACCGCGGGCGGAAGTTCTTCCTGCGCGAGGAGATCGGCACCTCGAACGGCACCTTCCTCAACGAGACCCGTCTCGAGACCGGCGTGCCCGTCGAGTTGGTCGACGGCGATCACGTGCGCTTCGGCCTGGTCAAGCTGTTGTTCCGCGTCGGGGAGTGACGGCAGCCGGCTCGGCCGGCGCCTGTGAAATCGTGCGGCCGCTGTGATCGACGTCCGCGCTCCGCTCACGGCGCTTCCCGGCATCGGGCCCAAGCGCGCCGCTGCGCTCGCCGAGCACGGCATCGCGACCCTCGGCGACCTGCTGCGTCACCTGCCAGCGCGCTACCAGGATCGCCGCCGGGTGGTCGGTCCTGCGCAGGTGCTGGGCCCCGGCACGCATACCGTCCGCGGACGACTGCGGGGATTGCGACGGCAATTCACGCGCCGCCGCGGCCTGCGGGTCCATGTCGCTACCCTGGAGGCCGGTGCAGCGGCGCTCCGGGTGGTCTGGTTCAACCAGCCTTATCTCACCACCCAGGTGCTCCCCGACGTCGAGTACATTCTTCACGGTGACGCGCGGGCAGGCCGTGACGGCCAGATCGAGCTGGTCAACCCATCGTGGGAGCCGGTTCGGGACGAGGGGGAGGCCGAAGATCTGGTGCCGGTCTACACCCCGTTGCCGGGCCTCAGCCCGTCGAGCGTGCGCAGGCTCGTCGGCCGGGCGCTCGACGCGATCGAACTCGAGCGGGGGTTCGAGGAGACGGTGCCCGACGCGGTGCTGCGGCGCCACCGCCTCCCTCCGCTGCCGCGAGCGCTCGCCGCGCTCCACCGCCCGGGTAAGGACGCCGATCCGGCCGCGCTCGCCGCCGGCACGACGCCCGCGCACCAGCGCCTGGTCTACGGCGAGCTGCTCGAGCTGCGGGCCCGGGTCGAGCTCGCCCGAGCCCGCCTACTACCGGCGCGCAAGCCGCAGCGCTACGCGCTCGACGAGCGGAGTCGCCGCCGCCTGGACGCCATCGCGCCATTCGCCCTCACGCCGTCCCAGCGGCGAGCTCGGGACCAGATCCTGGCCGACCTCGAGCAGCCGCGGCCGATGCAGCGCCTGCTGCAGGGCGACGTCGGCTGCGGCAAGACGATCGTGGCGGCGATCGCGCTCGGGGCGGCGCTCGAGAGCGGGCTTCAGGGCGCGTACATGGCGCCCACCGAGCTCCTCGCCGAGCAGCACTTCGAGCGCCTGCGCGGCGTGCTCGGCGCGAGCCACCGCGTCGAGCTCGTCACCGCGTCGAGTCGCAGAGCGCTCGGCGCCCTACGCACCGGCGAGGTAGCGCTCGCCATCGGCACCCACGCGCTGCTCGAGCGCGGAGTCGAGTTTCGACGCCTCGGCGTCGCCGTGATCGACGAACAGCACCGTTTCGGCGTGAGCCAGCGCCAGGCGCTGCTCGCCAAGGGGGCGCTGCCCGATCTCCTGGTGATGAGCGCGACGCCGATTCCGCGGTCGCTCGCCCTGACGCTCTACGGCGACCTCGACGTCTCGCTGATCGATCAGATGCCGCCCGGCCGCGGTGAGGTGCGCACCTCGGTGCTGCCGCGGTCGCGCCGCGCCAAGGTGTATGCCGCCCTGCGGCGGCGGCTCGAGCAGGGAGGCCAGGCCTACATCGTGCTGCCGCTGATCGAGGCTTCGGCCGAGATCGGCGCCGCCGCGCTCGAACGCGAGGGGGAGGAGGTCCGGCGGTGGCTCGACGGAGTGCCCAGCGCGTTCGTCCACGGTCGCCTCGACCGCGACGCGCGCACGGCGGCGATGCACGGCTTCACCAGCGGAGAGCTCCGCGTGCTGATCGCCACCTCGGTGATCGAGGTCGGCGTCGACGTCGCCGCCGCCACCTTCCTGGTGATCGAGAGCGCCGAGCGCTTCGGGCTCGCGCAGCTCCACCAGCTCCGTGGCCGAATCGGCCGCGGACCCGGCGAGTCCCACTGTGTGGCGCTGCATGGCGCGCTCACGCCCGAGGCAAAGCGCCGGCTCGGCATCTTCGCCTCGACGCTCGATGGCTTCCAGATCGCCGAGGCCGACCTCGCCGAGCGCGGGCCCGGCGACCTGGAAGGCTTCCGGCAGTCGGGTCTGCCGCGCCTGCGCGCCGCTCGACTCGACCGCGATCTCGAGTGGCTCGAGAAGGCGCGCGAGGACGCCCGCGCGATCGTGGGTCCGCCTTCCGATCCGGCCTGGTCGCGCTTTCTCGCGCGCCTGGAGAACGGGCTCGGCGAACGGGATGCGCGCCGCCTGACGGGAGGGTAGACTCTCGCGCGCTGGCGGCCGGCGCCCCTCGCGTCGGTGGTTGCGGCTCGCCAGCGGGGGATGCCGCGAAATGATGGGCAGGGCGCTGTTGATCGTCGGCTGGCTGGCGACGGTCGGATTCGTCGCCAACGGCGTGATCGGCTACCTGTTGGGGGACACGCTGCAGGCGTTGACGCCCCACCTGCTGCTCGGCCTGGTGGCCTGCCTGCTCCTCCTGTTCTCGCACTGCTGGGTGATGTTCTACCTGATCGGCACCGGCAAGGCGATCAAGGAGGCGGTCGCCGAGCACCGACTCGAAGCGGAGCTGGCCGAGCGGACCAAGGGCTTCAAGAGCCGCACCTACCCCTGGCTCCTGCTGGCCATGGGGCTGGCGATCGCCACCTTCGTGCTGGGCGGCGGCTACGTCGCCGGCGCGGTGCCGGGCTGGATCCACGAGGCGCTGTTCTACGTCACACTCGCGGTGCAGGTGTGGACGCTGCTGCTTGAGGGCCAGGTTCTGCTCGCCAACGAGCGTCTGATGCACGAGATCAACCAGCGCCTGGCATAGCAGCGTGACGGTCTCCTCCACCACGCCCCGAGTCTCGAGGCTTCCTGCCGCCTGGCGGGTCTCGCTTCCCGTATTCGAAGGACCGCTCGCTCTCCTGCTCGAGCTGATCAAGGTCAACCAGGTCTCGCTCACCGACATCCCGGTGGCTCTGGTGTGCGATCAGTTCCACGAGTACCTCGCGCTCATGGAGGAGCTCGACCTCGACATCGCCGGCGAGTACATCTACGAGGCGGCGCTCCTGATCCAGCTCAAGTCCCGCATGCTCCTCCCGCGCACCGAGAGCGAGCTCGGGGGAGAGAACGACCCGCGCCAGGAGCTGGTACGGCGGCTGCTCGAGTACGAGCGGCTGAAGCAGGTCGCGCACACGTTGGCCGAGACCGACAGCGTGCGCCGCGCGATGTGGGCGCGCGAGACCGGTTCCGGCGACCTGCTCGCAGGCGAGGAGGCCGAGCTCGACCTCGAGGAGATCTCGCTCTACGACCTGCTGGTGGTGCTGCGGGACGCCCTGGCGCGGCACGCCCGCGAGCATCCCGAGCCGCTTCATTACCGCGGCGAGTCGTACCCGGTCCGCGCGCAGGTAGAGCGCATCCTGGCCCGCGCCCAGGCCGGGCAGTCGTTCGATCTGCTCGACGACCTGCTCTCGCTCTCCTGCCGCGCCGAGGCGATCTCGGCGTTCCTCGCCGTGCTCGAGCTGGCGCGCCTCCAGCTGGTGCGGGTGCACCAGAGCGCGCGCGGCGCGATTCTGCTGTATCGCACCACCAGGGAGCTCCAGCCGCAGGATCTGGATACGCTCTACAGATGACCTCGCGCGAAGAGCTCGAAGCCGCCATCGAAGCGATCCTCTTCGTCGCGACCGAGCCGGTCACGAGCGAGAAGCTCCACGCCCTCTTCGCGGAGGACGAGCGCGAGGCGGTGGAAGCGGCGCTGGCGGCGGTGATCGCCCGGTATCCAGGCGAGGCGGCGCAGGGGCTGGTGGCGGACTTCGCGGCGGGCGGTGTGCGCCTGGTGACGCGGCCGGCGCTCCAGGGCTATCTGCGCAAGTACTTTCAAGTCTCCGGGCGCACCAAGCTGTCGATGGCCGCGCTCGAGACCCTCGCGATTGTCGCCTACCGCCAGCCGATCACGGCGCCCGAGATCCAGGAGCTGCGCGGCGTCTCCCCGGCCGGCGTCCTCAAGACGCTGCTCGACCACCGCCTGGTGCGGATCGCCGGCCGCAAGGAGGTCGTAGGCAAGCCCTTCCTGTACTGCACTTCGAGGGAGTTCCTCATCCGCTTCGGGCTCAACCGGCTGCAGGACCTGCCGCCGCTCGAAGAGCTGGAGCAGATGCTCGCCTCCCACGCGGAGCGGGACTCCGGCGACACGGCGGAGCAGGCGGATCTCTTCCCCAGTGAAGAAGCGGAGGAGAAAGAGGCCGACGAGAGAGCGGCCGAGGTGTTCTGGGCGCCGCCGGGCCACCCGAACGAAGGTGCCGGCGACGCGGTCCGGCGCGGCGACACGACGCCGGCAACCGCCGGCGAGGAGACCTGGGAAGACGGCGCCGCGGTCGAGGTGTGGACCGAAGCCGAGCGCGACGACGGAGACCCGCCGGAGGGAACGTGACGCCTTCCGAGCGCTCGGGGCGGGGCCGCGCACCCGAGGAGCCCGGGCGCGGGGCCGGAGGCGAGCGGCAGCGTCGACCGAAGCGGCCGCCGCGCGACGGCGCGCGGCAGCCGAGACCGGAGCGGCGCACCGCGGAGCGCGTACAGAAGATCCTGGCGCAGGCCGGCCTCGGCTCTCGACGCGCCTGCGAGGACCTGATCCGCGCCGGACAGGTCACGATCAACGGCCGGGTCGCGACGCTCGGAGACAGGGCGGACCCCGGCCACGACTCGATCAAGGTCGCGGGAAAGCGCATCCGTCCGCCGGAACGGCACCGCTACGTCCTGCTCAACAAGCCGCGTGGCTTCGTGACCACGGTGCGCGATCCCGAGGGCCGGCCCACGGTGCTCGATCTGGTGCCGGAGCGACTGCGCCGCGGCCTCCGTCCCGTAGGCCGCCTCGACTACGACACCGAGGGCCTGTTGCTGCTCACCGACGACGGTGAGCTCAGTCAACGGGTGGCCCATCCCCGCCACGGTTGCATGAAGACCTACGAGGTGAAGGTCAAGGGGGTCCCCGACGAGCCTTCACTCGACCGCCTGCGCCGCGGCATCCCGCTCGACGGCCGTCGCACTGCGCCGAGCGAGATCCGCCCACGGCCGGGGGGACGCCGGCGACGTCCCGGCGACCGGGCGCCCTCGAGCCGCGCTGCGCGCCGGGGGCCCCCGAGCGGTCGCCGGGCCGAGCGCGGGCGAGGCTCTGCCAGACTCTCGCGCGACGACGGACGCGGAGTGCCGGCCGGCGATCGCCCTGGAGTCGAGCGTCCGACCGGCTCCGCCGGCAACAGCTGGTGGGTGGTGCGCCTCGCCGAGGGACGCACGCGTCAGATCCGCGACATGTTCCAGCGCATCGGCCACCCGGTGCAGAAGCTGCGCCGCATCGCGATCGGCCCGGTGCGCGACCCACGCCTCCCCGTCGGCGCCGTCCGCGAGCTGACGGAGGATGAGGTGCGCAGGTTGCGGGAGTCCTCGACTTGAGCGCTCGGCTCGCGGCGAGTGGTGGCCAGCCGCGGCGGGCAGGGAGGACGGCGCTGCGCGTGGTGGCGATCGATGGCCCGTCGGGCGTCGGCAAGAGCACGGTCGCGCGTCTCCTGGCGACGCGCCTCGGCGTGGCCTACCTCGACAGCGGAGCGCTCTATCGAGCGATCGCGCTCCAGGTGCTCGGCGCCGGAGTCGATCCCGACGACGCGGCCGCGGTGGAGCGGCTGCTGGAGCGGACGCGTCTCGAGATCCAGAGCGCGCCCGGCGCGGACATCGAGATCCGGATCGACGGCGAGCGCGTGAGCGAGGAGCTGCGCCAGCCGGCGGTGGCTCGCGCCGCGTCGCGCATCGCCGCTCAGGCTGCGGTGCGCCGCCGGCTCACCGCCGTGCAGCGCTCGGCGGTGCCACCGGCGGGCGCCGTGGTCGAAGGCCGCGACATCGGCTCGGTGGTGTTTCCGGAGACCCCACACAAGTTCTTCCTCGACGCCCGGCTCGAGGTGCGCGCGCAACGGCGCCTGCGCGACATCCGGCGGACGCGTCCGGAAGCTGAGCTGGCGGAGGTGGTCTCCGAGATCGGCGAGCGCGACCGGCGCGATCGCGAACGATCGCTCTCGCCGCTGCGCCTCGATGACAGCTATCAGGTGGTGGACACCTCGGATCTCGACGCCGACGAGGTCGTCCGCCGGATCGAGGATGCCGTCCGCCGCGCCTGTGGACTCGGATAGAAGCGACTAACAGCGGCGCATCTGTGCGGGCGCGAAGCGCCAGCGCCGTCCTCGGCGCCAAACAGCAACGAGCCGGAGGAACGTGCTATCCAGCACGTTCCGGAGGCTCCCGGCCCTGGGCGAACGCGACGAAAGCGCGCGCATGCTCGACCGGCGTCTGGGGCAGGATCCCGTGCCCGAGGTTGACGATGTGGGGGCCGCCGGAGCCGTCGGCGAGAAGGCGGGCGGTCTCCTCGCGAATCGACGCGATCGGAGCGAGCAGCGCGCACGGATCGAGGTTGCCCTGGAGGGTCTTGCCGCCTCCGCTGCGGCGTCGCGCCTCGGCGATCGGTACGCGCCAGTCGACCGACAGCACCTCGACCGGCAGGCGCCCGAGCGTCTCGAGCAGATGCGAGCCGTCACGCGCGTACACGATCCTCGGCACGCCCGCCGGCAGCCCTTCGAGGATGCGCTCGAGCGACGGCCGCGCCAGGGCCTCCCAGCGCGCCGCGCCGAGGAGGCCGCCCCAGGTGTCGAACAGCTGCACCGCCTGGGCCCCGGCGTCGATCTGGCCCCGCAGGTACTCGATCGTGGTGTCCGCGATGCGGTCGAGCAGGCGGCGCAGCCCGCCGGGATCGGCGTAGCTCCAGGCGAGCAGGTGCGCGAACGAGGTCGACGCTCCGCCCTCGACCAGGTAGGCCGCGAGCGTCCACGGACTGCCGGCGAACCCGATCACCGGCACCCGGCCGTCGAGATGGCGGCGCACCTGGCGCACGGTGGAGAAGACGTAGCCCAGTGTGGCGGCGACGTCGGGGCGCTCCAGCCGATCGACGTCCGCGGCGGATCGGACCGGATCGGCGAAGCGCGGGCCGTCGCCGGGCTCGAAGCACAGCGCGGCGCCCATGGCGTCGAGCACGAGCAGGATGTCGGCGAACACGATCGCCGCATCCACGCCCAGGATGTCGACCGGCTGGACGGTGACCTCCGCCGCCAGCTCCGGGGTCCTGCACAGATCGAGGAACGTGGTGCGCTCACGGATACGCCGGTACTCCGGCAGGTACCTCCCGGCCTGCCGCATGAGCCACACCGGCGGGCGCGGCACCGCTTCGCCGCGGCAGGCGCGCAGGAACAGGTCGCACATCGCGCGGCACGATAACAGAGGGGTTCGTGCCCTTCCCGGGCCCTCTCCGGCCGGCGGTGGCCCCGGGGGAAGCTTCCACGGCGCCGCCACGCTAAGATCCCCACGATGTATCGGCTGATCGCCTACGCCAAGAACGGCGTGCAACGCTTCCCGGTCGCCGCCTCGGACCTCCTGGTCGGGAGCGAGCCGGAGTGCGACATCTATCTCCCGTTCACCGGCGTGAGCAAGCGGCACGCGCGCATCCGCCGCGAGGGGGACGAGCTCCTGATCGAGGATCTCGGCACCCGACGCGGCATTCTGGTCAACGGCCGGCGCGTCCGGCAGGCGCGCCTGGAAGCGCTGGACGAGGTGCGCCTCGGGGGGATCACGCTCCTGGTCGAGGACGTGAGCCCCACACCGGTCGCCAGCGACGACGGCAGCTCCGCGGCGGCCACCACGCTCCCCGCTCCCATCATCACGCCCGAGCTCATGACCGAGCACCTGGCCGCGATCAGCCAGTGGGTGCTCACCGACACCGAGAGCCGCGTCACGCTGGAGTCGCTGGTCAAGAGCGTGCTGCTGGACTTCGGAGGTGGCGTGCTCTTCCTCTGCCACGGCGGTGAGCCCCGCAATCCGGGCATCAAGTTCGTCGCCACCACCGACCCGTCCTGGCTCACCTGCGCCGGAGATCTGCTCCAGCAGGCGGTCGCGTCGCGCGAGGACGGCGGCGGGAAGTCGCGTCTGTTCGAGGGCCGGCTCGGCCACCGCCCCACGCTGGTCTACTCGAGCTCGCTCCACGCCATGGATCGCTCGTACAGCGTGGTGTGCGCTCTGCCTCACTTCCGGCAGGGGAAGTGGTCGGTCACACCGGCGTTTCAGGCGCTCTCCGATCTGTTGATCCAGGGTCTGGTCCACCACGTCGGGCGCTACGAGCCCATCCTGCCCGGCACCGGCCTGCGGCGCGACCTGGTGATGGCACCCGGCCTGGTGGTGGGCGAATCGCGCGTCATGCAGCAGGTGATGGAGACCCTGCGCTCGATCGCGGACCCCGAGGTCCACGTCCTGTTCCGCGGTGAGCCCGGCTCGGGCCGCGAGCTGTTGGCGCGCACGCTCCACCTCTCGAGCCGGCGGCGCGAGGGGCCGTTCGTGGTGGTGAACTGCAGCGGTGCCGAGCACCGCCAGGTCGAGGCCGATCTGTTCGGCGCGCAGGTGCCCGGGCGCGAGGGTCCGCTGCGCCGCGAGAGCAAGATCATGCTCGCCGACGGCGGCAGCCTGTTCCTGGAAGAGCCCGAGAACCTGAGCCTCGACCTCCAGGCCCGTCTGGTGCGCTTCCTGCGCACCGGGGAGCTGGAAGATGTGGCGACCTCGCTGGTGCGCAAGGCCGACGTGCGCATCCTGGTGAGCGCCCAGGAGCCGCTCGAGAAGAGCGTAGCCGAAGACCGCTTTCGCGTCGACCTGGCGTACCTGCTCTCCCAGTTCGTGATCGATGCGCCGCCGCTGCGCGAGCGCCGCGAGGACCTGCCGCTGCTGATCCAGGGCTACATCAACCGCTTCTGCCACGAGACCGGCAAGCGCGTGGCAGGCATCACCGTCAAGGCGATGTCCGCGCTCGCGTCCTACGACTTCCCCGGGAACCTGCGCGAGCTCGAGAACCTGACGCGACAGATGGTGTATCTGTGCCCCTCGGGCCAGCCGGTCGACGTCGAACTGCTGCCCACCGAGGTGCGACTGTCGTCGCTCGGCGCGATGCCGCGGATCGACGACCAGTCCGACCTCCAGCTCGAGCGTCTGGTCGCGACCTGCGAGAAGGTCGCCATTCGCGAGGCGCTGCGGCGGAGCCAGAACAACAAATCCGAGGCGTCCCGCCTGCTCGGCCTCTCGCGCAACGGCCTGGCCATGAAGATGAGACGCTACGGCATCCGAGGTGAGGGTTGAGGGATCCGCTCCCGCACTTCTCCCTCGCCGCCACTCTCCTCCTCCTCCTCCCGACCGATCCGCTCATCGCCGCCGTCGCGGTCGGTGGCCTCGGGCTCGCCGTGCTCGCGACGCGCCTGCCTCGCCGCGAAAAGGCGATGCTTGCCTCCGGCCTGCTGGTCGCGGCGGGGCTGGTCGCGACCGGGGCGGCAATGGCGAGGTTCGACTCCAGCGCGGTGTGGGCACGCCTCGGCGAGCACCGGCTCGCCCGCTTGGTCGAGGAGCTCGAGCAGGGCGCCGACCGCGCGGTCGAGGCGGTGAGACCGGTGGCGGCCGCGCCGCTCCGCGTCGAGGCGTTCGACCGGCTCGACGCGCTGGTGGGGCGGAGCGACCCGCGCCGGAGCTACCTGCTGTTCGATCAAGATGGAGAAGCGGTGGCATGGGCGGGCGAAGGTCTCCTGCACGACGTCGATCCGCTGGCACGCCGACGCGAGGAGACCGGCTTCGTATCGAGCTACACCGCGACCACGATCTACACCCTGCGGCAGGTGGGCGAGCGGGGGCAGGCCTCGTGGTGGGTCCTGTCCGGGCGCAGCTTCCCGCGAGATCGCCTGCCATTCTCCCCGGGGCCGACTCTCGACGCGCGCGACTACCGTTGGTGGATCGAGAGCGACGATGCCGCGGCGGCGGGCGGCTCTGCGCTCCTGCGCTCGGGGCGGGGGTTTGGGTTGCGCGTGCAACGCGATCCCGACGCCGACGCCACCGCTCGATCGCGCACCTGGGCGGCCGTGGCGCTGGGAGTCGCCCTGTTCGCCGTGGCGCTCGAGCGCGGCCGCGCCGCCGTCCGCTCCGGCGGTCCGCGCGCAGCGCTCGTGCCCGGCGTGATCGCGGTCGCCGGTGTGGCGACGCTCGCGCGCGCCGGCGGCGCGACCCTTCTCCCCCTCGCGATTCTCGCCGCCGTCGCCGTCGTGGCCGCAGTCTGGTTGGCGGTGCGGGCGGCAGGGGCGCCCGGCGCCCCGACCTGGCCGCGCGCGATCGCCGGCGCCGGCCTCCCGCTCGGGGCCGCCTGGTGCGCTCTGCTCCTGACCTCCGCGCCCGACCTCGGAGAGCGTCTCGCGGTGGGCGGCGCCGGCCTCGCGCTGCGGACCGCGGTGGCGGTGCTCGGGCTCGCGGTGCTGGTGCCGCCGCATCGGCCGCCCCTCTCGGCAAGTGCCGGCCGGCGCGCGCCGCTCGAAGGGCTCCTCGCGGCCTCGCTCGCGCTGCTGCTCGGCGCTGGCGCCGCGAGCGATCACACCGCGGCGGCCGTGGCCCTCCTCCTGGCCGGTGGCGCGACGGCGATCGTCGCGCTCGGGCGTCGCGGCGGCGGCTCCACCGGACGATGGATGACGATCGTCGTGGTTGCCTGTCTGCTCGCCGCCGTTTCGTGGGAGCTCTCATATCGCCGCACGCTTCGCGCGCGTTGGGAGCGCGACCTCGTGGCCATCGCGGAGCCGGCGCTCGAGACGCGCGGGGCGCAGCTCGCCGACCAGATGAAGAGCTATCTCGCCTCGCCGCGGGCGCGGAAGATCGCCGCCGTGCCCACCACGCCGGACGCCCGCCAGGACCTCGCGGTCGCGCTGTGGCAAGGCTCGCCGCTGGCGCGACGGGACGTGGCGTCGGCGGTCGAGATCGAGTCGGACGCGGCCGAGCCGTCGCTGTTCTCGTACGGACTGGCGATCCGTGAGGGCGAGATCGATCCCGAGTCGCTCCCGCCGGCAGGCGTCCGCGCCGCCCGCTGGACCCGTGGCTCCGCCACGCTCGATGCTCCGCGGGGACCGAGCACGGCCCGGTTCTGGATCGTGCCGCTCGCCGCTCCGGTCGAGGGGGTGTCGCCGGGCGAGCTCGTGGTGGACCTCCTGCGCGGCGACCCCGCCGTCGAGGCCACCGGGCTCGCGGGCGGGGCGGCCCTCGCCGTGCACGCCGGCGAGCGCGCTCTCCTCCTGCCCTGGGCAAGACGGACCGTTCCCGAGAGCGGCCAGCGCGGCGTGGCGGACACGCCGGAGGGACGCGCCTGGTACTGGTCGGCGCGGCGCGACGACGTCACGTACACCGTCTATCTGCCGCGGCTCACCGCCCTGCGCGGGCTCGAGCGAGTCGGGATCCACGCGGTGGGCACGCTGCTCGCGGCCGGCGCGCTGGCGGGGTTCGGGCTGCTGCTCGTCCTCGGCGACGATGCGTTCCGCGGACGGGTGAAGAGCGCGCTGCGCTCGTACTCGCGCCGTCTCATCCTCATCCTCACCGTGCTGATCGTCCTGCCGCTCCTGCTCCTCGACGCGGTCCTGTTCCGAGCGCTCGACGACCGACTCGAGGCCGAGCATCGGAAGGCGGCGGAGGTCGCGCTCGTCGTCTCGCAGCGGGTCCTGAGCGACTACCTCCTCGCGATCGAGCCCGGGTTCGGCATCCGCACCGTGCTCGAGCAGGAGGTGCTCGACTGGCTGGCGCAGGTGGTCGACCGCGAGGTGAACGTGTACTGGGGATCGCAGTCGTTCGCGTCGAGCCGCCCCGAGCTCTTCACCGCCGGCCTGCTGCCGACCCGGATCCCGGGCGACGTGTTCTCCGAGCTCGCCCTGCGCCAGGACGCGCTGGCCGCGCGCACCCGGAGCGCCGCCGGACGCACCTACCTCGAGCTCTACGCACCGCTGGACATCGGCGAGCCCGACGCGCCGCTCGATCGGCGGTTCTACCTGTCGACGCCCCTGTTGGCGCAGGAGGAGGAGGTGAGCGGCGAGCTCGCGCGCCTCGTCCGCCGGGTGGTCGTTGTCACCGTCGCGCTGCTGCTCCTGGTGCTCGCGGTCGGCGCGCGCCTGGCGGCCGGGTTCACGCGACCGGTCATGGAGATCGTCGAGGGCACCGGCCGCATCGCCCGAGGCGCCACCTCGCTCGGTTTGCGCCCGACCGAGCCCGAGCTGCGGACCCTGGTGGCGGCGATCGACGAGATGGCGCGGCGGGTCGCCCAGAGCCGCGCCGCACTGCTGCGCGAGAAGCAGGTGGTCGAGAAGATGGTGGAGAGCATCACTGCGGCGGTGGTCTCGGTCGATCACGACCGGCGGGTGATCATGCACAACCAGGTCGCCGCCACGCTGCTTCGAGCCGAGGTCGGGGTGCCCATCGTCGACGTCGCGGCCGCCGCCCCGATCGAGGGGCTCGAGGGCTTCCTGGGCGAGGCGCGCGGCGCGGTGGCGCCGATCCACCGGCGCCTGCGCTCGGCCGGCGCCGAGGACCGCGAGTGGAGCGTGGTCTGGGTGCCGGTGCCCGGCGGCGGAGATCCGGCGGCGCTGCTGGTGGTCGAGGACGTCACCGAGATCCTGCGCGCGCAGCGGCTCGAGGCTTGGGCGGAGATGGCGCGCATCATCGCGCACGAGGTCAAGAATCCGCTCACGCCGATCCGACTCTCGACCGAGCACATGCAGCAGGTATTCGCGTCCGATCCCGAGCGCTTCCGCGAGGTCTTCGAGCGCTGCACGCGCAACATCCTGCTGCAGGTCGAGGAGCTGCGCGCGATCGCGAGCGAGTTCTCGACCTACAGTCGCGTGCCGCACATGGATCTGCGCCCCGGGGACCTGGTCGCCCTGGCGCGATCGGTCACCGGCGCCTATCAGGCGGCGCCGCCGCCCGGCGTCGGAATCGTGTTCGAGAGCGCCGTCGAGGAGGCACCGGCCCGCTTCGACGAGAAGCTCTTGGCGAGAGCGCTGCGCAACCTGCTCGAGAACGCGGTGCGCGCGAGCCGCGACCGGGGCACAGTCGAGGTGCGCGTCGACGCCGACGACGGCGCGGTGGCGATCGAGGTCTCGGATCGCGGCCCCGGAGTGCGGGCCGAGGACATGACCCGCATCTTCGAGCCCTACTTCTCGACCTATGACGCCGGAACCGGCCTCGGCCTGCCGATCGCGCGCCGCATCGTCGAGGTGCACGGCGGCACCATCTCCGCCGCCAACCGCGTCGACGGAGGCCTCTCGGTGCGGATCACGATTCCCCTCTCCACTCCCTCCTGACCCCGGAGCACTCGACCTGGTGGCGGGCGCCGCGCGCGGCGCTTCGTCCCGAGCGGGCGCTGGTGGGGGTTCGCCGAGGTCGCGCACCCCGCGCCGGCGCGCCGGTGCCGGAGCACAGGTGCTAGGCTGCGCCGCGCTCGGAGGTGCCTGTGCGTCCGCTCGTCGCGCTCCTGGTACGACCGTTCACGGAGATCCTCTACGGGCTCGAGCGCTGCCTGGTGCCTGGCGTGACCGGTCTACTGCGCTGCTTTGCCGGGCTCGCGATCGGATGGTGGATCTACGTCCCGATCCACGAGCTCCTGCACGCCTTCGGCTGCGAGCTCGGCGGCGGCCGGGTCTGGCGCCTGGAGCTGGATCCTCTCTACGGCGGCGCCCTGCTCGAGCGCTGGCTGCACTTCGTCGAGGCGGGCGGCGACTACGCGGGCCGCCTGGCCGGCTTCGACACCGGCGGAAGCGACGTGGTCCACCTGATGACCACCGGTCTGCCTTTCGTGCTGACCATCTTCCCGGGCGTGTGGTGGATGCGACGGGGAGCGCGGTGCGGCTCGGGCCTCGTCTTTGGGGCCGCGCTGGTGGCGGCGACCGGTCCCTTCCTGTCGCTGACCGGCGACGCCTACGAGATCGGTTCGCTCTACGCGGTGCAGCTCGCGCCGTGGTCGAGCGCCGGCGCTCGGGCGGCGCTGGTCGGCGACGACGCATTCGTGATCGCGAGCGGCCTCGCCGGCTCCGCGAGCACCGCGACCTGGCTCGGCTTCGTGCTCGCCTCCACCCTGGCGCTGGCCTGGGCCTATGCCGCCTGGGCCGTCGGTGCCGCCACCGCGACTCGCCTGGGGCAGCCGCCGGTCGAGGCGCTCGCGCGGGCACGCCAGCGCCCCCGGCGGGATCGCTGACCGGCGTGCTAACGTCCAAACCGGCCTTGGCCACTCGCACCAGCTCTCCCCCTCGACAGACGGCACGCGCGCGGCGAGCATCGTTGGCGCGAGCGTTGGTCCTGCTCGGCGTCGCCGCCGCGGCCATCCTGGGTTATGCGGCGCTCACCGCGAACGGCCGCGGCGGGGCGGCGGGACCGGCCGGGGTTGCCGCAGCGACGTCCCGGCTCCGCGCGGAGAGACCCGCCCCCGAGCGCCTGCGCGTGCGGGTGCTGGCCTCGTTCCCGCACGACACCGCGGCCTACACCCAGGGGCTGGTGTGGGATGCCGGCGCGTTGCTCGAGAGCAGTGGAGGATACGGCCAGTCCTTCGTGCGGAGGTGGCGGCCAGGAAGCGACCATCCGCTCGTTGAGCAGCGCCTCCCCGGCCACATGTTCGCCGAGGGTCTGGCGGTGGTGGGGGAGCGCGTGATCCAGATCACCTGGCGCGAGGGCGTCGCGCTCTATCGCGATCGAGCCACGCTCGAGGAGATCGACCGCCGCAGCTACGAAGGCGAGGGATGGGGGTTGTGCTGGGACGGCCAGCGGCTGATCATGAGCGACGGCAGCGACACGCTGACGCTGCGCGATCCGGAGAGCTTCGATCCTTCAGGCAGCGTGGTGGTGCGCACCGGCACGGTGCCGTTGGCCAACCTCAACGAGCTCGAGTGCGCCGAGGGCTGGGTCTACGCCAACCTCTACGGCAGCGACCAGATCGCACGCATCGATCCGGCCAGCGGGCAGGTCGCCGCGCTGATCGACGCCTCGGATCTCCTCACCCCCCGTGAGCGCGCCGGCGGCGCCGAAGTGCTCAACGGAATCGCATACAACGCCGATACCGAGACGTTCTTCCTGACCGGCAAGCTGTGGCCTCGCCTCTTCGAGGTGGTGTTCGAGCCTGCGGCAGGTCCGGTTCGACCATGACCAGGGCGGGCCGCCCCCCGTTCCGCCCTTTCAGCCGACGCAAGGAGCCCGTTCATGAGCGAGTGGTTCGTCGCCGTCGAGGGTAGGCAGCAGGGACCGTTCTCCGAGCAGGAGGTGCTGGATCGGATCCGCAGGGGACAGCTCGGGCGCAGCGCCCACGTCTTCACGCACGGCATGGCCGACTGGGAGCCGATCGCGGCACGTCCGCCGTTCTCATCCGCGCTCGGCGCGAGCGTGTCGCCGCCGCCGCCGCCACCGCGCACCGCCGCGCACGAGATCGACTACGAAGTCGTCGGGCAGGAGATGCAGTTCGTGCAGATCACGCTCGATCCGGGCGAGGCGTGCATCGCGGAGGCGGGCAGCTTCATGTTCATGGATCCCGCCATCCAGGTGGAGACCATCTTTGGCGACGGCAGTGGGCAGGGGGGTGGAGGCTTCATCGGATCGCTGCTGCAAGCGGGCAAGCGCGTCCTCACCGGGGAGTCGCTGTTCCTGACGGTATTCGGTAACGGGGGCTCGGAGCGCCAGCAGGTCGCGTTCGCGGCGCCCTATCCCGGAGCGATCGTCCCGCTCGACCTGCGGCGGCACGGCGGCTCGATCCTGTGCCAGAAGGACGCGTTCCTGTGCGCGGCGAAGGGGGTCGGCGTCGGGATCGCGTTCCAGCGCCGGATCGCGGCGGGTCTCTTCGGCGGCGAGGGGTTCATCCTGCAGCGGCTCGACGGCGACGGACTGGCGTTCGTCCATGCCGGCGGCACCGTGGTCGAGAGGACGCTGCACGCCGGCGAGACGCTGCGGCTCGACACCGGCTGCCTGGTGGCGTTCGAGACCACCGTGCGGTACGACGTGCAGATGGTGAGCGGCATCAAGACCGCGCTGTTCGGCGGGGAAGGGCTGTTCTACGCCGCGCTCACCGGCCCCGGGAAGGTGTGGATGCAGTCTCTGCCGTTCAGCCGACTGGAGAGCCGGGTGTGGGCGGCGGCGCCCCAGGCCGGCGGCAACCGCAAGGGTGAAGGCTCGCTCTTGGGTGGGCTCGGCGATCTGGTGATGGGTGACCGCAGGTGAGCGGGCGGCGTCGAGGAACCGCAGCCCGATCAGCCGACCGGTGCTTCGACCTTGAGCATGCGACCCCACGCGACCCTGAGGGTGTCGGGCAGGTCGAGCTCGGCGAAGATCTCGCGAACCTCGTCGCGGCTCACGTACGCCCAGATGTCGTCCCACTGCGCGTACCGCAGTAGGTACGAGATCGCCCAGGCACGCCGCGAGCGATCGTCCCCGGACAGGATCGATCGCAGCTGCGTGTCGGTCAAGTCCTGATCGGGAAAGAAGTAGAGCGGCGGGTGTGGCGCGGTGCCCTTCACGCCGATCAGTATACCGGCCTGCCCGGTCAAGGCAAGCCCCCGGGTGAGCTTGCGCGAGCGGGAGGAACGGGCGTGCGAGCGGCCACCGGATCGCGCCGGCCATCCCTTGACCGGCCTCCGGCGGTACACTAGATTGCGACGCTCAGACGCACCGGGCGGGCATAACTCAGTTGGTAGAGTGCAAGCTTCCCAAGCTTGATGTCGCGGGTTCGAGTCCCGTTGCCCGCTCCACCTTCACTTCCGGCGCGCCGCGTTCCTGACACCGCGCGCCTGCATGCGCTGGCCGTTCCGCCGAATCGGACATCATGAGGATCGGCGTCCCCAGGGAGATCAAGGACCAGGAGTTCCGCGTCGGGCTCCATCCCGCCGCCGTGCACGTGCTGCGCGAGGCTGGGCACGACGTGGTGGTCGAATGCGGGGCCGGGGTCGGCAGCGGCATCACCGACCGCGACTACTCGGAGGCGGGGGCGCGCCTCACTGGGGAGGCTCGAGCCATTTATGGTGAGTCCGAGCTGGTGGTCAAGGTCAAGGAGCCCCTGCCCTCCGAGTACGACCTGCTGCGCCCCGGACAGATCGTCTTCACCTTCCTCCACCTCGCGCCGCTTCCCGGGCTCACCGACGTCCTGCTCGAGAAGCACATCACCGGCATCGCGTACGAGACGATCGAGGATCGCAACGGGCGACTGCCGCTGCTGACGCCGATGTCGGAGATCGCGGGGCGCATGGCGGTCATGGTCGGAAGCTTCTACCTACAGCGCAACTTCGGCGGGCGCGGCGCTCTCCTCTCGGGCGTTCCCGGCGTGCCACCCGGCGACGTCGCCATCGTCGGCGGTGGAGTCGTGGGCTGGAACGCGGCCAAGGTAGCGGTCGGGCTCGGTGCCCGCGTCGCCGTGCTCGACACCAACCTGGACCGCCTGCGCATGTTCGACGATCTCTTCCACGGCGAGGTGACGACGCTGGCGAGCAACCACCACAACCTGGTCGCCGCGATGCGACGGGCCGATATCGTGATCGGCGCGGTGCTCATCCCCGGCGGCTCGGCACCGAAGCTGATCACGCGCCAGATGCTCAAGGGCATGAAGGATCGCTCGGTGATCGTCGACGTCGCGGTCGATCAGGGCGGTTGCGTCGAGACCAGCCGTCCGACCACGCACTCCGACCCGGTGTTCGAGGTCGAGGGCGTGATCCACTACTGCGTCGCGAACATGCCGGGCGCCGTGCCGCGAACCGCCACCTTCGCGCTCGACAATGCCACGCTGCCCTACATCCTGACGCTCGCCAACCGCGGCCTCGCCGGCGCGGTGGCCGCCGACCTGGGATTCGCGAAGGGCGTCAACACCTACGCCGGCGCGCTCACCTGCAGGCCGGTGGCTGAGTCGCAGGGCAAGCCCTACCGCGAGCTGGGCGAGCTCCTGTTCACCAGCAGCCGGTAGCTGCCGCGGGTGGCCCCTCGCGGCGGCGTTGCGGCCCTCGGCGCCGCGCGCCGCGCCATGCCTCAGCGGCCCGGCGGCTGCAGCTGCTGCGGCGTGATCTCGTGCCACAGCTCCCGGAGATCCGGCGGAATGGGCGCTTCGACCGCGATCTGGTCGCCGGTCACCGGGTGGGGAAGGGTGAGCCTCCAGGCGTGGAGCGCCGGGCGCGGAAAGTCGCGGAGCCGGCGCCGACGCTCGGGCGGGAAGCCTCGCCAGCGCGCCTCGCCATAGATCGGGTCGCCGACGATGGGGAGCCCGCGGCTCTTGAGGTGGACACGGATTTGATGGGTGCGGCCGGTACGCAGGTCGAGCTCGAGGGCCGACAAGCCATCGCGGGTCGCCAGGGTACGGTAGAGGGTGAGCGCGGGCCGTCCCCGCGGCCGACCGGCCTCGGCCCGCGCCGCCGTCATGCGCTTGCGCTCCCGCGGGTCGCGCGCGATGCTGGCATCGATCGACCCGCACGGCGGATCTGGCGTTCCGTAGACCACCGCGAAGTAGAGCTTGCCCACCTCGCGCGCGGCGAACGCCGAAGTGAGGCGCCGGTACGCCTCGGCCGTGCGCGCGACCGCGAGCGCTCCCGACGTGCCGAGGTCGAGTCGATGGACGATGCCGGGGCGCCGCGGATGGCCGACCGCGGCGATCTCGGGGTAGCGCGCGAGTAGGAAGTTGGCGAGCGTGCGGTCGGCGCGCCCGGCGCCGGGATGCACGGCGACGCCCGGGCTCTTGTCGACGACCACGAGGTGCTCGTCCTCCCAAAGCACCTGCAAGGGACCCGCTTGCGGCTCGAGCGCGGCCGTCAGGGGCGACGACTCCAGCCGGCACTCGATGGTCTCGCCGGCGGTCACCGCCTGCGCCGGCCGCAGCGCCGGAGCGCCGTCGATCGTGACCCGGCCCTCGCGGATCCAGCGTTGGACCCGGCTGCGGGTCTGGTCGAGCCGGCGGGCGACGAAGAGATCGAGCCGCAGCCCAGAGTCCCCGGCGGCCGCCGCAAAGCGGCGGGCCTCGCCGTCGGCGGGGGCGCCGCCGCTCAAGGTCAGCGCCTCGTTCCGGAGGTCCGCGCCCTCTCTCCGGTCACGGGGTCTCGGGCTCCGCCGGCCGGCGGACCCACAGGGCGTCGATCGAGAGCAGGACGATGCCGACCGTGATCGCGCTGTCGGCGGCGTTGAAGGTCGGCCAGTGATGTGTGCCGACGTAGACGTCGATGAAGTCGGTGACCGACCCGCTCATCACGCGGTCGACCAGATTGCCGATCGCACCGCCGAGGATGAGTGCGAGCGAGAAGAGGACGACGCGGTTGTTCTCGGGCGTGCGCCAGAAGTAGTAGAGGACCAGGCCGAGCGCGACCAACCCGAGCAGAGTCAACGCCAGCACGCCCAGCGAGCTCGAGCCGGCCGCAAATAGCCCGAACGCGACCCCCGTGTTCTCGACCAGGACGAGATCGAGGAACCCCGGGACCACGGTCAGCGGCGGACGCCCCGCCAGGGCGTTCTCGGCCAGGTGCTTCGTCCACTGATCGAGTACCAGGACGGCGAGGGAGACCAGGCCGAGTCTCGCCTTGAGCTGGGACACCGGCGTGCGCATCGCGTTCAGATGATAGCTCGTTCAGGACTCGAGCACGGCCACCGCGGCGGCGTGGCCGCGCTCGTGCGTGATCGACACGTGGACGCGGACGACGCCCAGGTCGCGCGCACGCCGCAGCGCCCCGTCGTGCAGGCGCACCGCCGGCCCCTGGTCCGCCGCGCACCGCACGATCTCGACGTCGCGGAAGGCCGCGCCCCGGCCCCATCCAGTCCCGAGCGCCTTGAGCACGGCCTCCTTGGCCGCGAACAGTCCGCCGACGTGCTGCACGAAGGCCACGGTTCCACTGTGGCGGAGCACCTCGCCCGGACGGCAGATGCGGTTGAGGAACCGGCGCTGGTGCCGGTCCAGGATGTCGCTCAGGCGCGCCAGCTCCACCAAGTCGAGGCCGACGCCGACGATCCGTGCGCTCATGGGTGGCGCGCTCCTTCCGTGCGCGGGTCGGGAAACAGCCGATGGGCCTCGGCGACGAACGACCGTGCGCGCTGGGGGTCCAGGAACGCGCCGATGGCGGCCACGCCGGCGGCACCCGCGGCGGCGATCTCCGGCAGGCGCTCGAGCGTGACGCCGCCCAGCGCCAGGACCGGAACACCCAGCGCCGCGGCGCGCGCCAGTCCCTCCGGTCCGACGGCCGGAAGCGCCGTGGTCTTGCTGGTCGGCGGGTACACCGGTCCGAACGTCACGTAGTCTGCCCCCGCGTCGCGAGCGAGCTCCACCTCGTCCGAGCGATGGGTGGAGGCGCCGACCACTAGACGCGGGAAGCGGTGGCGCAACCGCGCGATCGGAACTCCGCGCGACGGAAGATGCACGCCTCGAGCTCCGATCGCGAGCGCGATGTCGGCGCGTCCGTTGACCAGCAGGGTGACTCGCGAGGAGAGCGCGGCGGCGACGCCCTTTCCGGCGACGAGTAGAACGCGGTCGGCGAGGTCCTTCTCGCGGAGCTGCAGAGCATCGACGCCGGCCGCGGCGAGCGCCGCGGACCACGCCGGCAGCTCGTCGCCGCACGGCGTCGAGCGCTGGCTGATAGCGAGCGTTCTAGGTACGAAGCGACTCACGCGACCGCCGCCGCTCGAGCCAACCGAGAAGGTCGTGGGCCCCCCACACCAGGTGGACGAGTCCGAAGCCGCTCACTGCGCCCCTGACAATCGGCGCTCCGAGCATTGCACCCAGCCCCAGCGCGCCCGTGGGACCCGCCAACCGCTCCCACGCGGCGCTCCACGGCACGACGACCAGAAAGAAGCCCGCCTCCGCGCAGTAGAGGACGAACAGCAGATGGAGAAGCCGGCGCACCCGGCCGGATTGTACGTGACACGACGGCCAGCGCTGCCTGCGCGAAGCATCGTGTTGCAGCGAGGCGTTACGGCGACCTAGGTTCACCCCGGCGTCGGTGCCCGCACGTGAGTGACGTTCGCTCAGTGCGGTCGCGCGTGCCTGCCGCCGCCCTGGGAGCTGCCGCGCGAGCCGGTCGCCTCACGAGATCGCGGCTGTCCGCCGCGCGACTGCGCAGCAGCTGACGCACCGCCCGTGCGCGGGGCGCTCGGCGCCGGAGCCGCGCGCTCGACTCTCGGTGCCGGAGCCGGTGCGGAGGTCGCCGCCCGCCCGCCCGGGCGCGGTGCCGACGGCAGCGCTCGGGGTGCGGAGGAAGCGGCGCGATCGAGCGGTGAGCGTGCCGAGCGCGCCGGCCCGCTCGGGCCAGGTGGCGAAGGTCGCGCCGCCTGAGCCGCAGACCGGTGCGCGGCGGGCGCGGGCGGAGCCGCCCCCGGTGCGGCCGCCGGCCGCCGCCGCTCGATCCGCTCGTAGCCGGCCGGCGGCGCGTTCGAGGGCGCGCGATCTCGATAGGCCGGGGTCTGCGGCCGCCGCGCCACCGCCCGCGACTCGACTGCGGGCTCGCGATTCGCCAGGCCCGCGGCCGCCTCGCGGCCCCGCTGCCGGTCGGCGAGACCAGGCGCCACCTCGACCGGTCGGCCGCGATCGACGATCCCCGGACGCACCGTGCGAGGGGAGTACGACGGCCGCGCCGTGCCCGCCGCTGGGCGGTCGACGAGGGCTGGGCGAGCCGCGGTCGCGGACGGCTGGGCCACGGTTGCCGATCTCGATGGAGCACCGGCGGGACGGCTGGGGGAGCGGTGCACCGGCACGGCCGAGCGTGCCGGCGGAAGGCCCGCCTCGGGTCGCGAGATTCGGGCGTCGGCGCCCTCGGCGCGCGGTGCGCCGGGCACCGCTCGACGCGCGGCCTGAGGAGGCGCCGCGGCGGCGGTCGACCGTCGGTCCGCCTCGACCGGACGGCTACCCGCCACGCGTGGCGAGGGAGAGGCGACCCCGGCGGCCGGCCGCCGCGATCGATCGGCGCTCGATCCATCGGGGCTCGCAGCGCGCAGACCCGTCGGACGGTGCGATGCGACGCGCGGCGGTCCGCCGCCACGATCGAGGTCCCGCAGCAGCGATCCCGATACCTCGGGGCTGCGCGCGATCACCGCGCTCACGTCGGCGAGCCGGGGCTCTGCGCCCGTATGCCGGTGGGCGCGGCGCAGCACGGCACCCTCCACCGCCCTGGTGTCGCGCCAGCGGCCCCGTTCGAGGCCGCGGGTGTCGGCGGTGATGAACGCCCGTCGGTGACCCGGGAATCGGTCGTGGTGCGCGAGCACGCGGTGGTCGCGATGGAAGCGATGCTGGTGGGAGAACCCGATCGAGGACACCGGACAGAACGTCCAGTGACGGTAGGCGCGCCAGTCCGCGTACGAGACGCCATGGAAGCCGGTGCCGAACGACGCGTGGAAGCCGAAGCGACGAGCGTAGAAGCCGCGGTAGTAGCCGGCGGGGATCCACGCGACGTGCGACGGCCCCCAGTACCAGACGACGTGCGCCGGCGCGTAGGCGGCGCCGGGGTACCACAGCCACCCGTACGAAGGATGGAGGTCCCACGCGCCATAGTGGTAGGGCACCCAACCCCACGGCTCGTACGACGACCACACCAGCCCGGCGGGGGAGTAGGTCCAGTAGCCGCTCCAGTACGGCTGCCACCCGGCCGTCACGCGGGGCCGCCAGGCGTACCTGCCATCGGTCTCGAGCCAGGCTCCGTGCCGTGCGAGCGGGAGAGCGGCGTAGCGCAGCTCGGGCTCGAGTGCGCCGAGGTCGGCACGCGCCGCCTCGGCCTCGAGATTCTCCGCCCACAGCTCGACTTCGGTCAACGCAGGCGCTTCGTACCGCGCGACGCGCTCCGACGGATCCGGCGACGCCTCGGCCTGCTCGCCGGCCTCGACTCGAGCGGCGTCCCGGGCGGTGACCAGCTCGGCCCGGCCGGCGCGCACCACCACGCGGGTGTATCCCGCCTCGTCCGCCTCGATCAGATACAAGCCGTCCGGCTCGAGATAGAGGGTTGCGTTGTCGGTATCGACCCGCGTGCGCCGGACCAGATCGCTGGGCACGTCGAGGGCGAGCGCGCCCGAATGGAGCAGGAGCACGGTCGTCTCGCTCTCCTCGTCGAGCGATCGGGCCAGCGCCACCAGCTCGAGATCGGCGCTCTCTCCGAGGCGCACGCGATGCGAGTCGGGGAGGATGATCTCGACCCGCGCACCGGGCGACAGCCACACTCGATCGCCGGTCAGGGCGGGCGTGTTCTCGCGCGCCGCCTCCGGCTCTCCGCTCTCGATCCGGACCAGCGTGGCATCGCTCTCGACGACGCGGAAGAATCCCTGCTCGGGCTCGTAGGCCGCGGCGCGACCCGGAGCCGCCGCGGCGCACAGAGCCGCGGACAGGAGTATGAGCGTGCGCATCGTAGCGGCCACCTTCATCGACATACAGCGTATCTCGCAAGAAGCGAGCCAGCCACGCCCCGCCGGGCGGGACCCGGAGGACCCACTCTCCGATGCCGGACGCCTACCGCTCGCTGGAGTCCCCGGGCGGCGTCGACGGCGACCCGGTGGCGGCAGGCGCTGCGCCGACTGCCTCACGGGGCGCGGGACCCGAGCGCGGCGTGAGACGCCGCGCGCAGGCGGCGTCACGCGGTGTCCTCCGACAGCGACACCGCGTCCCCTGCGGGTTGCACCAACCTTGACCTCGGCGGCAGCCCGCTGCTACCGTACTTCGCTAGGGAGAACCGCTCGTAACGTGGCAGAGAAGAAGGGATGGATCCCCGATCTGCGCTTCCGAGCCGAGCGCGACAAGAAGGCGCGCGAGCGGATCCGCAAGGAGCAGGACAGCCAGTCGGTGGACGATCTCATCCTGCAGGGGCGCTACGCGCGCGCCCAGCAGCTGCTCGAGCTCCGCATCGCCGAGAATCCCGAGGACGTCCACTCGCACATCAAGCTCGGCGATCTCCTGGCGCAGAAGCGCAAGACCGACGAGGCGCTTCGCAACTATCTCCGCGCCGCCCAGCTCCTCTCCGAGGACGGCTTCTTCGACAAGTCCCTCGCGCTGCTGAAGACGGCCCGCAAGCTGTCTTCGGGCGAGTCCGTCACCATCGACGCGATGGAAGAGACGGTCCTGCGCGCGAAGGAGCTCGACACGGCGGCCTGGAGCGTGCGCAAGGGCAAGGGCTCCGAGGGCTCCGCGCTCTCGGTGTCGATCGAGCTCGAGGCGCTGTGGCGGCGGATGTCGGAGGGCGATTTCGTGCAGGGCCTGGCCCACGGACAGCTCGAGGTGTTGATGGACGCGATGGAGCTCCACCGGGTGCCGGCGGGCGAGTTCATCGCCCGCGAGGGAGAGAACGACCCCGCGCTCTATCTGATCGCGAGCGGTCTGGTGCAGGCGCGGCTCGATCCGCTGAGGCGCGACCTCCTGCTCCGCAATTTCGGGCCCGGCCAGGTCATCGGCGAGAGCGTCCTGTTCGAGCGCCGCCCCTGGCCGGCGAGCTACAAGGCCGCGCACAACTGCCAGCTCCTGCGGCTCGACGTCGGCGGGCTGCAGCGCGCCCTCGCCAAGACCAAGGCACGCCGCCAGCTCATCACCGGTCTGAGCAGCCAACGCAACGACCAGCAGGTCGCGGCGCTCGCCTCCTCGGTGGCGTCGAGCGACTGACGGCTCCGGCGCCCGCGCCGCTCCTGTCATGTCGGTACTTCCGATTCGTATCTATCCCGATCCCGTGCTGCGCGTGCGTTGCCGCCCGGTCGAGGTGTTCGATCGGGAGCTGGCTCGCCTGATCGCGGACATGGTCGAGACCATGCACGCCGCCCCGGGGATCGGGCTGGCCGCGAACCAGGTCGGGGTCGAG
The DNA here is from genome assembly GCA_035544635.1 of Thermoanaerobaculia bacterium. GTDB lineage: Bacteria > Acidobacteriota > Thermoanaerobaculia > Multivoradales > Multivoraceae > DATAFT01. Next base: position 31,486 of record DATKDQ010000245.1, read on the forward strand.
AGCAGGGTCGCCGTCGTCGATCTCTCGTCGGGCGAGCGCGGCGAGGACCTGCTGGTGCTGATCAACCCCGAGATCTTCGGCGAGGAAGGAGAGGACGAGGACGTCGAAGGCTGCCTCTCGATCCCGGACTTCACCGAGAAGGTGCCGCGTCCGATCGCGGTGAGCGTACGCGCCGCGGACGCGAGCGGGCGCCGCTTCGAGCTCGAGGCCGAGGGGTTGCTCGCCCGGGCGATCTGCCACGAGCTGGATCACCTCGAAGGACGCCTGTTCACCGATCGCCTGCGCGGCCTGCGCCGCGAGCGCGCGCGCCGCGCGCTGAGGCGCCTGACGCGCGATCTGGAGCGGGCGGAGTGAGCCGGCGCCGGGCGACGCTGCTGCTGATCGCGGCTACGTCGCTTCTGAGCTGCGGCGGAGGCGGCGGCAGCCGGGGTGGCGGAGGCCCCACCGCGCCCCCCACCGCAACCCCGGCGCCGGCATCGATCGGGTTCACCGCCACCGCTACGGGAGGCGCCAACTCGCTGGCCCTCACCCGCACCTCGAGCGACGCGACCACTCTCGTGCTCTCGCTCGAGGCCACCTCCGTCACCGACCTCTACGGCGTGGCCTTCGACCTGCTGTATCCGGCGGACGTCCTCGCCTTCGGTGCCCTGGTCGAGGGACCTTTCCTCGACCAGGGCGGCTCGGTCGATACCACGCTTCAGGTGGCGGAGACGCCGCCCGGCACCCTGGTCGTCGGTCTGAGCCGCCTCGGTCAGGTCTCCGGCCGCACCGGAACCGGAGCGCTGCTGCGTCTCGAGTTCGAGCGACGAGCCACGGGCTCGGGCGACCTCCGGTTCCAGGGCAACCAGGCTTTCAACGCCGCCGGCGATCCGATCCCGGGCATCGTGTGGTCGGGTGGCCGCGTCGTCGTGCCCTGACATGACCGAGATCCGGTTCTGGAACACCATGGGGCGGGCGCTCGAGACCTTCGAGCCGCTCGAGCCCGGGCGGGTGCGCGTCTACACCTGCGGCCCGACCGTCTACGGCGAGGCGCACCTCGGCAACATGCGCACCTTCCTGTTCGAGGACGTTCTCTGCCGCGCGCTCGAGTACCTGGGCTTTGGAGTCGAACAGGTGATGAACCTGACCGACGTCGAAGACAAGATCATCGCCGGCGCCGTCGCCCGCGGCGTGACGTTGCGCGAGTTCACCACGCCCCACGAGGCCGCCTTCTTTCGGGACCTCGACCGCCTTCACATCCGCCGCGCCGCGCGCTACCCGCGCGCCACCGAGCATGTGCCTGAGATGGTGGACCTGATCGCGCGCCTGATCGAGTCCGGCCATGCCTACCAGGCTGACGGCTCGATCTTCTTCCGGATCGAGAGCGACGCTGACTACGGGCGCCTCTCCGGCGTCGACCTCGCCGCCGCCCGCCGGGGCGAGCGGGTCGCCGACGACGAGTACGGCAAGGAGGACGTACGCGACTTCGTCTTGTGGAAGGCGGCCAAGGAGGACGAGCCCAGCTGGGACTCGCCCTGGGGTCCGGGCCGGCCCGGCTGGCACATCGAGTGCTCGGCGATGAGCATGCAGTACCTGGGGGAGACCTTCGATCTCCACTGTGGTGGGGTCGACAACATCTTCCCGCACCACGAGAACGAGATCGCGCAGAGCGAGTCGGTGACCGGGCGGCCTCTCGCCCGCTACTGGCTGCACTCCGAGCACCTGCTGGTCGATGGGCGGAAGATGTCGAAGTCGCTCGGCAACCAGTACACCCTCGACGATCTGATCGAGCGCGGCCTCGACCTGCGGGCGGTGCGTTACCTGCTGCTCTCGGTCCACTACCGGCAGAAGGTCAACTTCACGTTCGCCTCGGTCGAAGGCGCTGCGGCGGCGCTGCGGCGGATCGACGATCTGCGCTTCCGTCTGGATCACGCGCGCGAGCGCAGCGTCGAGCGGTCGGATCTGCGCGGCCAGGCGGCACGCCTCGCCGAGGAGTTCGGCGCCGCGCTCGCGGACGACCTCAACACCTCGGCCGCCCTGGCCGCGCTCCACCGCTTCGTGCGTGACGTAAACGTGACGGTGGAGGAGGATCGCCTCGGGCCCGGCGACCGTGAGGTCGCCCGGAGCGCCCTGTGCGAGATCGACGGCGTGCTCGGCGTCCTTCATCGTGAGGAGTGGGGCGGTGCCGCGCTGGCGCCCTCGGCCGGGCTCGGCGAGAGCGAGATCGAGACGCTGGTCGCCGAGCGCGAGGCGGCCCGCCAGGCGCGCGACTTCGCGCGTTCCGACGCGTTGCGCGAGCGGTTGCGCGAGGTCGGCGTGCAAGTCGAGGACACCGCCGCCGGCCCGCGCTGGCGCAGGGAATGAAGGCATTCGGATCCGACTTCGAGGCCCAGCCCCACACCCGAGCGCGCGGCCGCGCCGGCGAGGACGCGGCCTGCGCCCACCTCGCCGGGGAGGGCTACCGCATCGTCGAGCGCAACGTGTCGACGGCGGCGGGAGAGATCGACATCGTCGCCGAGGAGGGCGACACGCTCTGCTTCGTCGAGGTCAAGGCGCGCGCCGACGCGGCGCACGGCCCCGCCGTCGCCTTCGTCGGCCCCGCCAAGCAGCGGCGCTTGGCCCGCTGCTGCGCGCTCTATCTGGTCACCCGGCAGGTCCGCGAGCGCCCGATCCGCTTCGACGTCCTCGGCCTCGAGCGCGCGGACGGTGCCTGGCGATGCGAGCTCGTGCGCGGCGCCTTCGAGGCCACTGAGTCTTTTCTGGTTTGACTCGATCCGGGGCGGAACGCTATGCTGTCACGCCGCTGGATGGCGGGAATAGCTCAGGGGTAGAGCACAACCTTGCCAAGGTTGGGGTCGCGGGTTCAAATCCCGTTTCCCGCTCCAGGCTCCGTTGCGCCGGCGCCGCCTCTCGAACGCAAACCGCGACCTCCGACGGGGGCGACCGGCTCCGATCACGGCTCTGGCGACCTCGCGGAGCGACCTCGCGACGGCGGTCTCGCAATACAACCGGTTCCCAGGGCGACGTAGCCAAGTGGTAAGGCGAGGGTCTGCAAAACCCTTATTCGTGGGTTCGATTCCCACCGTCGCCTCCATCTCTCCCGCGGCGGCTTCCCGAGTGTCCACCTCCAGACGGTTCGCCACCGCGGCGCTGCCGCTGATCGCCCTCTTCGCCACGGCTCATGCCCAGGAGCCGCCCCCCCGGAGCGTCGCCGCGGAGCCGCGCGACGAGCGGCTGGCGGCGGAGATCACGGTCTTCGAGACCACGCTCATGGTCGACGCCGACGCGCTCGGGCTCCGCGACCGCCGGCGCCTGCGCCCCCAGGGGCTCCTGGTGCTCGAGGGCGGCGTGCCACGGCGCGTCACCAACCTGCAGTCGCCCGAGCACGGGTCGTGGCGCGTCCTGATCTACGTCGACGCTCCGCTGTCGCGGGCGCGCACCGTCCGTCTCGCGAGCCTGAGGCTGGGCGAGGCGGCCCAGCGGCTCACCGACCTGGGCGCGGTCGAGGTGGTCGTCGCCGACCCGGAGCCGCGAACGGTCTTCGGACCGAGTCGAGAGCCCAGGCTGCTGGCCGAGCATCTCACCCGTCTCGGCGAGAGCGGCGCCGGCTCGGACGAGATCCATCGGCTCCGGCTCGCGTTCGGCGAGATCGGCTCCGGCCTCGCGCCCGGCGATCCGCGGCGCGCCGAGTCGCTGCACCAGGAGCTCGGGCTGGTGCGCAGCCGGGTCGATCACCTGCTGCTGCGCGCCGCGGCGGACTGCGACGGCAACCCCTGCCTCCTGTTCCTGGTGAGCGACGGCTTCTACGAGGACCCGGCGGCGTTCTATCTCGGCGAAGGCCGCCTGGCGGACCCCGCCGAGGCACGCCCCGCCCTCGAGGCCTCGCGCGAGCTCGCACAGACCCTCGCCGGGTACGAGTGGATCTCGGTCCCCCTGCCGCTGCGCGAGGACCGCCTGGAGACACCGGTCCTCGCCAAGCCGCGCAGCGACTTCGACGTCTTCCTGGACCACACCGGTGCGGTCCGACCGCTCCCGAAGGCCAAGGAGCGGGAGCCCGAGCTCTCGCTGGAGGACCTCGAGATCAGCGTCACGCCGATCCTGCAGCCGCTGCAAAGGCTGGCGCTCGACACCTCGGGGAGAGTCGTGCGGATCGCCGAGGACGTCGGCGGGACGCTCGAGACGCTGCCCGACCGCCGCCGGCTCTTCTATCTCACCGACCGCACGCTCGACGGCGACCTGCGCCCGGTGTCGGTCCGGCTGGTCGAGAACGCGACGGCGCTGCGCGCCCCGGCGTGGGTTCGCTCCTCGACCCCAGCCGCCGTCGCCGGCGCCAGGGTCCGGGCCTTGCTGGCGAGCCGCCAGGCGACCGCAGGAGAGGTGCCGGTGCGCGCGACTCTCGAGCGTGACGACCGCGGACCGGTGACGCTGGTCCTGGAGGCGGACTGGGGTGTGGTGGCCGAGCTGCTCGAAAGATCGAGGATCCGGGTCTCGATCGCGCACTCGCGTCCCGGCGATCTCCCCTGGGTCGGCCATCAGCGGCTCGCGCCCGGGGAAGTGGCCGAGGGCGGCGCCTGGCGCCATCGCCTGTCGTTTCCGGTGCCGCCAGACGTCGAGCGCTTTGCCCTGGTGGTCGAGGCGCTGGTCCCCAGGATGTGGGGAGCGGCCGTGATCGAGCCCTGACCCCGCGGACACCGCCGACCGCTCACCGGACGCCGCAACCGCCCCAGGAGGCCGCGACCGCACGGTGCGAGCCGACGCGCCGGACGCTGCCGCCCCCGGCCGCCCGGCTCGGAACTCCCTGCTCCTGCTAAAATCGTCTGCTAGAATCGTTGGTTAGTTCCTGCACCGCCCCGGGGCTGGCGCGATCGTCGCGGGAAGAGGGCCACGACGATCTGCGGTGGAAGCGCGTGCGAGATGGACATCGAGCTGGTCATCATCGAAGGAGCGGAGGCGGGCCGGACTTTCGCGGTCCGAGCCGGGGAGAGCAAGACCCTGGGCCGCGGCCCCGACTGTGAGATCTACCTTCAGGAGCCCGGCGTCTCCCGCCGCCACTGCACCATCGACAACACCGGCCTGGCGATCACGGTCACGGATCTCGAGTCCGTCAACGGCACG
>DATKDQ010000246.1:0-28368 GCA_035544635.1 Thermoanaerobaculia bacterium
GGCGCGAGCGGTCGAGGATCCAGGTCCGGCGCAGCACGGTCTTGAGCTTGTCGATCTCGAGGACGAAGCGGAGCTGAGCGGCGAGCCGCTCGGAGGTCGCTTTCGGGTCGTTCGCTCCCATCTCTCGACCAGCTTACACGCGGCGGCGAGCCCGGATGAGCGCGCGGCGGCGCGGTCGAACCGTGGCCCCGTCGAGTGGCGCGCCGGCGATCGGCGAGTACCGCGCGGCGGGCTGGTTTGGTTCCGAAATTTTTATGGGCGATACTGGCGTTGCCCTGTAGGCGATCGATCCGGTCCGCCGGATCGAGTCGCCCAATATGAACCTAGCAGCGCGGGGCGATACTGACTTTCGCCACGCGCTGCTAGGAGTGACCAGCACGCCAGGAGGCGGACCATGATCGCACCCGGCCTCTTCCGATCCTTCACCACCCTGCTGCTCGCCCCCGCCCTCGCGCTGGGGGGTGTGCTGCTCGCGCCGACCACGCTCGGTCCATTCGCGGCGCCGGCCGCGGCTCAAGAGCCCCCGCCGCCCGGCGGCCCCGCTCCGAGCGACGCGGTGCCGCTGGTCTTCGGCGAGGTCCTCGACGTGCGGGTGGTCAACGTCGAGGTGGTGGTCACGGACCGGGATGGCGAGCGGGTGCGCGGGCTCGACGCCGGCCAGTTCCGGCTCAAGGTCGACGGCGAGGAGGTCCCGATCGACTACTTCAGCGAGATCGTCGGCGGCGAGGTGGTGACGCGCGACGGCGCGGACCCGGCGCGCGAGGTGCCGACGCTCTCTCCCGGGACGCCGGTGGGGACCAGTTACCTGGTGTTCGTCGACGACTACTTCTCGATCTCGCGCGACCGCGACCGCGTGCTGCGAGCCCTCGAGCAGCAGTTGGCCCGGCTTCGCCCCGAGGACCGCATGGCGATCGTCGCGTTCGATGGCCGCGAGCTCACCATGCTCACCACCTGGACCAACTCGGAGCGCGTGCTGCGCGACGCCTTGCGCGCGGCCCAGCGGCGGCCCACCCAGGGCTTGATGAGGATGGCCGAGCTGCGTCAGAACGACCAGGATCGGCGGCACCGCCGCGAGATCGAGGCGACCTCGCTCGCGTTCCTCGACCAGAACGATCCGCAGCAGCGCCGGATCGAGATGCGGCTCGACCCGGCAGAGCTCGGCTACGCGACGCGTCTGGTCGATCAGCTCCGGCGCTCGGTCGACGCGACGGTGGCGACGCTGCGCGGATTCGCCGACCCGCCCGGCCGCAAGGCCATGCTGCTTCTGTCGGGCGGATGGCCGCACAACCCCGCCGAGTACACGGTCAACGACTATGACGCCGACTTCCTCGACGTCGTCTCCGCCGGAGCCGATCGGCGGATCCCGGTGGGGCGCGAGCTGTTCGGGACGCTGGCCGACGCCGCCAATCTGCTCGGATACACGCTGTATCCGGTCGACGTGCCGGGACTGGTGCGCGAGTCGCGCGACGCGTCGTTCGGAGCGCCGACGACCGAGGCCGCGGGGTCGCTCGGCGGGATCTTCCCGCGGGAGCTGCAGAGCCACGCCAGCCTCGAGTTCCTGGCGCGCGAGACCGGCGGCAGGGCCCTCATCAACTCGCTGCGCGACGAGGCGCTCGAGCTGGTGGAGGGCGACACACGCTCCTATTACTGGCTCGGCTTCTCACCGCAGCGCGCGCAGGACGACAAGCCGCACCGGATCGAGGTCGAGGTGCTCGTCCCCGGGCTCCGCGTGCGCTCGCGCGAGAGCTTCCTCGATTTCTCGCGCTCGAAAGAGCTCACCATGATGGTCGAGAGCGCTCTCCTCTTCGGCAGCCCGCCTTCGACCACCCCGCTCGAGCTTCGCTTCGGCAACCCCGAGCGCGCGGGGGTAGGCAAGATGAGCCTGCCGCTCGAGGTCGGGATCCCGATGGAGGCGATCACTCTGATCGAGCAGGCAGGCAGGTACGCCGCCGACCTCGAGCTGCGGATCACCGTGATGGAGGACCGGGGCGGGCGCTCCGACACCCCGGTGACCACCATCCAGATCCGCGGCGATCGGCCGCCGCGGTCCGGCGAGCTCTTCCGCTACGTGACCAACCTGCAGATGCGCCGCAAGCCGCATCGGGTGGTGGTGGCAGCGTGGGACCCGGTGAGCGGGGCGATTCTCTCGAGCTCGGCCGAGGTGAGGCCGTGAGCCGTCACTTCTTTTCGGACATCGCCTCGCGGTAGACCTCCAGCGTCCGCTCCGCGGTGGTTCGCCAGTCGAAGTCGGCGCTGCGCGTCGTGCCGCGCTCGACGAGCGCCGCGCGATGGGCCGGCGACGCGATGCACCGCGCGATCGCCTTGGCGATGTCCTCGACGTCGTGCGGGTTGACGAGATCGGCGCTGCCCCCGGCCACCTCGCGCAGCGCGGAGTTGGCGGAGGTGATGACCGGGACGCCGGATGCCATCGCCTCCACCACCGGCAGGCCGAAGCCCTCGTAGAGACTGGGGTAGAGGAACGCGAGCGCGCCCTGGTAGAGCGCGGGCAGCACGTCCTCCGGCACGTGGCCGAGAAAGGCCACCCGCTCGGCCACCCCCAGCGAACGGCACAGGTAGCGCAGTCGCGCCGACTCGCCCTCACGGTCCCCGACGCAGGCGAGCGTGGTGTCCGACGGCGTGATCTCGAGCGCGCGCGCGTAGCCGCGCAGCAGGTTCTCGAGGTTCTTGTGCGGCTTCGGGTTCCCCACGAAGAGGAGGTAGGGACGCCCGATGCGGAAGCCCTGCAGCTTCGCCTCGATTTCCGCCGGGGTCAAGGCACGCCGGAACGTCTCGTCGACGCCGTTGTAGACCACCCTCAGGGTTCCCGGCTCGACGCCGAAGAAGTCCTGCAGGTCGTCGCGGGTGTTGGCCGAGACCGTGATGATGCGGCGGCCGAGCCGCAGGCTCCTGCCGATCATGACGCGCGCGTAGAGCGGCGCGAGCCGGCTGCTCAGGAACTGCGGGTAGAGGAGGTGGATGATGTCGTGGATGGTGACCACGGCGGGACAGGGCAGATACGCCGGCAGCACGTAGTGGGTCGCGTGGTACACGTCCGGGCGCAGGCGCCGCAGCGCCCACGACACCGTGAACAGCTCGCGCACCGAGTACACGCTCGAGCTCTCGTGGAGCGCGTGGAAGTTGCCGCCGAGACGGTCGACGAAGCCGCGGCTCTGCCTTCCGACCAGCACCCAGTAGTGGTTGTCGGAGTCGATCTCGGCGAGCGCGCGCAGCAGGTTGCGAATGTAGGTGCCGATCCCGAAGTCGTTGAGCTTGCGGCCGTCGATGCAGATGCGCCGGCTCATGAGCCCGCCCTCCCACTTCCGATGCCGAGCTCCGCGGCCAGGCACGCGACGTGGCCCAGGACGTCTTCGTCCACCTCGGTGACGCCGAGATCGCCGAGCGCGGCGGCGACCTCGACTAAGAGCTCGCCATCGACGTCGTTCTCGCGCGACGCGGGCGGTGGCGCGCGGCGGTGCTCGCCGCGCGCGGCGGCCGCCTCCACCGCCGCCGCGGAGTACCCATCGACCGCCGCCGCGATCGAGTGCTCCCCGATCGCCCATCGCCGCCCATTCTCGCCGAGGGCGCGCCGCAGCTCAGGCCGCGCCGCGATCGCCAGCAGCAGCTCGTCGAGCATGGGCTCCTCGAGAGCGTCCGGACGCACCTTGACGCAGGCGTCGTCGGGGATCTCCGAGAACCAGCCCAGGTCCGTGACCACGACCGGCCGCGCGAGCGCGAGGAGGCGCAGACAGGTGGCGGAGGTCTCGCCTCCGGTGGGGAAGCGGAGGTTGAGAGCGACGTCGGTCGCGGCCATGGCGGTCTCGAGCCGGTCGAGCGGGACGCGATCGAGGACGCGCAGACGCGGCGTGAGCGCGGCGGCTTGGTCTCCGAGCTCGCGCACGAACCGGGGGCTCTCCGGGCCGACCAGGAGAAACGCGCAGTCGTCGCGGCTCCGCTCGAGCCTCGCGAAGGCGTCGAGCACCGTGTCGATGCGCTTCGCGGCCGCGGCGATGCCGAACGCGCCGAAGACCAGCGCGCCCTGCGGGATCTCCAGCTCTCGCCGCAGCTCTGCCGCGCGCGCCGCGCAGTCGCGGGGCGGCTCCACCAGATGCGGCACGACGCGGACCCGCGCCAGCGGCCGGCTGCGAGCGATGCGGTCGCGCGCGGCCCTGCTGTGCACGATGACGGCGAGGCTGGAATCGACGATGCGCTCGAACAGCGGCCAGTCGAACGGCGAGAGGCGCTCGCCCCCGGCCCGCAGCCGCGCCGCGAGGCGCGCGCCGCTCCGCCCTAGGCAGTAGCGCAGCTCCTCGGCGTACGCGCGCGGTCCGCCGTCCTCGAGCGTGCAGTCACGCACCAGGTCGTGCAGCACGTGCTCGTGGAGAACCGCGATGCCGGGATGGCGCAGCGCGAGCCGGTAGATCTCGCCGTGGTGCGCGGCATGGTTCCCGAGCTGGTAGATCGCGACCCGGTCAGCCGTGGGGTGGAAGGCGGCGAAGCGCCGGAGCGGGAGCCCGCAGCGCATCGCCGCGGAGCTGCGCTGGGGGTCGCGAGTGAACGCCTCGAGGTCGAGCCGCTGCGCGAGGTGCGGCAGGAGAGCCGCGCTGTAGTCGGCGATGCCGCTCGCCTGCGGTGGGAGGGGAGCGAGGAACGCGACTCGCCGGCCAGCCGCGTCGGTCATGCCCGGGCGTCTCCGGCGCCGCCTGCCGCGGGCACCGCTTCCCTTCCCGTGAGCGCCGCGATCACGCCATCCCAGCCGATGCTCTCCACCGCGGCGCGGCCGCGGCGGCCCAGCTCCGCGGCGCGATCCCGGTCGCGCCAGAGCAGGTCCAGGCTGCGGGCGATCGCGGCGGCGTCGCCCGGCGGATGAATGCGGCCGTTCTCGTCGTGACGCACCAGCTCGAGCACGGCGCCGGAATCGGCGGCGGTGAGGATCGGCTTAGCGGCCTTGAACGCCTCCACCGTCACGAAGCCGAAGTCCTCGTCGTACGGGGCGTAGAAGACGGCGAGGCAATCGCGGTAGAGACGCACCAGCTCGTCGTCGCCGACGCGCCCGAGCAGCTCGACGCGCGACTCCAGCCGGTGTCGCCGGATCGACTCCTCGAGGCGGGCGCGCTCCGGTCCGGTGCCTGCGATCCGGCATCGCACCGGCGTCTCGACCAAGCGCAGGCTCTCGATCAGCAGGTCGAAGCGCTTGAGCTGGTCGAGCCGTCCGACCGCGAGCACGTAGTCTCCCGGCGTTCCCTGCTCGAGGCGCTCGGCCAGGCGCGGTGGCGGGTAGAGCACCGCGGGCTCGACGCCGTTGTGGCGGCGCGCCCGCTCGGCGACGTTGCTCGAGATCGCATAGAGCGCGCGAGCCTCGGAGAACGCGCGGGCGTCCATCGCGCGCACCAGCTCGACGATGCGGCGGTCGCGGCTGCTCCTCCCGAAGTCGCTCCAGCCGGTGCCGAGCAGGTCGTAGACCTGACGGAACTGGTGCACCAGCCAGACCACCTTGTTGGGATGGCGGATGAGGTACGACGGAAAGCGCGTGGCGATCACCAGATCCGGCTCGCCCGCCGGGCCGCCGAGGGTGAGGAGACGCCAGGCCAGCGCGCTCTCGAGCAGCCGCAGGCGCGGCGTCCACGCGAACGGCACGGTGACGAGCGCGCTCTCGAAGCCCCGGGCCAGGAGCTGCTGGTGAAGGGTCTCGGCCAGGGCTTCGGCCCCGCCCTCGACGAACGGCACCTGGGTGGCGCAGACGGCGATGCGCTGGCCCATGGGTGGGCGGGCAGGGGGGGGCTGGCCCATTGTGGGTCGGGCGGAGGGCATGCCGCCGTCAGGGCCGCCCAGCGGGACCGGCTTCGAGGTGCTCGAGCCGGCGCTCCAGCCGGCGGAGGTCGCGCTCCAGGGCCTTTTGGCGGGCGTGGAGGTCCTCGAGCGCGAGCTCGGCGCTGCGGTTGAAGCGGCTCTGCTGGCTGATCAGCGAGCGGTGCTGGCGCCGGCCGAGGAGAGCGTAGGAGGCTCGCTCGAGGAAGGTCCGCAGGGCGCTCGCGCCCTCGATTCTCCAGGACGGCTCTTCGAGCACGGCGTCGCGCCGCACCGCGGCAAGAGCGGCCGGCAGGTCGCCACGCTGCTCATCGAGGCAGGCGAGCTCGGCCTGGCGTTGGCGTACGCCGGCGCGCAGCCGCTCGAGCACTTCCGCGACCCCGTCCTCGCGCGGCGTCGTGGTCTCGGACTCCGCCATGGGGCGGTAGCATGACATATCCTCCGGGCGCTCTCTGCACGGGCGGCGCCGGCTTCCTGTAGCCTTGGCGGAGGTGGGGCGCCGTTCATCGCGCGTCGATTCCGCTCCGGCGGCGCCGGTCGCAAAGAGCGTCGCGGCGGTTCGGCGTGCGGTCCGAAGCCGCCGTTCTCGCTTCCGATGCTCAAGGACTGGCTCAAGCGCAGGACCGGCCGACTGTGGCCGTGGATCGCGCTGCCGGTGCGTGCCGGCCGGCACGTCGGACGCAGCGTGCTCGAGCTGCCGCGGACGCTGCGCTGGGGCCGGGTGCGCGCCACCCTGCACTTCGCCTCGGCGTGCCGGCGCGAGCTGGCGGTCGACCGGGGTCGCCTGACGGTGGCGGTCGACGTCAATCCCTACTGGGAGAAGCTGACCGGCGTCGGCTGGTACCTGCATCAGATCCTCACGCATCTCGCCGCCGACGACTCGATCCGTCTCTACCTATACGGCCCCACCCTGTTCCTCGCCGCCGGCGATCCGGCGCCGGCGGTCGCGCTTCCGCAAGGACCGGCGCTGCGGCGGATGGCGGTCGTGGTGCCCGAGACCGTTCTCTTTCCGCGGCTCCTGGTCAGGGCGCTCCGCCGGCTCGAGCCCTGGATCGTCGCGCGCCAGGGGCATGACGTGGTGTTCGCGCCGAACTTCCTCGTCCCGCAGAAGCTGGGCCGATGCCCCGGCGCGCTGGTGGTGACGGTGCACGACCTCGGGGTCCGGCGGGTGGCGTGGAGCCTCGACGACCGCACGCGGAAGGCGCTCGACTCCGGGCTCGAGGCGAGCCTCGCGCGCGCGGCCGCGGTGATCACGCCGTCGCAGGCGGTGGGGCAGGAGGTGGTGGCCGCGGGCCTCGCTTCCGCCGAGGTGGTGGCGCCGATCCATCACGGCCCGGGGCAGCTCGGCAAGGCGCGAGGCGCACCCCTACCCGTGCGCGTGCCGCGGCGCTACGTGCTCTTCGTCGGCACGCTCGAGCCGCGCAAGAACCTCGAGCTGGTGCTCGAAGCCTGGTCCGCGCTGCGCGGCGAGCGCTCCGATTGGCCGCCGCTCGTCGTCTGCGGAGGCTGGGGATGGAAGTCCGAACGCGTCCGCGAACGGGTCGAGATCGCCGGGCGCGAAGGCTGGCTGGTCCATCTCGGCTACGTCGACGACGCAGCGCTCGCCGCCCTCTACCGCGGTGCGCTCTTCCTCGTGTTCCCGTCGCTCTACGAGGGCTTCGGTCTGCCGCTGCTCGAGGCGCTGGCCGCGGGCTGTCCGGTCGTCTGCAGCGACCTGCCGGTGTTCCGCGAGGTGGCGGGCGCCGCTGCCGAGTACGCACCGGCGGCGGATGCGGCGAGCTGGCTCGAGCCCTTGCGGCGGCTCCACGCCGACCACGATCGCCGCGTCGAGCTGGCGCGACTCGGCGTCGCGCGCGCGGCACAGTTCAGCTGGGAGCGCGCCGCCCGTGAGACGCTCGAGGTGCTGCGCTCGGCCTCCGGCCGGATCGGCACCGAGGGCAGCGCGGGAAAGGGCGCAGCGACGCGACGGAGCGCCGCCTGAGAGCTCCCGTGCGCCTGCTCATCGCCGCCGGAATCGCGGCTGCGCTGGCGGCACACGTCTCCTTCTGGTACCTGCCGCGGGAGCGCGGCGCCGCGGTCGAGCCGACGTCTCCCGCCGGCGAGCTCCTGGTCGGCGGCTCGCAGGCGGTGCGGCTGTGGGTCGCCTACCCCCATCAGAACCTCGGAGTCGCAGCGCGCGCGATGGACGATCCAGCCGCCGCCATCGCCGCGGCGTCGCGCCGATCGGGGCTCGGTGAGGTGGAGCTGCCGGCGTTCGGTCCATTCGCGCTGCCGCCGTCCCGAGCGCTCTCGGTCGCGGTCGACCCCGGCGGCGAGAACGTCGCCGTCACGATCGAGGTCTTTCCCGCCGTGGCGCTCCTCGCGCGCGTCGCCGGGACAGTCGCCGGGAACCCGATCCTGCGCGGTGGGCCGGTCGTCGTCTCCGGTCGCGAGATGTCGGTCTCGTGGCGTGGGCGGGCCTGGTCGCTCCACGCGCAGCCGGGGCCGGGCGCGCCGCCGAGCCCGCCGCTCGGAGCACCGAGCCCGCCGGCCGCCGGAACCAGCGCCGGCGAGGGCCTCGCGTTCCTCGCGCTCGCATCGCCGCAGGGAGCGCTCGCTCCCGGAATGTACAGGCTGCGCCGGGAGGAGACCGACCTCGTCCTCGGCTCGCACCATGGAGGCCGATGGTCCGCCGCCGCGCGGCTGGTCGAGAGTCGTGCGCGCGAGCACGACCTCGCGTTTTTGGGACTGCGCAGGGAGGAGCCGGCGGCGACGACCGTCCTGGTCCTACCCCGGACCGCGCGCCGAGGGCTCGAGCTTCCCGACGCGGCCGTCGCTTGGACTGGAGACGTGGAGCGGTGGGACCTTCCCGGCGAGCGCGTGCTGCGGCTGCTCGGGCTCGACCCGCTCGAGGCTCGAGTCGACTCCTGGAGCCTGCTCGCGATCGAGCGTCCGAGCCTCGAGGCCGCCGCGCGGCTGGCTCCCGAGCTCGGCCGCGTCGCGGCGGAGGCCGGGGTCTCGCTCCAGGTGTGGATCCGCCCGCGCGACTACCTGCCGCTGGTCGCGGCGATTGCCGAGGTCCTCGACCGGCTACCGATCGCGCCGGAGGCGGAGGTGGAGCGCTGGCGCGACCTCGAGACCCTGCTCGAGGCGGCCGGTCCGGTCGAGCGCGTCAGCATCACGGTTGGGGCCGGAGGGGCCGAGGCGCGGCTCGGCTGGGCCGCGCGTGGGTTTGATTCCCGGCCCTCCGACCGGTAAACTGCGACGCCGTCCTCGCCGGCTCAACGGCGGCGGTGTCCATCACGAAACATGCGACTTCACCTGGATCGCGATCGCGACGAGCCCTTTCTCTGGGAGGAGACGGTCCGCCTGGACCCGGCGGAGCTCGGCCAGGACCTCCTGCTCGAGCTGGGGCCGATCGAGGTGCGCGGCCGGGTCGAGCTCCTCGATCCCGAGTTTCAGGTCGAGATGGACCTTCGCTACGAGCAGGCGCTGGCGTGCACGCGCTGTCTCGCGCCGGCGCGCTCCGAGGTCTCGACTCACGCCGAGCTCCAAGTGGTGACGCGCCCGGTCGACCGCCGGTCGCCGCCGCCGGAGCCCGAGGTCGAGCTCGACCGAGCGGAGCTCGGCGTCATCACCGCGATCGGCGAGCACATCGAGACCGAGCCCCTGATCGCCGAGCAGGTCCTGCTCGAGGTCCCGATGAAGCCGCTGTGCGGCGCCGATTGCAAGGGGCTCTGCCCCCGCTGCGGAGCGGACCGCAACGTCACGCCCGACTGTTGCGAGGAGCCTCCAGTGGAGGAGCGCTGGGAGGCTCTCGGCGCGCTTCGCGACCGTCTGTCGGCGGAGGGCCGATAGCGCTCCCCGAGCGCGCCGGTGCGGCCGTGGGAGCCCGCCCGCCGCCGGCCCGGGGTCGCGGCCGAGGCGGCTCGACTTCGCTCCTTGCAGGGCAGCCGTCCGTCAACGAACCGCGTCTCCCCAACGAGGTGAATCATGCCGAACCCGAAGCATCGTCATTCCAAGGCACGCCGCGACAAACGGCGCGCCCACGACGCTCTGAAGCCGCCGGGCGCGTCGATCTGCCCTGACTGCGGCGAGGTGAAGCTCCCGCACCGCGCGTGCCGGCACTGCGGCTCCTATCGCGGCCGGGAAGTGATCACGGTCGAGAAGACCTGACGCCGGTCACGCCGACCCGCCGCCGGGCGCCCGTGGAGGGCGGCGCACCCGCACGGCGGGAGCGGAGTGCCGGCCCAGATGGCGAGCGATGCTCCCTTCGGAACGCGGGAACGTGAATGCCTCTGTTAGAATCTCGCTTCCCCAACGAAGCCGAGGCATGCTCGCCTAGGAGGCTCGAGTTTGCTGTCGCACGTCACGATCGCCGTCGATGCGATGGGGGGCGACCACGCGCCGGCGTCGGTCGTCGAGGGCGTCCTGCTCGCGCTGCGCGAGCCGTCCTGGACCGCGATCCTGGTCGGTGACGAGCCGTCCATCCGCCGCGAGCTCGAGCGCCTGCCCGCCCCCGATGGTCGGCTCGAGATCGTTCACGCCGAGGAGGTGGTCGGGATGGACGAGTCGCCGATCACTCCGATCCGCAAGAAGCGCCGTTCCTCGATACGGCTCTGCGCCGACCTCGTCCGCGAGGGCCGCGCGCACGGCATGGTCTCGGCCGGCAACACCGGCGCCGTGATGATCGCCGCCAAGATGGTAATCGGCACCATCGAGGGCGTCGACCGCCCGGCGCTCGCCGCGGTCATGCCCAGCCAGAGCGGCTTCACCCTGGTGCTCGACGTCGGCGCCAACGTCGACACCAAGGTCGAGCACCTGCGCCAGTTCGCGGTGATGGGCCACTTCTACGCGCAGGAGATCCTGCACACGCCGGCGCCGCGCATCGGTCTGCTCTCGATCGGCGAGGAGGAGGGGAAGGGTACCGACTTTACTCGCCAGGTGTTCAAGATCATGGAGTCGCTGCGCCTCAACTTCGTCGGCAACGTCGAGGGCCGCGACGTGTTCCGCGGATCGGTCGACGTCATCGTGTGCGACGGCTTCGTCGGCAACGTGATGCTCAAGGCGAGCGAGGCGCTGGGCGAGATGATCTCCGCCATGCTGCGGCACGAGATGTCGCGGAGCTGGCGCACCAGGGCTGGCTACCTGTTCGCCAGGCCGGCCTTCCAGGGACTGCTCGACCGTCTCGACTACTCCGAGTACGGAGCGGCACCGCTCTTGGGCGTCAAGGGCGGCTGCTTCATCGGTCACGGCGTCTCCAGCGCCAAGGCGGTCAAGAACGCGGTGCTGCGGGCCCGTGAGTTCTGCGAGGCGGAGCTCCACCAGAAGATGCGCGAGAAGATCGCCGAGATGCACGCCTTCGAGCGGAGCCTGGAGAACGCCCGCCCGCGGGAGGTGGTTTGACCGGCCTGAGTGCGGCGGGCGAGAGGCGGGCGTTCGTCTTCCCGGGGCAGGGTTCGCAGGCCGTGGGGATGGGGCGGGAGTGTGCCGAGGAGTTCGCCGAGGCGCGCGCCGTCTTCGCCGCCGCCGACCACGCGCTCGGCTTTCCTCTGTCGCGGTTGTGCTTCGAGGGTCCGCTCTCGGAGCTCCAGCTCACCGCGAACACGCAGCCCGCGATCCTCGCCGCCTCGATCGCGCTCTACCAGGTGCTGGAGCGGTCGGGTCACCGGCCCGACGCCGTCGCCGGGCACAGCCTCGGGGAGTACTCGGCGCTGGTCGCCGCCGGTGCTCTCGAGCTCGTGGACGCGGTGCGGCTGGTGCGCCGTCGCGGTGAGCTGATGCAGGAGGCGGTGCCGCCCGGCGTCGGCGCCATGGCGGCGTTCCTCGGCGTCGACGAGACGGTGGTGCGCGAGATCGCCGCGGCGGCCAGGGGTAGAGAGGTCTGTGCCATCGCCAACCTCAACGCCCCCGGGCAGACCGTGATCGCCGGGCACCGGGCGGCGGTCGAGCGGGCGATCGACGAGGCCAAGCGTCGCGGACACCGCAAGGCGATGCTGCTGCCGGTGTCGGCGCCCTTCCACTCGCCGCTGATGGCGCCGGCGCGCGACGGCATGGCGCCGCTCCTCGCCGCCGTTCCGCTGCGCGACCCGCGCGTCCCGGTGGTCTCCAACGTCGACGCGCGCCCGCTCGAGCGCGCGGCGGAGATCCGCGACGCGCTGCTGCGCCAGATCGATCAGCCGGTGCGCTGGGTGGAGTCGATCGAGCGGCTCCATCGCGACCTCCGAATCGGCACCTTCGTCGAGGTCGGCCCGGGGCGCGTCCTCTCCGGCCTCATCAAGCGCATCGTCCCCGAGGCCAACGTCCTGAGCGTCGGCGACGCGGCGTCGCTGCGCGAGCTGCTCGCGGCCTGAGCGAGCGACCGCGGGGGAGTGATGTTCCGGCTCGACTCCAGGACGGCGCTCGTCACCGGTGCGTCGCAGGGCATAGGCGTTGGGATCGCGCGGCGGCTCGCCGCCGCGGGTGCCCGCGTCGTGCTCGCCGCGCGCTCGGCCGATCGCCTCGAGGCGCTCGCCGCCGAGCTCCGCGCCACCGGCCACGACGCGCGGCCGCTCCCGCTCGACCTCGCCCAGCCGGAGACGCTCCGCGAACGCCTCGCCACCCTCCCCGAGGAGCTCCTCCCGATCTCGATCCTGGTCAACAACGCCGGGATCACCGCCGACAACCTCCTCCTGCGCATGAGCCTCGAGGAGTGGCGGCGGGTGCTCGACACCAACCTCACCGGGACCTTCGCGCTCACCAAGGCGATCGCCCGCGGCATGGTCCGCGCGCGCTGGGGGCGCATCATCAGCATCTCGTCCGTGGTCGGCCTGATGGGCAATCCCGGGCAGGCCAACTACGCGGCGGCGAAGGCGGGTCTGGTGGGCTTCTCGAAGTCGCTCGCTCGCGAGCTGGGAAGCCGCGGCATCACCGTGAACGTGGTGGCGCCGGGGTTCGTGCGCACCGCCATGACCGGCGTCCTGAGCGAGGAGCAGACGGCCAACCTCGAGCGGCAGATCGTGCTCGGCCGGCTGGGGACGCCGGAGGACGTCGCGGCAGCGGTGCACTACCTGGCGAGCGAGGAGGCGTCGTACGTCACCGGCGAGGTGCTGAACGTCTCGGGGGGGCTCTACATCTGACGATGCGAGAGGGCGTCGTGACCGTCGCCGCAGCCTGGCCGTCGGGCGCAGGAGCGACGCTAGCTCCGGAAGTGGTGTCTACCATTTCCTCCGCTAGCCATGTCTCCCGCCGAGCGCCCGCGGACGGGCGCCGGCTCAGTCGCCCGCCCATAGATGGACGGGCTCCTAGCCTGCGCCTTCGGAGGGGGCTGGCGAGCTGCTCCTCTACTTCGGGTCCTTCGGGACGTATAGGATTGCGGCGGCTGGCTGGCCTGTTCCCCTCGTCTCTGTGCTAGAAAGCGCCGCGGATCGCAACGTCCGGTAAGCAAGGGAGACCATCGCATGTCCGTAGCAGAGAAGGTCAAGAGCATCATCGTCGAGCAGCTCGGGGTGGACGCCGACGAAGTGACGCCGGGGGCCAGCTTCACCGACGACCTCGGAGCCGATTCGCTCGACATCGTCGAGCTGGTGATGGCCTTCGAGGAAGAGTTCGGGATCGAGATCCCGGACGAGGCCGCCGAGAAGATCAGCAAGGTCCAGGAGGCGGTCGAGTACATCGAGACGCACCAGGGATCCTCCGGAGCGTCTTGACACCCGTCTCTCCGGCACCCGCTTCCCGCCGCCGCGTGGCGGTGACCGGCGTCGGCCTGGTGTCTCCCTTGGGCGTCGGCACCCGCCAGACCTGGGAAGGCATCCTCGCCGGCCGGAGCGGGATCCGTCCGATCACCACGATCGACGTCTCCGCGTACCCCACCCGCATCGGCGGCGAGGTGCGCGACTTCGACCCCGGCGTCTACCTCGAGAAGAAGGAGGTGAAGCGCTTCGACCGCTTCATCCACTACGCGGTCGCCGCGACCGCGATCGCGCTCGAGGATGCCTCGGGGTTCAAGATCGACGACGCCAACCGCGACCGCGTCGCGGTGATGATCGGCACCGGGATCGGCGGCTTCCCACTGATCGAGCAGACCAAGGAGGTGCTCGACGAGCGCGGGCCCAACCGCGTCGGTCCGTTCTTCATCCCCGGCGCGATCGCGAACATGGCCGCCGGCCTGGTCTCGATCCAGTTCGGTGCGAGGGGACCGAACGGCTGCCCGTGCACCGCCTGCACCACGGGGCTCCACGCCGTGGGCGACGCCGTCCGCCTGATCCAGCACGGCTACGCCGACGCCGCCCTGGCCGGAGGCACCGAGGCGGCGATGACGCCGCTCGCGTTCGCCGGCTTCTGCTCGATGCGCGCGATGTCGCATCGCAACGACGAGCCCGAGCGCGCGTCGCGTCCGTGGGACCGCGGCCGCGACGGCTTCGTCCTCTCGGAGGGCGCCGGCATCCTGCTGCTCGAGGAGATGGACGCGGCGCAGGCGCGCGGCGCCCGGGTGTACGCCGAGATCGTCGGCTACGGGATGAGCGCCGACGCCCACCACATCTCGGCGCCCGAGCCCTCCGGCGACGGCGCGATCCGCGTCATGCGGGCCGCCATCGCCGACGCCGGCGTCGAGCCGACCGACGTTGTCTACATCAACGCGCACGGCACCTCGACCCCGCTCGGCGACGTCGCCGAGGTGCGCGCGATCAAGAGCGTGTTCGGCGAGCACGCGCGCAAGCTCGCGGTGTCGTCCACCAAGTCGGCCACCGGCCATCTGCTCGGCGCGGCCGGCGGTCTCGAGACCGGCGTCCTCGCGCTCGCGATCCACGAGGGCAAGCTCCCGCCGACCCTGAACCTCGACCAGCCCGACGACGAGTGCGACCTCGATTTCGTGCCGCACACGGCGCGCGACGCCGACATCCGCTACGGCCTCACCAACTCGTTCGGGTTCGGTGGCACCAACGGGGCGCTGGTGCTGAAGAAGGTCGAAGCGTAGGCCGCCATCGCAGCACGCGGCGGTCAGCGCTCGAGCAGCCAGCGATCGAAGAACTCTTCCATCCGCTGGTAGAAGTGGCGGTTGGCGGTGTCGCCGAACGCGTGCTTCTCGCCGGGATAGATCGCCTGCTCGAACGGCCGGCCGGCCTTGACCAGCTCGCGCACCAGCGCGTACGTGTTCTGCGGATGGACGTTGTCGTCGGCAGTGCCGTGCACGACGAGGAGCGCGTCCGCGAGCGCCGGCGCCCAGGTCACGGGCGACGAGTCGCGGTAGCCCGCCTCGTTGGTCTCGGGATGATCGAGGTAGCGCTCGGTCCAGATGCTGTCGTAGAGCCGCCAGTCGGTCACCGGCGCGCCGGCGACCGCGGCCCGCCAGACGCCGGGGCGGCGCAGCACCGAGTACAGCGTGTTGGTGCCGCCGCCCGACCAGCCCCAGAGCCCGAGGCGCTCGCGATCGACCCATGGCTGCGCGGCGAGATGCTCGACGACGGCGAGCTGCGACTGCATCTCGAGCTCGCCGAAGCGGCGATGGAGGCGGTCCGCGCCCTGCTTTCCGAAGAAGACCGAGGCCGGGTTGTCGGCGTTGACCACGACGTAGCCGCGCTGCGCCTGGCGCGCGTGCCAGAGGTCGCGCACCGGCCGCTCGGCGGACGCGTCCTCGACGGTCTGCGAGGCGGGCCCGCCGTAGTGGAACATGATCACCGGATGGCGGCGCGTGGCGTCGAAGTCGGGCGGCCTCATGACGCGGGCGGGGAGGGGAGCTCCATCGGGGCCCGGGATGGTGAGGAACTCCCAGTGCGGAAGCGAAGCGCGGTCGTACGCCGTCGCCGGTTGGAAGGGAAGCGGCACCGGCGCCTCGTCGCGAACGAAGAGCGTCGATCGCGGGGGTGTTGCGGCGGTGCTGTGGGTGGCGACCCAGGCCCGGCCTCCCGGCGCGACCACGGCGGCGATCGTTCCGCGCACGGGCTCGCAGCCCGGGCCGCCGCGCTCGCCGCGGCCGGCAGTCGATCGGTTGCCGCGGCCTCGGTCGTCCGCCGCGCCCTCGCACCCCGGCGAGAGCAGCTCCGCCTCTCCGCCCTCGAGCTGGACCCGGTAGAGCTGGCGATCCCTGGCGCCGAGCCGATCGGTGCGAAACCCGGTGAAAAGGACCTTCCCGCTCACCTCGATCACCCGGTCGAGCTTGGTCACCGCGATGCCTTCGGGAGTCACGGCGTGAAGCGCCCAGCCGCCGGCGTCGTGCAGGTACAGGCGCCGCCAACCGTCGCGGTCCGAGCCCCACACCACGCGACCGTCGGCGAGGAGCTCGAAGTCGTCACCGACGTCGACCCAGGTCGATAGGCGCTCGACCAGCCTGGTCTCGCACGCGCCGCTCGCGAGATCGCAGAAGAGAAGCGCTGCCTCCGCCTGGTCGCGGTCGAGGCGGACGACGGCGAGACGCTTGCCGTCCGGCGTGAAGCGCACGCGTGCGATGTAGTCCTCGCCCGCCCTGGCGCCGGTCTCGATCCACGCGGTCTCGCCGGAGGCGAGGTCGAGCACGCCGAGCGACACCGTGGGGTTGCGATCGCCGGCCTTCGGATAGGGCTGCTGCTCGACCGTGGGGTCGCGGTCCGCGTCGTGGACCAGCGGGTGCCTCGGCACGCCCTCCTGGTCGAAGCGCAGGTAGGCGATGCGCCGGCCCTCGGGCGCCCACCAGAACCCGATCGAGCGGCGGTGCCAGATCTCCTCCCAGTAGACCCAGTCGGGCTTGCCGTTGAGGACCCGGCCCTCCTCCCCGTCGTGGGTGAGGCGGCGCTCCTCTCCGCTCACGAGATCGACGGTCCAGAGATCGGCGGCGCGCACGAACGCGACCTTGGTCGAGTCGGGCGAGAAGCGCGGGTCCTCGCTCTTCGCGTCGGAGCGCGTCAGTGGGCGCAGCTTCTGGTCGGCGAGCCGGTAGAGGTAGAGATCGCCTGCGCCCTGGAACAGGATCGCGGTGCCGTCGGGTGACCACGCATAGTCCTTGTAGCCGATGTCGCGATCGCCGTCGCGCAGCTCTCCGGCGCGCAGCAGCACCTGCGGTTCGCGATCGTCCTCCGGCGCGACCGTCCAGAGGTCGCGCTGGCCCTCCTTCGACCACAGGAAGGAGAGGCGCTTCCCGTCTTCGGTCCAGACCAGCTCGGACGGCGCGCGGGCGTGTCCCTCCTCGGCGAAGACGACCTCGAGCGGGATCGGGTCGGCGGCGCCGGCGGGTACCTGGTTCACGATCGCGGACGCGAGCGCAGCACCGGAGATCCAGAGGGCACGGGGTCGCATCGAGGGCGAGGGGCGGGCCGCCGTTGCGGGAGGCCGGTCACATCTTCCCGTAGTTGGGCCCGCCGCCTCCCTCGGGGGGAACCCAGGTGATGATCTGGTACGGATCCATGATGTCGCAGGTCTTGCAGTGCACGCAGTTCGAGGCGTTGATCTGCAGGCGCTGGCCGGTGGGCGAGCCCGAGTCCGCCACCATCTCGTACACGTTGGCCGGGCAGAACCGCTGGCACGGGTTGGCGTACTCGACGGCGCACTGGTAGAGGCAGATGTCGGTGTCGTGCACCAGGAGATGGACCGGCTGGTCCTCCTCGTGCGCGGTGGCGGAGTTGTAGACGTCCGCCAGCTTGTCGAAGGTGAGCACGCCGTCGAGCGGCACCGCCTCGGGCGGCGGCGGCGGCTGGTCGAACGGACTGTTCAGCCGCTGCATCCGCTCGTGCCCGGGCTCGCTGCGCAGCCGGTTGAAGACGCCCCAGCCGCGTCCTCTCGTCAGCATGCCGATTCCCGCCTGCGCCATTCCCGCGATCGTGCCGTGGTCGAAGGCCTGGTGGAAGTTGCGCACCTCCCACAGCTCGTCACCCGCCCAGCTCTCCTTCACCCGGTCCTGGTAGCTCGCGAGCGTCGCCGCCGAGGTGTCGCCGCGCCGGAGCGCGTCGAAGATGGTCTCGGCGGCGAGCATCCCCGACTTCATGGCCAGGTGGATGCCCTTGAGCCGTAGGCCGTTCACGAAGCCGGCGCTGTCGCCGATGATGAGGAACCCGTCCCCCGAGAGCTCGGGCATCGACCACCAGCCGCCCTCCGGGATCGCCTTGGCGCCGTAGTAGGCCATCCTGCCGCCCGCAAGCAGCGATGCGATCTCGGGATGGGTCTTGAAGCGCTGGAACTCCTGGTGCGGATCGAGGAACGGGTTGCGGTAGTCGAGGCCGACCACCAGACCGACGATCAGCAGGTTGTCCTGCATCCCGTAGAGAAAGCCGCCGCCGAAGGTGCGTAAGTCGAGCGGCCAGCCCATGGTGTGGGCGATGTCGCCGGGCTCCATGCGCCCGCTCGGGATCTCCCACACCTCCTTGAGACCGATGGCGTAGACCTGCGGGTTGCGTCCGGCGGAGAGCCCGTGGCTCCGGTCGAGCTCGAGCGTGAGCGTGCCGCGCGGGCCCTCGCCGAGGATCACCACCCGGGTGCGGATGTCGATGCCCGGCTCGTAGTTGGCCTTGCGGTTGCCCTGCTTGTCGAGGCCGCGGTCGCCGGTGCGCACTCCGGCGACGCGCTCGCCGTCGAGCAGCAGCGAGCGCCCCGCGAAGCCCGCGAAGACATCGACCCCTTCGGCCTCGGTCTTGGCCGCCATCCACTTGACCAGCTTGCCGAGCGAGGCGACCCACTTGCCCTCGTTGTCGAGCATCGGGGGGACCGGGAGCGAGAGGGCGCGCTTCGAGGTGAGCCACAGCAGCTTCTCGTCGGCCACCTCCGCCTCGAGCGGCGCCTGGCGCCAGTCGGCGGGGTAGAGCTCGCGCAGCGCGCGGGGATCGACAACGGCACCGGAGAGGGCATGGCTGCCGATCTCGGCGCCCTTCTCGAGCACGGCGATCGAGATCTCGAGCGGCTCGCCGTGCCCGGAGGCGTTGTGCTGGGCGATCAGGCGTGCGAGGCGGTAGGCCCCGGCGAGGCTCGCCGGGCCCGCCCCCACGAAGAGCACGTCGATGTCGAGGGTTTCGCGTTCTTCGGCCATGCGCCGCCCACGATCGGGCGCGGCGCAGCGTAGCATGCGATCGCGCGAGCCTTCCTTGCGGGAAGTGGCCCGCCTGCCCGCCGCCACCAAGTCATTGCGCGCGACCGCGGTCCCGGGTTGCCACCCGTCACCGGCGGAGCTCCGCGGATCCTGCCCACACCCGGTGGATCACGAGCTCCCCGTGTCGCCCGGCCGCGCGGCAGGGCCCGCAGCGCCACTGCCGCACCGGACGCCCGGCGAGACGCTCGGCCCGGCACACCGGACAGCGGTGCCGCCACAGCCAGCGCTTGCGCGCGGCGCGCTGCGCCGCCGGGCCGAGCTCCTGTCCCGGCACTCGCACGCGAGGCTCGAGTCCCGCGCGGCGCATCAGGTCGCGCCACTCGCGACCATGCGAGCGGACCCGGTCGCCGTGAAGGACATGAACCGCGGCGTGCGCCGCCTCGTGGCAGAGGATCTCGAGCAGGAGGTGCGGGGGTGCCTCGAGCAGCACGTCGGTGATGCGGATGAGCCGCTCGCGCGGGTAGAACCCGCCGAGCGAGGAGCGCATGCGATGGCTCAGCTCGACGCGCACGGTGGCGCGCAGGTCGGGCACCCCCCACCTCCGGCTCCACTCCGGCGCCGCCTCACACCACAGCCGGTCGAGCGCGGTCTCGGTTGCTGCGGACTGGGAGCGGTCGGGCGCCGAGGCCGCCGGCGCGGCGGCTCGAGCCCGGCGGGCGGCGGGCTGGGCGGCGGGGCGCCGAGTCACGACCGGGGCGAAGGAGGCGACAGGCGCCCGGTCCGGCTCGAAGAGCGGCAGGGAGAGTTGGAGAGAGGCGGGCTTGGTGGAGGTCATCCGGCGACGCCCATCATCGCGCACCGTCCGCCCCGCGCGCCAGCGCCCTCGCCCGGGCTGGGAGCTCCTTGACATCTTCGCGACCCCCCTGCTCTAATCGCTCCCCCATGCCGGACGGGATGATCGCCGCCGCTCCTGGTTACCGGGCCGTGGGCCTGTGGTGGGCCTGGGCGCATCATCCTCACGTCTGGAGCTAGGCCGGGGCAGCGTCCCGGCCATCCGGGCCCGGGACGAGAGAGACCTCAACGGCGAGTCGTTCCCTCCTTCCGGTCCCGGAAGGAGTTTTCGTTTTGGTCGAACGGGCCTCGTTGATCGCGACGCTGGCCGAGCCTCCCGAGGACGGCACGCTCCGGGCGTTGCCCGCGGGCGTGGACTGGCTCGAGCTGCGTGCCGATCTGTGCGGTGAGATCCCGGCCGCCTGGCTGCGCGAGCGCTTCGCCGGGCGCCTGCTCTACACGCTGCGCAGCCGGAGCGAGGGCGGCGGGTTCGAGGGGTCGCTGGCGCGCCGCCGCGAACGGCTCGGCGCCGCCGCGGCCGAGTTCGATCGCGTGGACGTCGAGGCCGAGCGCGACCTCCACGACGCGCTGCTCGAGGCGGTGCCGCCCGAGCAGCGCGTCTTGTCCTGGCACGGCACCGGACGCGAGACCTCGCAGCTCGAGCGTCAGTTCCAGGCGATGGCCCAGGTTCCGGCCGCGCTGTACAAGCTGGTGCCGTTCGCGCGGGAGTCGGGCGAGGAGGTGGCTGCGCTCGAGCTCCTGGTGGACCTCGGGCGCCGCGACGTGGTGTGCTTCGCCGCCGGAGACAGCGGGGTCTGGACGCGCTACGTGGCGCCCTATCTCGGCGCGCCCGTTCTGTTCGCGGCGGCCACCGCCGTGGCCGGCGCGCCGGGTCAGCCCACGGCGGCGAAGATCTGCCGCGACTACCCGTTCCCCGATCTGCCTTCCGTCGACGCCCTCTACGGCATCGTCGGGCACCCGGTCTCCCACTCGCTGTCGCCACGCCTGCACAACGGCGCCTATCGCGAGCTCGGGATCCCCGCGCTGTATCTTCCGTTCGGTCCCTCGAGCTTCGCCGACTTCTGGCTGGAGGTGGTCGAGGGGAACCTGCTCGGCGCCTTCGCGCCGCTTGGCGGCCTCTCGATCACGGCGCCCTACAAGAGCGCGGCGGCCGCGGTGGCGGGCGCCGTGTCGCCGCTCGCGCAGTCGATCGACAGCGTGAACACGCTGGTGGTGCGCGACGGCGTGTGGGAGGGCGAGACCACGGACCCTCGGGGTGTGGTGGGCGCTCTCGCGGCGGCCGGGATCGAGCTCCGGGACCGCCGCGCCGCGGTGGTCGGCTGCGGCGGTGCGGGCCGCGCGGCGGCGGCCGGGCTCGCCGCCGCCGGCGCGAGGACGGTGCTGGTCAATCGCAGCCCGGAGAAGGGGAGGCTGGCGGCCGAGGCGCTTCACCTGCCGTTCGAGGCCCTCGCCGACTTCGCTCCGCGAGGCTTCGAGATCCTGGTGAACGCGACCTCGCTGGGGAACGATCTGGACGACGCGCTGCCGTTCGACCCGAGCGATCTGGGGCCGGGCACCGCGGTCCTCGATCTGGTCTACGGCGAGCGCCCGACCGCGCTGCTCGACCGGGTGCGCGAGCGCGGGCTTCTGGGGGTGGACGGACGCGAGGTGCTCCTGTTCCAGGCGATCGATCAGTTCCGGCTCATGACCGGGCGCGAGCTTCCGATCGGTCTGGCGCGCGAGCTGCTCGAGCTGCCCGCGCCGCGGAGGGGGAGGTGAGGATCACGGCGGCGTTCCCGACCGGAGTGACGGCGCTCCTGTTCGACGAGGCGGAGGCCCGGCGCCGGTTCGAGGAAGCCGCGGTCGGCGCGCTGCGCGGGCGCGGCTTCTCCGAGGTCATCCTGCCGATCCTCGACTACTTCGAGCCCTACGAGTCGCTGCTGACGCGAGAGGCCCGCGAGGAGCTCTACCGCTTCGTCGATCGCGACGGCGAGCTGCTCGCGCTGCGCGGGGACTTCACGCCCATGCTGGCGCGCGTGCTGGCGCCGCGCGTCGCGTCGCTCGAGCTGCCGCTGCGGCTCTTCTACCGGGGGGATCGTGTGCGCTATCAGGAAGAGCGGCCGGGACGGCTTCGCGAGTACTACGAGCTGGGAGCCGAGCTGCTCGGCGCGCCGGGCGATGCCGCCGACGAGGAGATGCTCGAGCTCTTCCTGCGCGTCCTCCAGCTTCGCGACGGCGTGCGCGTGCGCGTCGTGCTCGGCTTTGCCGGCGCGCTCGATCGGCTGCTCTCGGAGTGTGCGGCGGAAGGTCGGCCGGCGCTCCTGCGTGCCATCGCGCGGCGCGATCGGCGGGCCGCGCGGCAGGCGTCGGCCGCGCTCCTGAGCGTGGTCGAGGACGGCGCGCCGCCATCGTCCGCGGAGCTCGGCGAGGAGGCGGCGCCGCGGCTCGAGCGCCTGCGCGCCCTGATCGAGCGGGTAGAGGGGCGCTTCGATCCCCAGCGGGTCTCGCTCTCGATCGACCTCGCCGAGTTCGCGGAGGACACGCTCGACCCCGGGCTTCAGGCAGCCTCCGGCACGCCCCCCTACTACGATGGGCTGGTGTTCCGGGCCTACGCCGACGGCATGGCGCTCTCGGCGGGACGCGGCGGACGCTACGACCGACTGTTCCAGCGCCTCGGCGCCGACCTCTCCGCGGTCGGGTTCTCGGTGAGCCCCGATCGGCTGCTGGGGAGCGCGGAGTGATGAGCCCGGCGTGCTGCCGCGATGCGGCAAGCGGCGGCGCCGCGGTCCGGAGCGCGGCGTCATGATGCGCCTCGCGCTGCCCAAGGGCCGCAACCTCGAGCCCGCGCTCGAGGCGTTCCGCGCCATCGGCGTCGAGCTCCGGGGCTTCGACGACGGCGGCCGCAAGCTGCGCTCCTTCTTCGAGCAGGACGAGCTCGAGGTCCTGCTGCTCAAGGACTGGGACCTGCCGCTCTACGTCGAGTACGGCGTCGCCGACTTCGGGATCGCGGGCGCCGACGTGCTGGGGGAGATGGACGGCGACCTGCTGGTGCCGGCGCGCCTGTGCCACGGCGGCTGCCGGCTCTCCCTGATCGGCCCCGAGGGCAGCGCGCCGCAGCCCGGGAGCCAGGTGCGGCTCGCGACCAAGTACCCCAAGCTGGCGCGCAAGGTGGTGGCGTCACGCCCGTGGGGCGCGGAGATCGTGCGGCTCCAGGGGTCGGTCGAGCTGTCTCCGGTGCTGCGTTTGACCGAGCTCGCGATCGACATCGTGCAGACCGGACGCACGCTCGCCGAGAACCGTCTGGTGGAGCTCGAGGTGCTCGAGCATCTCCATCCGTGTCTGGTGGTCAACCGCGCGTCGTACCAGAGGCATCGCGCGCGGCTGAACGAGCTGATGCGTAGATTGGAAGAGAGGGGGTTGGTGCTGTGAGCGAGGTGTGGGGATGACGTTGAGAATGGTGAAGGTCGACTCGCGGCGGGGGCTGAAGGAGATCGATCGGCTGCGCGCCCGCGGCCGCGCGACCATCGATCGCAAGACGATGCGCCGCGCGCGCTCGATCGTCGACGAGGTACGGCGCCGCGGCGATCGCGCTCTCCTGGCCCACGTCGCCGAGCTCGACGGCGTGGCGTTCGATCGCGCCTCGAGCCTGCGGCAGCCGCTGGCTTCGGCCGACGAGCTGCGCCACCGCCTGCCGACGGCGTTCGAGGACGCACTCGAGCGCGCGATCGCCGCCATCGACGCCTTCCACGCACCGCAGGTGCGGCCCGGCTACGAGTACGAGCACTCCGGCGTCTGGCTCGAGGAGCGCCGCCACCCGCTGCGGCGGGTCGGCGTCTACATTCCGGGAGGCCGCTTTCCCTACCCCTCGACCGTGCTCATGACCGTGATCCCGGCGCGCCTCGCCGGAGTGGAGGAGATCGTGGTCGCGACGCCGCCGAAGGCCTTCGCGACCAGCCTGCCGCTGCGCTTCGCGCTGCAGCGCCTCGACGTGCGCGAGATCTGGGGGATGGGAGGCGCGCACGCGATCGCCGCGCTCGCCTACGGCACCGAGACCGTGCGGCGGGTCGACAAGATCGTCGGCCCCGGCAACGCGTGGGTGAACGCCGCGAAGCGGATCGTCGCCGGCGACGTCGGGATCGACGGGCTGCCCGGGCCGACCGAGATCGTGGTCTTCGCCGATGCCAGCACGGACCCGGCGCTCGTGGCCGCCGATCTCCTCGCCCAGGCCGAGCACGACGCGCAGGCCGCCGCGATCCTGATCACCGACGATCGCCGATTCGCGAAGACCGTCGCGGAGGAGATCGACCAACAGCTCGCTTCGCTCTCGACCGCCTCGACCGCGCGCGAGTCGATCCGGCGCTACGGCGTCGCGCTCCTGGTCGACGAGCTCGAGCACGGGCTCGACCTGGTCGAGGCGATCGCGCCCGAGCACCTCCAGCTCATGGGGGCCGGCCCCGAAGCGCTCTTGCACCGGGTGAGCCGCGCGGGGGCGGTCGTGGTCGGCCGCTCGTCGACCGCGGTCTTCGGCGACTACGTGGCGGGACCCAGCCATGTCCTGCCCACCGGCGGCAGCGCGCGCTGGGCATCCGCGCTGGGCGTCGAGGACTTCATCCGGCGCAGCCACTCGATCCGCTTCACGCCGGAGGCGGCCCAGAGCTGGGCCGAGACGGCGGCGACGCTCGCCGACGTCGAGGGCCTGGCGGCACACGCGGCGGCGGCGCGCCGGAGGCTGCGGCGGTGAGCCGAGTGGAGAGCGCCGGATGAGCGGCTCGGTGCGCGAAGGCGCCGTGGGAACGGAGAGGTCGCCGGCGCGGTTCGTGCGCCCGGAGCTGCGTCAGCTCCGCGCCTATACGCTCGAGCAGACCGCGTGCCGCTTCAAGCTCGACCAGAACGAGGTGCCGTGGGACTTTCCGGCGCGGTGGAAGCGCCAGGCGATCGCCCGGCTGGCCGCCGTCGACTGGGCGCGCTATCCCGACTTTCACGCCGACGAGCTGCGGCGCGCGCTGGGCGAGCGGCTGGCGTGGCCGATGGAAGGGATCCTGGTCGGCAACGGCTCGAACGAGATGCTCGGCATCACGCTCGAAGCGGTGGTGCGGCCCGGCGGCGAGGTGCTGGGCGTCGAGCCGTCGTTCGGGCTCTACGAGATGTTCGTGCGCCGTGCCGGGGGCCGGCCGCGTTTCCTCGCGCCGCGTGCGGATCTCCGCTTACAGATCGACGAGCTCGCGGCCGAGATCGCGCTCGACTCCACGCGGCCGGTCCTGCTCTGCTCACCCAACAACCCCACCGGCGCGGCGGCGACGCCGGCCCAGGTCGAGCGCCTGCTCGAGGCGCTCGACGCGCCGCTCCTGCTCGACAACGCCTACGGCGAGTTCTGTCGGCACGACTACCGGCCGTTGCTCGACCGTCATCCCCATCTGCTCCTGTTCCGCACCTTCTCCAAGGCGTGGTCGCTCGGCGGGATGCGGCTGGGCTACCTGGCGGCCCACCCGGACCTCGTGGCCGAGCTGATCAAGGTGAAGCTGCCGTACAACCTGAGCCACGCCGGAGTCGCCGCCGGCCTGGCCGCGCTCGCCGGCAGCGCCGACGCCTCACGGCGGATCGCCGTCTTGGTGGCGCGCCGCGAGCAGTGGCACGCCCTGCTCGCCGGCTTCGGGCTCACGGTGCATCCGTCGGAGGGCAACTTCCTCCTGGTCGACGCGCGGCCGGCGGCAGGCGCTGGAGAGACCCCGGCGGCCGCCTGCCGTCGCCTGCGCGACGGGCTCGCCCGCTCCGGCATCCTGGTGCGCGACGTGAGCCGCTACCCCGGGCTCGACGGCTGCTTCCGCATCGGCGTCGGCGGCGGGCCGGCGCTGCGCGCGGCGCGGCAGGCGCTCGAGGAGATCCTGCAGTGACGTCGCGCGTTCGCGAACCAGGGACTCTCGCCCGCCGGGACCGGTGCGGGTCCTGCTCGCCGGCGGCAGCGAGTCAGCGCGTGCTCGACCTCGACTCGGGGAGGCTCCGGCGATGAAGAAGGAAAGACGGGCCGGGACGCGGAAGGCGGCGGCGCCGCGTGCCGAGCGCGCTCTAAGCCGGGGCGGCGCGGCGCGCGGCGCGAGCGGCGCCGGCCGCGGGACGCCGGCGGTGCGCCGGCGCGCAGCCCTCGAGCGCGTGACCCGCGAGACGCGGGTCCGCGTCGTGCTCGACCTCGCCGGCGGCGCGGCCACGATCGAGGTGCCGAACGGCTTCTTCGGCCACCTGCTCGAGGCGCTCGCGCGCCACGGCGGGCTCGGCCTCGACGTCGAGGCATCCGGCGACACCCACGTCGACGTGCACCACACCGTCGAGGACGTGGGCATCGTGCTCGGCGAGTGCCTGCGCGAGGCCATCGCCGAGGGCAGGGGCATCGCCCGCTTCGGCTCGGCGCACGCGCCGCTCGACGAGGCGCTGGCGCGCGCGGTGGTCGACCTGTCGGGGCGCGGCTTCCTCGACCTGACCATGTCCGACGAGATGGCGCGGAGCTGGGTGACGCCCGATTTCTCGATGTCGCTGGTGCGCGACTTCCTGCAGGCGTTCGCCGACCGCGGACGCCTCACGCTCCACGTCGACGTGCTCAAGGGGACGAGCCCTCATCACGTGGCGGAGGCCTGCTTCAAGGCGGTCGCCGTCGCCCTGCGCCAGGCGTTGGAGCTGCGCGGCGACGCCGCCGAGGTGCCGTCGACGAAAGGCACGATTCGCGTATGACGAGGTACCGGAGCCGAGCTCGCCCGCCGCGTCTCGATCATGGTGTCGGCGGCGCTTGGGTGTGGGCGGCGCGAGGGAAGGCCGCATGAGCGAGATCGTCGTGATCGACGCCGGCGTCGGCAACCTCGGTAACCTCGCGCGCGCTCTCGAGCGCGTCGGCGCCCCGGCGCGCATCACCTCGGATCCCGCGGCAGTCGCGCGCTCGCGGCGGTTGGTGCTTCCGGGCGTGGGCGCCTTCCGCCCGCCCCGCGAGCGCCTGCGCGGCGGGCTCGAGGGCGCGCTGCGGGAGGCGCTGGCGCAGGGCGCCTGGCTGCTCGGCATCTGCATCGGGTTCCAGCTGCTGTTCGAGGAGTCGAGCGAGTTCGGCTCGACCGACGGGCTCGGCCTCCTCGCCGGCCGCGTGACCTCGCTGCCGAAGGGCGTCGAGCTGCCGCACATGGGCTGGAACCGGCTGCACGACCTGGCGGACCATCCGCTCCTCGCCGGCCTCCCCGAGGGAGCCTACGTGTACTTCGTGCACAGCTTCGCGCCGGAGGGCGTGCCCGATCAGGAGCGTCTCGCCGAGGCGACCCACGGCCGGACCTTCGCCGCGGTGTGCGGGCGCGGGCGCGTCCTGGGCACGCAGTTCCATCCCGAGAAGAGCGGCGAGCGCGGGCTGCGCCTGCTGCGCAACTACGTGGAGATGAGCGGCGAAGGGCGCGGCACCGGCGCGGGATCCCGGGGCGACCAAGAGGCTCCCGCCCGCAATCGAGACTCGGTGGAGACGATGCATGGATCTGCTCCCCGCCATTGACCTGCGCTCGGGGCGGGTGGTGCGCCTGGTGCGCGGCGACGACGCGCAGCGCCGCACCTACGACGTCGATCCGCTCGCGGCGCTCCTCGGCTACGCCGAGGCGGGGGTCGAGCGTGTGCACGTGGTCGACCTCGACGCCGCGTTCGGAGAGTCGCCGCAGCGCGGCCTGGTGGCTCGCCTCGCGGCCCATCCGGGCGCGCCGCGGATCGAGCTCGGCGGTGGGCTGCGCGATCGCGAGGCGGTGGAGTGGGCGTTTGCGGCCGGAGTCGAGCGGGTGGTGGTGACCTCGATGCTGGTGCGCGACTTCGAGCTCTTCGCCGATCTCGCGCGGGCGCACCCGCGCTCGATGGTCGCCGCGCTCGACCTCGAGGCCGGCGTCCTCCGCCACTCGGGCTGGACCGCCTCCGCCGCGCGCTCGACCGCGGAGGTGTGCCGCGACCTGCGGGCCCTCCCGCTCGCCGCCGTCCTGGTCACCGACATCGCGCGCGACGGCACGATGGAGGGTCCCAACCTCGATCTCGCGCGCGACCTGAGCCGGCTCGCCGACGCGCCCGCCATCCTCTCCGGCGGGGTGCGCTCGCTCGAGGACCTGGCGCAGGCGCGCGCCGTGCCCGAGATCGCGGCCGCGGTGGTCGGCCGCGCCCTCTACGACGGCGCCTTGGACCTTCGTCGCGCGCTCGCGGTCTGCCGCGGCGAGGCTGGAGTGTTCACGAGAGGGCCGTGGTGCCGGACGGCGCCCCAGAACCCGTCGCCTTCCTCGACCGGCGACGGGCTTCCGAGCACCACGGGGCGGGGCCGTGAATAGTCCAGGCGAGGAGGCGGCATGACGGCGCGCCGCCGCACCGGCCTCACCGCCCGCGTCATCCCGTGCCTCGACGTGGCCGGAGGGCGCGTGGTCAAAGGGGTGAAGTTCCAGAACCTGCGCGACCAGGGCGACCCGGCCGAGTGCGCGCTGCGCTACGCGCGGGATGGCGCCGACGAGATCGTGTTCCTCGACATCACCGCCGCGCCCGAGCGCCGCGGCACCAATCTCGAGTGGGTGACGCGCACGGCGGAGCAGGTGTTCATCCCGCTCACCGTGGGCGGCGGTGTGCGCTCGGTCGAGGACGCCCGCGCTCTTCTGCTCGCGGGTGCCGACAAGGTGGGAGTCAACACCGCGGCGGTGGAGGAGCCGGCGCTCCTGACCCGGTTGGCCGAGCGCTTCGGGTCGCAGTGCGTCGTCCTCTCGGTCGACGCGCGCCGCGTGGTGGACGGCGAGGGCCGCCCGCGCTGG
>DATKDQ010000247.1:0-4535 GCA_035544635.1 Thermoanaerobaculia bacterium
GTGCAGGGTGTGTGGTTCCGCGCCGCGGCCCGCGAGCGGGCGACCGAGCTGGGTGTGGCCGGCTTCGCGCGCAATCTACCCGACGGCCGCGTCGAGCTCGAGGCCGAGGGGCCGCCGGCACGGATCGAGGCGTTTCTGGCCTGGTGCGGCGAGGGGCCGCCCGGGGCGCGAGTCGAGTCGGTGGAGGTGCAGGACCGGGATCCGGTCGCGGGTCCGCCCGGGTTCCGGATCGCGCGCGACGCCTGACCGGCCCGAGCTGTCGACCCGAGCTATCGAATCGCCACTTGCGGGATGCTCTGCCCGTACGAGGCCTCGAGCCGATGGAGGTAGTGGTCCCACTTGCGCACCGAGAGCCCCATCATCACCAGCAGCACGAGCACCATGACGCCGTGGGTGACCAGGCGCGACAGGTTGTCCGTTAGGCCGACGCGGCGCGCGCGCAGGATGCAGAGGCTCTCCCAGGCGGCGAGGAACGTCAGCATCACGCCGAGGAGAAGGTACGTCCAGTTGAAGGTCGGGGTGTTGAAGGTGACGATGGCGCCGTCGGCAGACTCGAGCGGCAGGTAGGACCAGGCGAACGCCACGTAGGCCACCAGCAGCACCAGCATCGCGGCGTGGGAGAGGATGCGGGACAGATTCTTCGACCGCCCGTCGAGACGAGCTCGCACCACCCCGCGCAGCTCGAGGAGGGCGAGGAGGAAGACGGCCGCGGCGAGCAGGACCTCGAGGATCGTGTACGAGCTCAGCATGCGCACCTCCTCCCCGTCCGGGACTGCAGGTCTGCCCACAGGGGTGTTTGAAGCGGGTGCATATTACTATTCAGCTAATTCGGAAACAAGCACCCGACTGGGGCGGGCGCGCCGAGCGCGCCGGCCAACCGATGGGTTGACAACGCCGTGCGTCCGGGGCACCGTCTAGGACTCGCGGCTGAAGGCTCCCGTGGTGTTTTCGGCCACGCCTCGCGGCCACGAGTCCGGCTCGGAGCGCTCCTCGACGGTGGCTGACCGTCCGAGCGGGGCCGTCCCGGCCAACTGCGGCGGCATGGATCGGCAAAACCGCAGCGGAGCGAGCATGGCGGAACCAAAAACGAGAAACGCGACGGGTTGCCTCATCGTCATCCTGGTCCTGGTCCTCCTGCTCCTGGTGCCGGTGGCGCTCTTCTGGTTCTTCGTGCGCAGCCTCGAAGGGCAGCGGGTGAAGGTCGCGAGCGGCAGCGTGCTCGAGGTCGACCTCGGCGCGGTCGCCGGCGAGGGCCCCTCGGGGCTGCGCCTCGGCCCGCTGTTCGGACCGCCGACGCTCTCGCTGTTCGAGCTCGGACGAACCATCGACGCCGCCGCCGGAGACGACGACATCGTCGCCATCCGCATCGTGCTGCGGGGCGCGTGGATGGGCTGGGCGTCCGCCGAAGAGGTGCTGGGGCATCTCGACGCCTTCCGCGACCGCGGCAAGCCGATCTACGCGCTGCTCGAGGGCGACGTCGTCGACGACCTCACCTACTTTCTCGCCACCGCCGCCGACCGGGTGTGGATCGCGCCGGCGACCGCGGCGGCGGTCAACGGCCTGGTCGTCGAGGCGCCCTTCTTCCGCGGCACGCTCGACAAGCTCCACATCGAGCCGCAGGTGCTCATGCTCGGCGTGTACAAGAGCGCCGGTGAGCCGTTCCTCAACTACGAGATGAGCCCCTACATGCGCGAGTCGATAGAGGATCTGCTCGCCACCACCCATCGGCGCTTTCTCGAGCGCGTGTCGCAGCGACGCGCCCAGGAGCCGGCGGCGATCGAGGCCACGCTCCGCAGGACCCTGCACACGGCCGGCGACATGATCGCCGCCGGTCTCGCCGACGAGATCGGGTATCTCGATCAGCTCGACGACGCGCTGCTGGACTCGGTCGGGGTCGACGAGTACCGCGGCGTCACTGCGGTGCAGTACCTGGGCTCGGCTCCCAGCGCACGGACTCGCGGCGGCGGCGATCGCATCGCGCTGGTCTTCGGTGAGGGGCCGGTGCTCACCGAAGCGCCGCCGGCCCCCCTGCCCTTCCTCGAGAGCAAGGTCCTCGCCGGTGCGCGGGTGGCGGAGCACTTCCAGCAAGCCACCGAGGACGACTCGATCAAGGCGATCGTGTTCCGCGTCAACAGTCCCGGGGGATCGGCGGTCGGCTCCGACATCGTGCGCCGCGCCATCGAGGAGGCGAAGGCCGCCGGAAAGACCGTCGTCGTCAGCATGTCGGACGTCGCCGGATCGGGCGGCTACTGGGTAGCGATGGGCGCCGACGCCATCGTGGCGCACCCGACCACCATCACCGGCTCGATCGGCGTCGTCTTCACCAAGCTCAACCTCGACGGCTTCTTCGCGTGGATGGGCACCAACATCGAGCGGCTCGCCACCGCTCCCGGCGCGGGCGCGCTCG
The DNA here is from genome assembly GCA_035544635.1 of Thermoanaerobaculia bacterium. GTDB lineage: Bacteria > Acidobacteriota > Thermoanaerobaculia > Multivoradales > Multivoraceae > DATAFT01. The sequence continues at coordinate 2,408 of DATKDQ010000247.1, forward strand.
GCCTCGGCCCGCTCGAGGAGTCGGAGAGGCAGGCGATCCTGGGCTGGATGGACGCGGTCTACGACCTCTTCACCGAACACGTCGCCGCGGGGCGCGAGCTCGACCTCGCGCGCGTGCGCGAGGTGGCGCAGGGCCGCGTCTGGTCGGGGCGTGACGCGCTCGAGATCGGCCTGATCGATCGGCTGGGCGGCCTCGAGGAGGCGTTCACGCTGGCGAAGGAGATGGCGGGGCTCGATCCGGAGCGCAGGTACCCGCTCGAGATCTTCCCTCGTCCGCGATCGCTCTACGACGCACTCTTCAACCCGGGCAGGACCGCGGCGGCCACCTGGCTGGGGCGGTCGGGGGTCGAGGAGTGGCTCGATCGGGCCACCTCACCACAGGTGCTCGCGCGAGCGCCCGAGATCAGGATCCGTTAGCCCAGGTCCCGCCGATCCCCACCCGTTCGCACGGGGCGGCCGCGCCGAGCTCGGGCTACACTCGATGGGAGCGATCGGAGCGTGGACTCGAGATCCGCGGCCGGCGGGAGCTCACAACCAGCGGAGCAGAGCATGAGCGTCGAGAGACACCAAGCCAGACGGCGCGTTGACGTCGGATCGGTCGAGCTGGATGCGATCCGGCGGGTCGACATCGACGACATGATCGAGTACGTCTACGCCGGCACCGGCCCCAATCTGCCGAGCTATCTCGAGCTCTACAGCCGCTACCTGCGGCAGCGCTGGAACGTCGACGACCTCGATTTCTCGCGCGACCGGGCGGACTGGGAGCGCATCTCTCCCGCGGCCAAGCAGACGTTCCTGCAGATCGCATCGGGCTTCCATCACGGCGAGCGGCAGGTCGAGGTCGAGCTCGCGCCGCTCTTCTTCGGCATTCCCGAGGACTACAAGATCTTCCTCACCAGCCACCTCGAGGACGAGGCGCGCCACACCGTGTTCTTCGACCGCTTCTACCGCGAGGTGGTCGGGATCCCCGGCGACTCGATCATGGAGGTGCTCGACGGCTCCTACCAGTACATCTCCGAAACCTTCGTCGGCCCCTTCGGACTGCTCTCCTACCTCACCGACGGCCTGCGGCGCGATCCGTACGACAAGCGCCTGCAGATGCAGTACGCGACCACCTACATGCTGTGGATCGAGGGCGTGCTGGCGCTGTCGGTGATGAAGATCACGCTGGGGTACGCGCGCGACAACAGGATCCTGCCCGGCTACTACACCGGCTTCACGGCGACCTGCCGTGACGAGGCGCGCCACGTGCAGGGCGGCATCCGGTTCATCCGTGATCTGCTGCGGGAGGAGCCGATCCTGATCAACGATCTCTTCGACACCCTGCGCACGATCCTGATCATGTCCGGGACCTCGAGCAACTACGTGGTCTACGAGCCGATCGGCTGGACCGAAGAGCGGGTGCGCCAGCTCCTCGGGGCGCAGACCCGCCGCAAGCTCAAGGTGGTGGGCATCGACCAGGTGCCGCCGGACATCGAGGAGAAGATCGACCGCATGGATCCGGTCCTGGCGGGAGGTTGACGTGAAGCGACCAGCAGCGACCAGAGCCGCGGGCCGTCGCGCGGCGACCAGCTCCCCGCGGGGCCGCTCCTCGGGCGCCCCAGCGCCGAAGCGGCGTGCGCCCGGCACCCGCGCCGCGGGCCGCCCACCGGGCGCGGGTCCGGACCGGCTCGCCTTCTTCAGCCGCGAGTGGGCGCGGGCCGCCAGGGAGGCGGTGAACGCCGGCCCCGGCCCGGACGCGCGGGCGAAGAAGATCGAGCGCTTCTGGGAGTGGATCGAGAAGGCCAAGCAGCACGTGAACTGCCAGCTCGGGCTCGCGGTCACCGGCCTGCCGGCGAACGGCCGGCGCGGCGCGCGCGACTGCCTGCTACTCGACCTCGAAGCGGGGCGCTGCGTGCGCGCCCGCTTGGTGGCGCGCGAGGAAGCCGAGCTAAGCGCGACCTACATCCTGGCCGGGAGCTACGCCGACTGGCGCGACATCATGGCCGGCTTCGACCTGGGCAGGGCGGTGATGTACCGCAAGCTCCTGCTCGAGAAGGGCGAGGTCCTCGAGTTCTTCAAGAGCATCTACTACTGGACCGAGTCGCTGTCCTCGATCCAGCGCATCCCGACCGCGATGCCCGCCGACG
>DATKDQ010000248.1:0-6283 GCA_035544635.1 Thermoanaerobaculia bacterium
GATCATGGGCTCGCTGATCCAGGTCCCGCTCTCGTGCCGGCGCCGGGTCGCCGCGCAGGCGCGGATGACCGCCTCGAACGCGGTGTCGAACCGGACGTCGAAGCGGCGGGACCGGATCACCTTCGCGAGCGATCGGCCGACGTGGAGCTGCGACGGCCGCAGGACGAAGCGCGGATCGGGGCTGAACCAGAACATGGGGTCGTCCACCTCGCCCAGCGGCCAGGGGAAGACGCCGCCGCGATAGGCCGCGAGCAGACGCTCCGGCGCGAGGTCTCCGCCCACCGCGAGCAGGCCGCTGGCGTGGGCCAGCTCCGCGGGAGGAAAGACCGGGTCGGGGCCGAGCCAGAATGGGCCGCGCAGCACCATGGAGAGATGCTACACAGTGGAGCTCGAGAGGTCGCTCCAACCGCGCAGGCGCGGCGCGCATCGCCGGCCAAGACCCGCTAAGATCGTGGCCACGCTCTGGAGGACGCGATGTCAGGTCTGTACTTCGAGGAGCTCGAGATCGGCCAGGTCTTCGAGCACGCCCTGCGCCGGACGGTGAGCGAGTACGACAACATCCTGTTCTCGGCGCTCACCCACAACCCGCAGCCGCTTCACCTCGACGCCGAGTTCGCCAAGGACACCGAGTTCGGGCAGCGGCTGGTCAACAGCCTGTTCACGCTCGGGCTCATGGTCGGGGTCTCGGTCGGCGACACCACGCTGGGCACCACCATCGCGAACCTCGGCATGACCGACGTCCGCTTCCCCAAGCCGGTCTTCCACGGCGACACGCTGCGCGCGACCAGCGTGGTGATCGAGAAGCGGGAGAGCAAGTCACGCACCGACGCGGGTCTGGTGACGTTCGAACACCGCTGCTTCAATCAGCGCGGCGAGGAGGTGGCTTCGTGCAAGCGGGCCGCCTTCATGCGCAAGCGGCCGGCTGGTCAGGCGGCGAGCGGAGGGTGATCATGCGCATCGGGATCATGGCGGGAGCCACGCAGGGGTCGGAGGCGGCGCTCGACGGGCTTCTCGACAAGGCGGCGCGGGTCGAAGGCCAGGGGTTCGCCGCGCTCTGGATGGCGAACATCTTCGGTCTCGACGCGATCACGACGCTCGCGATCGCGGGCACCAGGACGGCGCGGATCGAGCTCGGGACCGCGGTCGTACCCACCTACCCTCGCCACCCGGTGGCCATGGCGCAGCAGGCGCTGACCGCGCAGGCCGCGTGCGGCGGGCGCTTCGTGCTCGGCATCGGCCTCTCCCACCGCATCGTGATCGAGGACATGTTCGGGCTCTCGTTCGAGAAGCCCGCCCGCCACATGCGCGAGTACCTCGAGGTGCTCCAGCCGCTCCTGCGCGGCGAGGAGGTGCGCTACCAGGGCGAGCTCTTCCGTGTCGCCGCGCAGTTCGCGGTGCCGGGGACGAGCGCGCCCCCCGTCCTGGTCGCCGCGCTCGGCCCGCAGATGCTCGCGCTCACCGGCCGCCTGGCCGACGGCACCATCACCTGGATGTGCGGTCCGCGCACGCTCGAGGAGCACGTCGTCCCGTCGATCGCGGCAGCCGCACGGGAGGCGGGACGCGGCGCGCCGCGGATCGTGGCCGGGCTGCCGATCGCCGTGACCAGGAACGTCGAGGAGGCGCGCCAGAAAATCGCGGTCGAGCTCCAGATCTACGGTCAGCTCCCGTCCTACCGCGCGATGCTGGACCGCGAGGGTGCAGGCGGTCCCGCCGACGTCGCGCTGGTCGGCGACGAGAACGTGCTGGCGAGCGCGCTCGATCGGCTGCGCGACGTGGGCGTCACCGACTTCGTGGCAGCGGTGGCGGCGGTGGACGGCGACGCCGAGAAGCGCACGCTCGACTTCCTGGCGTCGAGACTCGGGGCGAGCGGCGCAGCCGCCCGCTCCTGAGGCGAGGGCGGATCAGAGTGCGCGCCGTCGTGCCGCCGGCCTCACTCGAACGCCTGGACAGTGCCTTCAACCCCGCTCTCCTCGGACGGCTCGCCCTCGGGCAGAAGCGCCCGCTGCTCCAGCTCCTCGAGGATCGCCATCGCCGCGATGCGATGGGCGAGCTCCGAGGGGTGCGCGTCGAGGAACGGATCGAGGGCGAGCCGGCGCGCGTCGATCCCGAGGTAGCGCGGCAGCAGATCGACGGCGTCGATCCCCAGCTCGGCGGCCGCCGCGGTCACCGTCTCGTGGAGCGCGTGATAGCGGTAGCGGTGGTCGAGCTGCGAGTCGAAGATCGGGAAGACGACGAGCACGAACGGCGCGCCGCGCGAAGCGGCCAAATCTCGCATCTCCGCCAGGGCGCTCCGCGTCGCCTCCCAGGTCGGCTGGCCGTCGACGTAGAAGCGGTGGTAGTACGCCGCGGTGGCGCGGCGCATGCGCACGTTGTCGGCGCGGTGGAAGACGAGGCGAAAGACGGCGCTCCGGGCGTAGAGGACGCGCTCGACCGCGGTCTCGGGCTGGCGGGGGTGAACGTCGCGGCGCAGGCGCGCGAGCTCACGCCGCTGGTGCGGCTCGGCGTCGTTCAGGCAGTAGCCCAGGACCAGCAGGTCGGGGGCGAGCCGGTCGAACCAGCGAGCGAGCGCGCCGAGCTCCTGGGTCGTGTTCCATCCGGGCCGGCTGAAGTTCACGACCTCGAACGCAGGGCTCGAAGCGGCGCGGCGAGCGCGGCGCTGGAGCTCGTCCCCCATGCGGTCCGGATAGGCGTCCTGGGGCAGAACGCCGGCGCCCCAGGCGAACGAGTCGCCGACCACCACGATGCGAAAGACGCCGGCCGGCTTTTCCTCCCTCAGCGGGCTGCCCCGATCGCGGAAGTCGGGGCGGCTCGGCGGCGAGTGGTGCCTGGTCTCGAGCCGGCCGCTCAGCAGGGGCGGGCCCGGCCATCGCGCGATGCGCAGCGCGATCTCCACCAGCACCAGCGCCAGGACCAGGCCGATGACGACGGCCGCGGCCTGGAAGAGGAGATGCTTGAGGCGGGGCATGGTGCGACCGGGTATCCCGAGGGCGGCAGGAGCGCGCCAGGGGACGTGATGGCGCGGGAATGATAGCCGCCGGCCACGCCGAGCCGACCCATCGCGCTCCCTGGCGCGCCGGCGCGGATATGATCGCCCGCGGTCCCGGCGATCGCGCCCGCTCACCATGACCTCCACCGAGCACGAGCCCACCGTCCGCGGCATCGACGCGCCGCGGGTGACGGCGTGGATCGAGGCCCACGTCGCGGGCTCGCGCCCTCCGTTCCGCTTCGAGCTGATCCCCGCCGGCCATTCCAACATGACGTTCACCGTGACCGACGAGCGCGGCGAGCGCTACGTCCTGCGCCGTCCGCCGCTGGGCGCCGTGCTCGCCACCGCGCACGACATGGGACGCGAGTTCAAGATCATCTCGGCGCTCGGGCCCACCGCCGTCCCGGTACCGCCCGCCCTCGGCCTCTGCACCGACGAGAGCGTGAACGGAGCGCCCTTCTACCTGATGGGCTTCGTCGACGGCCACGTGCTGGTCGAGACCGCCCACTCGGAGCAGCACTTCTCCCCCGCCGAGCGGCGCCGCGTCTCGGAGTCGCTGATCCAGGTGCTCGCCGACCTGCACGCGGTCGACCCCGACGCGGTGGGCCTCGGCGATCTCGGCAGGAAGGAGGCCTACCTCGCGCGCCAGATCAAGCGCTGGCGCAAGCAGTGGGAGAGCTCGAAGACGCGCGAGCTCGAAGCGATGGAGGTGGTGGCCGCGGCGCTCGAGCGCCACATGCCCGAGCAGATCGGGGCGACCGTCGTGCACGGCGACTTCCGGCTGGGCAACTGCATCGCCGGGTACGACGCGCGGATCGCGGCGGTGCTCGACTGGGAGCTGTGCACGCTCGGCGACCCGCTGGCCGACGTCGGCTACATCCTCAACGACTGGGTGGAGCCGGGCGAGGCGCCGTTCGGGTCGCTGACACGGCCGGGCCCGTCCGCGGCCGCGGGATTCCTGCGGCGCGACCAGATGCTCGCCTCCTACGAGCGCCTGTCGGGTCGGACCGTGCACAACGTCGACTACTACCGGGCGTTCCAGTACTGGCGCCTCGCTGCCATCGCCGAGGGCGTCCTCGCGCGTTTTCTCAAGGGCGTGATGGGCAAGGAGGCCGACACCGACGGCATGGCGCGGCGGGTCGAGTCGCTCGCCGACGCCGCGCTGAGAATCGTGAGGACGCTCGACTGACCAGGGGAGAGACCCGGTCGCCGCGTCAAGGGGAGGAGGTTGCCGATGGATCGTAGAGAGCTTCTCATCTCCAGGGCTTTCGTCGGCGCAGCCGCGATCGCCCTCTGCGCGCTCGCGCTCCCGCCCTACTCCGCCACCGCCCAGGTAGCGGTCGCCGAGCCCGAGTACACGGGGACCGACCGCATCGAGGACTGGGAGGACAAGACCATCCTCATCGTCGCTCCGCATCCCGACGACGACACCTTCACCTCGGGCGGGACCCTGGCGCTGCTGGCGCCGAAGAACCGCATCCACGTCCTGATCTACACCTCGGACAACGCCGGCTCGCGCGATCCGTCGATGACGCACCAGCGCCTGGCCGCGATCCGCAAGGCCGAGGAGGAGGAGGCGTGCCGGATCCTCGGCATCCCGGTCGGAAACATCACCTGGCTCGGCTACGACGACGGCATGCTCGAGTACGTCGACCGCCGCGAGCTCACCAAGCAGGTGGCCGCCGAGATCCGACGCCTGCGGCCCGACGCCGTCTTCTCGGTCGACCCGGGCGCGCCCTACGAGCAGTGGCACAAGAGCGACCACCGCACCGGCGGCTACATCACCGCCGACGCCCTGCGCGCCGCCGAGTGGCGACTCTACTTCCCGGAGCTCGAGGCCCAGGGGCTCGCGCCCTGGGACGTGCCGGTGGTCTTCCTCTACTATTCGGCGCAGCCCAACTACACGGTCGACATCACCGCCGTGATCGACCACAAGGTGCGCGCGGCGGCCGCCCACTCCAGCCAGTTCGGCGTCCTGGTCGATCGCTACGACGAGGAGCGCGCCAAGGAGCTGCGGCCCGAGCTCGAACGCATGCTCAAGGGACGGGCGCCGATGGAGAACGGCCGCTACGTCGAGCGCTTCCGCCGGTCCGAGGCGTATTGAGCCGGGCTCGCCACCCTGAATACAGTAGGAGCTCTGCGGGCCGGCGCGGCACAGCCGAGCCGGCCTCAACCCGGTCAGGCGTAGAGCGTCTCAGCTCGAGACCAGCAGGCCCTCGCGCTCCGCGGCCTCGGCAAGCCTCTCGTCCAGACACACGAACGGCAGCGTCGACGGGTCGTCCTCCGACGCCAGCAGGGCCGCCGCAAGCTGGGCCGCGTCGGCGGCCCTCAACGGATGTCTCGCCAGTAACGCCAGGGCTCGAGCGCGGACTGCCAGGAGATCCACCACCTCGTGCCAGTAGTGGGCGAGCTCCTCGAATCTCGACAGGTGCTCTCGGCGCTCCTGCCGCGACAACGCCCCCGCGCGCACCTGCCGCTCGACGGCGCCTGCCAGCTCCACGCGCGTCCATGCCCAGGTGACGATGGCGGCATCCTCCTCGAGCCATCGCCGCGCGCGATCGCTCGACGCCTCGCGTACGACGAGCGGCACCAGCGCCGAGGCATCCCAGTACCTCACTGGCTCACCTGCTCACAGGCGGTCGCGACGCTCCTGGTCGAGAGCATCGAGGAGCCCGCCGGGGATCTCGAGGAACGGCCGATCCAGGATGGGCGAGGCATCGCCGGTGCCCGCCCGCACGACGCCGGAGCGGACCAAGCGCTCGCGGCGCTCGTCTCCGCCTTGCTGGTCCAGCTCGGCGATCCCGATCAGGCGCGCCACCGGCACACCGCGATCGAGGACCTCGACCTCGCCTCCCCGCCGCACCTCACGCAGGTATCGCGACAACTGAGCCTTGAGGTCGGAGACGGAGACGCGACTCATGAGACTATTATGGTCCTTTAGATCTGACCTTTCAAGTCTTAACTCTCGATGCCGGCGACAGGCACTTTCGGCCGGCGCGGCGAGGGACGGCGGGCGGCTCGCGCTGTCACGTCCTACAGGTAGCCCAGCGCCCGCAGCCGCTCGAGCTCTTCGGGGCTCGCCTGGGCCGCCAGCTCGGCGTCGCTCGCGAGCTTCGCCGCCTCGGCCGCCTGCCGCCAGCGCGCGAGCTCGTCGGTGAGGGCCTTCACCTTGTCGGGGTGCTCGTCCGCCAGGTTCGTCACGTTGATCGGGTCCGCGGCGTGATCGTAGAGCTCGAACTCGAGCACGTCCGGAGGCGGCTCGACGTTGTGGATCAGCTTCCAGCCGCCGGAGATGAT
>DATKDQ010000249.1:0-18794 GCA_035544635.1 Thermoanaerobaculia bacterium
CGCCCCCGGTCCCGGGCGCGTTCGAACGCCGTCCCCTGGTGAACGGTGAGCTGATAGCAGGAGAGGTGATGGGGACCGAGGCTCGCCGCAGCATCGACGTCGGCGAGCGCGACCTCCTCGGGATCCCACGACGCGCCGGGCGGGCCGGCCTCGGCCGCGCGGCTCGACGTGGCGTGCCCGCCGTGGCCGCGACCCCGGACCGGGCCGTCTGCGGGCGATCCGTAGATGAGGTCCAGCGACACCCAATCGAAGCCGGCGCCGAGGGAGAGCTCCACCGCGCGACGGGCTCGCGCGGCGCCGTGCCGGCGACCCAGGAACCGCAGCACGCCGTCGTGGAACGACTGCACTCCCAGGGAGAGCCCGCGCACGCCGAGTCCGCGCCAGGCGTCGAGGGCCGCGGGCGCGACGTCCTCCGGGTTCGCCTCGAGCACGACGAACGCCTCTGGGTCGAGCGGCAGCGCCGCGCGCGCGGCGGCGAGGATCGCCTCGAGCTGCTCGGGCTCGAGCAACGAGGGAGTGCCTCCGCCGAGATACAGCGTGTCGAAGCGCACGCCGGCGCCGATCCGGAAGGACCTGATCTCGGCCGTCAGGGCGGTCGTGAACCGCTCTCGCGCCGGCCGTCCGCCGCGGCTCACCGCGAAGTCACAGTACGGACAGATCGAAGCGCAGAAAGGAACGTGGAGGTAGAGCCCCGAAGGGTCGCGCGAACCTTCGGGCGCGAACCCGAGAGGCGCGCTCGTCCCGGGCCGCTGGGAGGGAGAGCGGGCGTGGAGGATCGGGCGGGCCGTCTCGCGCGCGAGCCGCACTCCCGAAGCGTACACGCTACCCCGACTCGGTGAGCGAGGTCACGTCGTGCGACATCAACACCAGGTCGTGCGGTTTGCCCTGCCGGTCCTGGATCCAATCGGCGAGCAGCGCCTCGGCCGTGAACCCCAACCGCTCGAACATGCGGCGCGCACCGTCCTGCTCGCGCGCCATCTGCGCGACGATCTTGGTCAGGCCCATCTGGCGCGCGGTCGCGAACATCTGCTCGGCCAGGAAGCGCCCGAGACCGCTGCCGCGGTGCTCCTTCGCCACCACGGTCCTGATCTCGCCGAGATGCCGCTGCCAGTGCGCCGGCCGCCGGTTGAGGCTGCCGTAACCGACCATCGCCCCGTCCTTCTCGGCGATCAGGACGACCCGGCTGCCTTCCTCGAGCTGGCGCGTCCACTCGTGGATGGCCTCCTGGCGGGTGAGGTCCATGCGCATGAAGAGGAGGTCGTCCTCGTCGAGGGTGCGGGCGAACCGGAGCAACGCATCGCCGTCGTCCGGTCTCATCCAGCGGACGTCGAAGCTCTTGCGGCCGAAGGCCACGGCCCTGGGGAAGCGGTTGCGACCGTTCGACGCCATGACTCCCTACTCCCGGCCCGTCGGCTTACGGCTCTTCTCGGCGCGAGCACCGCTCTCGGCGGCGGAGCCGCTCGACGGCTCGGCCTCGCCGGCGAGCCGCTCGAGATAGCTCTCGACCGTCTCGAAGCTGCGGTCGACTGTGTCGCGGAACTGCTCGCGCCCGATCTCGAGCGCGCGCTCCCACTCCTCCATGAGCTGCTTGAGCTCGCTCGGGATCGGGGAGCCTTCGAGCAGCCGCGACATCAGCTCGCGCTGCTGGTCCTGCAGTGCCGACAGCGCGTTGAAGGTGCTGTCGAACGCCGTCTTCTGGAACTCCACGAGCTGGCGTTGGAACTCGACCATCTGCCTCGGAATCCTGGCTTCGGCCATCGGGTCCTCCTGGTCATTCAGGAACTCGGGTCTCGCTCGGCGTCGCGCCGTGCTCGCGCCGCACCGGGCGCGCGAGTGCGGGTTCCACGACGCTGCGGCACTCCCCCGGCCCGGCGCGCAGCCGGCCGCAGGGCCGTGCCGGCGGCGGCGGCCGATGCCTCGCGGGGCGGCCGCGACGTATCGACCACCGCGATCGACGCGATCCCCGCCGCCTCGCGCAGCTCGACCAGCGCCTCCTCGACGCAGGCGAGCACGACCTCGACGTCGGGACACGCGGCGACGTCGGCGGTGAGGCCGATGAACAGCCTCTGGTCGTAGCTGTAGATCGCGCAGCCGAGCCCCATCTGGTAGCCCACCGGTACCGAGGGATAGTAGGCGATCACCGGGTGCTCGAGCGCATAGAGGCGGATCTGCGGGCCCGGCACGTTGGTGCACACCAGGTTGAAGACGGGAGCCGGCGCCCAGGCTCCGATCGCCCCGAACGCCGCCTGGATCGGCGGCGGCACGGTACCCCACAGATTCGCCATCTGGTGCAGCCCCTCGGCCACCTTCGCCGCCTTGAGAATCCGTGTCGTGCCGTGGATCGTGCGCAGGCGCCGCGCGGGGTCGTCCACGTCGAGCGGCACGCTCACCGGCAGGAGCGACACCTGATTGCCGAGCGCGCGCGCCTCGGCGCTCGAGCGCACGTTCACCGGCACCATGACCCGCATCGTGCGTCCGGCGACGGCCATGCCGTGCTTACGGCAGTAGCGGGCCACTCCTCCCGCCAGCGCGGCGAGCACGACGTCGTTCACGCTGCCGCCGAGCGCGCCGCGGATGGCGCGCGCCTCGGCGAACGAGAACTCGGTGCCGACCACCTTGCGCCGCTTCGACCCGGGACGATTGAACGGCAGGCGCCGCAGCGGCAGCGCGAAGTCGGGCATGGTCTCGACCAGCGCCTGCAGAGTGACCTGGGCCTGCTCGGAGGTGAACGTGCGCCCCACCTCGAGCAGGGCGAGCGACGTCTTCGCCCAGGCGTCCACGGTCGCCGTGGTGTTCGCCCACAGCGCATCGAAAGGCGACTGTCGGTTCTCGCCCCCGGCGTGCCCCGAGGAGCTCGTGGTAGTCATCATGCGCGGAGCGGGGCTCTTTGCAATGTCGAGGATGGTGGTGACGATCTCGTTGGCCCCGACCCCATCGACCATCGCGTGGTGGATCTTCGAGACCAACGCGCTGCGCCCGCCCTCGAGCCCGCGCAGGAGGTGGAGCTCCCACAGCGGCTTCGAGCGGTCGAGTACGCCGGTGAAGACGGCGGCGGCCGCGGTGAAGAGCTCCTCGCAGCCGCCCGGCGCGGCCACCTGATGGAGGAAGAGGTGCCGGGCGAGATCGAACTCGCGATCGTCCTCCCAGGTCGGATGGCCGACGTTGAACGGAGCGGCTACCGCTTTGTGGCGGAACCGCGGCAGCCGTTCGAGCTTGGCGGCGATCGAGCGGCCGTAGCCAGCGAAGTCGAGGTCGCCGTCGATGACCGCGATGGCGCCGATGTGCATCGGCGCGTCCTCGCGCTCGGCGTAGAGGAAGGCCGCGTCGGTCGCGGTCAGGCGGCGCCCGAGCGACGGCTGGCTCAACGCGCCACCGCCGGTGGGAGCTCGCGGATCGGCTGGCTCATGCTCGTCTGTCTCTGCAAACTACAACCGGGCCGGTCGGCCGTCAAACCGCCCGGCGCCGCCGGCGCAGCGCGAGCTCGAACAGCGGCGCGGCGAGCACCACCACCCCGCTGCCCACGACGTTGTACCAGAGAAACGAGATCTCGGTCCCCAGAAAACAAGCGACGACGGCGGCCTCCGCGACGACCGCCGCCAGGAAGGTGGCCGTACCCGAGAGCCCCTTGGCGTAGAAGGCGAGCAGAAAGATGCCGAGGATCGTCCCGTAGAAGATCGACCCCAGGATGTTCACCGCTTCGACCAGCGAGCCCAGACGGCTCGCGTACTGCGCGAAGCTGATCGCGAACAGCCCCCAGACCACGGTCGAGAGCCTCGCCACTGTCAGGTAGTGACGATCGCTCGCGCTGGTGCGCACCAGCCTGCGGTAGATGTCCACCACCGTGGTCGAGGCGAGCGCGTTGAGCTCGGACGAGGTCGAGTTCATGGACGCGAAGAAGATCATCACGATCAGGAGGCCGACCACGCCCGAGGGCAGGTAGTCGATGACAAAGCTCAAGAAGACGTAGTTGGTGTCGCTCGGGTCCATCTGCGGATCGTTGCGCCGCAGCAGCTCGATCGCTTCCGCGCGGATCTCCTGCACGCGCTGGTCGGCCGCATCGACCAGGTCGCGAGCGCCCGCCTCGACGCCCGCGTCGCCGCCGCGCATCGCCTGGACCAGCTCCTTCATCCGCTCCTGCTTCTCGGCGAACGCGTCGCCGTGGCGCTCTTCGAGGGCGCGCCAGTCGGCGGCCTGCGGGCTCGACTCGATCGCCTTGGTCGCGACCCGGTTGAAGAAGACCGGCGGCTCGGTGAACTGGTAGAACACGAAGACCATCGCCCCCAGGAACAGGATGAAGAACTGCATCGGCACCTTCGCCATGCCGTTCACCAGCAGGCCGAGGCGGCTCTGCTTGACCGAGCGCCCGGTGAGATAGCGCTGGACCTGCGACTGGTCGGTGCCGAAGTAGGAGAGCGAGAGAAAGAGACCGCCGAGGAGACCGGACCAGATGTTATAGCGGTTCTGGAGGTCGAACTCGAAGTCGATGGCGTTGAGCCTGCCCTGACTGCCCGCGACGCGCGTGGCATCGAGCAGCGACACGTCGTCCGGCAGGTTTGCCACCACCATGCCGAACGCGACGAAGAGCCCGAAGAAGATCACCAGCATCTGCTGGACGTGCGTCCACTCGACGGCGCGGGATCCGCCCGCCGCGGTGTAGATCACGACGAACGATCCCAGCGCCAGGTTGGTCCAGAACAGGCTCCAGCCCAGGATGGTCGAGAGGATGAGGGAGGGCGCGAAGATGGTGAGACCGGCCGCCAGGCCACGCTGGACGAGGAACAGGAACGCCGCGAGGCAGCGGGTCTTGAGGTCGAAGCGGGACTCCAGGAACTCGTAGGCGGTGTACACCTTGAGCCGGTGGTACAGCGGGACCGCGGTGATCGAGAGCACCACCATCGCGATCGGAAGCCCGAGGTAGATCTGAATGAAGCGCATGCCGTCGGCGTAGGCCTGCCCCGGCGTCGACAGGAACGTGATCGCGCTCGCCTGGGTGGCCATGATCGAGAGCGCGACGGCGTACCAGGGGAGGGTGCGGCTCGCCACCATGAAGCCGTCCATGTCGTGGCTGGCTCGCGCCTTCCAGATGCCGTATGCGACCACCGCCGCGATCGCCGCGACCAGGACCGCCCAGTCGAGGGTGCTCATGAGAAGGCGCGCGCGAACAGCGTGAAGAGCAGGACCAGGAGGGCGAGCTCGCCGAGCACGATGGCGTAGAGGCGGCCCCAGCTACCCAGGGGCGGCCTCTCCTCGGCGGCACGGGCGGTCGTCTCGGGGTCTTCGGTCATCTTCGCGACAGCGGTCTCGCGGCGGTCGGCATGGCGAAGTCGTCGTTGCTGGGCTCGCGATACGGGAGCAGAGGCGAGACCGCCTGCTCCCCGGCCAGGGTCAGCGGCCACCGCGAGGCCGCGGCGCGCGCGAGTGTATACTCCCGACACCTCGGTCCGACCCTCCGGGCGCCCCGTTCTTACCTCCAGCAAACCGTTCGCCGTCGAGGAACTGATGTCCGGCTCCGAGCCTTCCACTGCGATCGCGAGCCCGCCGCCCCTCACCCTGCTCTCGGAGGACGAGCGCATCTTCGCCTCGAGCGTGCGCGAGTTCGCGGACGCCGAGATCCGGCCCCACGTCCTCCAGATGGACGAGGAGGCGGCGATCCGGCCCGAAATCGTGCGCCAGTGCTTCGAGCTCGGCCTGATGGGCATCGAGGTGCCCGAGAGCTACGGCGGCGCGGGCGGATCGTTCTTCCTGGCCTGCATCGCGATCGAGGCGCTCGCCCGGATCGACCCTTCGGTCTGCGTCCTGGTCGATGTGCAGAACACGCTGGTCAACAACGTGCTCCTGCGCTGGGCTTCGGAGGAGCAGAAGCGCGCCTACCTGCCGCGCCTCACTCGCGACACCGTCGGCGCCTACGCGCTGTCGGAGGCCGGCTCTGGCTCGGACGCCTTCGCGCTGCGCACGCGGGCGCAGGACCGTGGCGACCATTGGGAGCTGACCGGCCGGAAGCTCTGGATCTCGAACGGGCAGGAGGCCGGGATCTTCGTCCTGTTCGCGACCGTCGACCCGGACCTCGGCTACAAGGGCATCACGGCGTTTCTGGTCGAGCGCGACTTCCCGGGCTTCACCGTCGGCCGCAAGGAGGACAAGCTCGGGCTGCGCGCCTCCTCCACCACCGAGCTCGTCCTCGAGAGCTGCCGCGTCCCGAAGGCGAACGTCATCGGCGAGATCGGGAAGGGCTACCGGATCGCGATCGAGACGCTCAACGAGGGGCGCATCGGGATCGGCGCGCAGTCGGTCGGCATGGCGCAGGGGGCGCTCGACGCCGCCGTCGCCTACACCCAGGAGCGCGAGCAGTTCGGTCAGCCCATCGCCAAGTTCCAGGGTGTGCAGTTCCAGATCGCAGACGCCGCCACTCAGCTCGAGGCGTCGCGGCTGATGGTCTACAATGCCGCGCGCCTCAAGGATGCCGGCCGCCCCTTCATCCGCGAAGCGGCGATGGCGAAGCTCTTCGCCAGCGTGGCCGCGGAGCGCATCGCCTCGCAGGCGGTCGACCTCTTCGGCGGCAACGGCGTGGTGAGGGAGTACCCGGTCGAGAAGCTCTATCGTGACGCCCGGGTGGTCCAGATCTACGAGGGCACCTCGAACATGCAGCGGCAGACCATCGCGAGGACGCTGTTAGGGTAGAGAGCCTCCCGGCCGCACCGAGAGATCGTGGAGCTCACGCCCGACGTCCTGATGATGGCGGCCGCGTGGTTCGTCGTCTTTCTCTTCTCGACGACGATTCACGAGGCCGCGCACGCCACCGCAGCGTTGAAGCTGGGCGACGCGACGGCCTACGGGGGCGGGCAGGTCACGCTCAATCCGCTCCCTCACATCCGCCGTGAGCCGATCGGCATGGTGGTCGTGCCGTTGCTCTCCTTCTTCCTCGGCGGCTGGATGTTCGGCTGGGCGAGCGCGCCCTACGACCCGAGCTGGGCTCATCGTCATCCCAAGCGCTCGGCGCTGATGGCGCTCGCCGGACCGGCCTCGAACCTGCTCCTGGTGCTGATCGCGGGGACGATCATCCGGGTGGGCGTCGCGCGCGGAGCGTTCTCGCCTCCGGCGACGATCTCGTACTCCCGGCTGATCGATGCGTCGGGAGCGCCCGCGCTCGAGGGACTGGCGACGGTGGTCTCGGTCCTCTTCAGCCTCAACCTGATCCTGTTCGCCTTCAACCTGCTGCCGCTGCCGCCCATGGACGGCAGCGCGGTCATCCAGCTCTTCCTCCCTGACCACGCCTCGCGCTGGCTGCAGAGCTTCTACCGACAGCCGATGATCGGGTGGGTCGGGATCTTGATCGCCTGGCAACTCTTCGGCAGCCTGTTCATGCCGATCTTCCGCACCGCGCTCGGGCTGCTCTATCCGAGCTTCCTGTACCGATAGCCGAGACCGAGCCGAGCCCTCCGCTCGCCAGCCCCGCTACAGCTCCATCCCCGGAGGGTCGAAACGCCCGTCGATCGCGGTCCAGCCGCCGTCGACGAAGAGCACCGCGCCGGTGACGTAGCTCGCCGCGTCCGAGAGCAGAAACACGATGGGACCGGCGATCTCGCGCGGAGTCGCCCAGCGCCCGAGCGCGTTCCTGCGCGCGTAGGCGTCGTACCACGAGGGCTGCGCCCGAATGGGAGCGGTGAGCGGCGTCTCCACCACGCCGGGCGCGACCGCGTTGACCCGCACGCCGCGCGCGCCCAGCTCGGCTGCCAGCGCCCGCACCAGCTGCACCAGTCCGGCCTTGGTCGCGGCGTAGATCCCCTGACCCGGCTCCACCACCTGCGAGCGGATCGAGGAGAGAACGACGATCGAGCCGTGCCCGCGCGCGCCCATCGAGCGCGCAGCGGCGCGCAGCACCCGGAACGTCCCCTTGAGGTTGAGATCGACGACGCGGTCGACTTCGTCGTCCGAGAGCGCCGCGATCGGCTTGCGCACGTTGATGGCGGGCGTGCACACCAGGCCGTCCAGGCCGCCGTTCTCGGCGTCCAACTCGGCCAGCGCGGCGTCGGGCGACGCCGGGTCGTCGAGGTCGATGGCGGCGGCGGCGGCGGCGCCGCCGGCACAGGCGATGGCCCGGGCGATCGCCTGCGCAGCCGCAGCGTCGAGATCGAGGCAGATGACGCGCGCGCCCTGCTCGGCGCAGGCGAGCGCGGCCGCGGCGCCGATGCCGGAGCCGGCGCCGACGACCGCTATGGTTCGACCGTCCAGCCGGAACAGGCTCACTCCTTGAAGGCGTCCTCGAGCTCCTCGAGGACGTTCCGCTCGGTGCCCCAGATGCTGCCGATGCCGAGAATGCCTCCGGCCGCCCGCGCCACCGCCTTGGCCCGATCGAGGACCTCGACTCGCAGAGCGAGCAGCGAGCCCTCGCTCACCGCCCCGCGGAGAGCGCGCACGTAGTCCTTCCAGGCCTGGAAGAGCTTGGGATCGGGCTCGCGGTCGATCCAGCTCAGGAGCATCTCGTAGCCCGTCGAGCCGGGCTCGACGCCCGCCTTGCGGGCCGCCTCGAGCAGGGCGTCGTGCTCGCGTGGCTGCACCTTCCCATCGGCCCACGCCACCTGCAGCAGCGGGATGAGCCCGAGCGCGGCCAGGCTCTCGGCGTCGAGACCGAGCGCCACCAGCTCGTCCAGCAGCGCCTCGTTGTGGATCCCGGAGACGGTGATGAGCTGCTCGCGTCGTCCCGCGGCGTCGGTCTTCTGCCGGAGCTTCTCGAGGAGCTCGCGGTTGTGCTTGGCGAAGAACGACTCCTCGAGGCCCTTTCTTCTCTGCTCCAGAATTCGATCGCTCACCCTACCTCCTCGCGCCAGGTACTGCCCGAATGATATCGGACGGCCAGGCTCCTCGAACCGGCCGCCGGGGACAAGGACGCCCGGGAATATAGGGGATATAGTGGAGCGTCCCCAAACTCATTGGAGGTAATCATGCCGATGCGATTGCGGTTGGTCTGCGCCTCGATTCTGCTCGCCGGGCTCGCCTCCTCACCGCTCTGCGCCCAGGCGGACGCTCCCACCGGCTACCGGGCCGACCTCCTGCGCGATATCACCGGGATCGAGGAGAAGATAGTCGGCCTCGCCAAGGCCATCCCCGCCGACCAGTACGGCTGGCGGCCGAGCGAAGGCGTGCGGTCGATCAGCGAGGCGATGATGCACCTGGCGGCTGCCAACTACTTCTTCCCCACCCTGTTCGGCACCGCGGTCCCGAGCGGCGTCGACATGTCTGGCCTCGAGAAGATCACCGACCAGGAGCAGGTGGTCGCCACGCTCGAGTCCTCGTTCGAGCACCTGCGGACGCTGGTGCGGAGCACGCCGGAGGACAAGCTCGACGACGCGATCAAGCTGTTCGGCCAGGACGCCACGGTCGCCGGTGGGCTCCACTTCGCGGTGTCGCACGGCCACGAGCACCTCGGTCAGCTGATCGCGTATGCGCGCTCGATCGGCGTGACGCCGCCCTGGTCCGAGTAGCGGACCAAGTCGCGGATCGCAGCCTGCGGCTCTCTGATCCCGGGCTCGTTTGACCCGGGCCGGCCTCCTCGGCCCCGTCCCGTCGGGCATTCGGGCAGCGGGCAGGAGCTCGTCTCCGCGCCGCCGCCCGTTCTCGCCGACTCGCTCCCGCCACAGTCCCCGCTGGCCGACTTGACCGTAAGTCTGCTCTAGAACATGATTACGACTATGAGCACGACGCCGATCCCCCGCGCCGCCGCCAGCGAGGTCCGCCGCCGCAAGATCCTCGACGCAGCGCTGCGCTGTTTCAGCCGATCGGGCCTGGCCGAGACCAAGATGGGCGACATCTGCGCCCAGGCCGGGGTCTCGACCGGAAGCGTCTACCACCACTTCGCGGGCAAGGACCAGCTCGCGGCAGCGCTCTACATCGAAGGCCTGCGCGACTACCAGCGCGGCTTCCTCGCCGAGCTGCGGCGCCATTCGACCGCCGAGCGCGGGATCCGGGCGATCGTCGCGCACCACATCGACTGGGTCGTGCGCCACCCGGACTGGGCCCGCTTCCTGTCGCAGCACCGGCAGGCGGACTTCCTGTCGAGCCCCGTGCCGCACGACTCCTCGCCGACCGAAGCGCGGACGGCCGCGGAGCCACCCGGTCGGGAGAACCTCGCCGCGTCGCGCGACGTGATCGAGAACCTGAACGAGGCGTTTCGCTCCGAGGTCGCGGCCTGGCTCCTCCCGTTCATCGAGCGCGGCGAGGTGGCGCGCCTCCCCCGCGAGCTCTTCGCGCCCGTGGTGATGGGACCGACGCTCGAGTACATGACGCGCTGGCTCGCGACCAGCGGCGAGGACGATCCTCGCCGAGCCACTGAAGTGCTGGCGACGGCGGCCTGGAACGCCCTGCGCGTGCGCCGCGCCGAGATGCCGCCCGCGCCGAAGCGCGCGCGTTCAGGCGGCGAACATCCACTGGCATCGGTCGAGGAGGCGATCGAGGCGATCGCCGCGGGCCGGATGGTGATCGTGGTCGACGCCGCGGACCGCGAGGACGAGGGCGACTTCATCTGCGCCGCCGAGAAGGTGACCCCCGAGATCGTCCACTTCATGACCCGCCAGGGCGGCGGCCTGTTCTGCATGCCGGTGCTCCCGAGCCTGGCGCAGGAGAAGGGCTTCTCGATGATGGTCGAGCACAACACGACGCCGACCGGGACTCCGTTCACGATCCCGGTCGACCACCGCACCTGCCACACCGGAATCAGCGCCGCCGAGCGCGCTCGCACCGTGCAGGCCGTTCTCGACCCGAGCTCGAGACCCGAGGACTTTCGCACGCCCGGACACCTCTTCGTGCTGGTGGCCAAGGAGGGCGGCGTGCTGCGCCGTGCCGGCCACACCGAGGCGACGGTCGACCTCGCGCGCCTCGCCGGGCTCACGCCGGCCGGCGTCCTGTGCGAGATCTGCAGCCGGGAGGGCCACGGCATGGCAGGCGCCGAGGAGCTGCAGGCGATCGCCCAGGAGTTCCAGATGCCGATCGTGTCGATCGAGGACGTCATCCGCTATCGCCGCGAGCGCGAGCAGCTGGTGCACCGCGTCCCGGGAGCCGACGCCGAGCTGCCGACCCACTACGGCGCGGGCCGCGTCATCGGCTACCGGGTCGACCACGAGAACCAGGAGCCGGTCGCGCTCGTGTTCGGCGATCCCACCGCCGTCGAGGCGCCGCTGGTGCGCATGCACTCCTCCTGCCTCACCGGCGACCTCATCAACTCGCTGCGCTGCGACTGCGGCGATCAGCTCCAGATCGCGCTCGCGCGGATCGGAGAGGAGCGCGCGGGCGTGCTGGTGTATCTGCCGCAGGAGGGACGCGGCATCGGCCTGATCGAGAAGCTCCGCGCCTACCAGCTCCAGGACGAGGGGCTCGATACGGTCGAGGCCAACGAGGCGCTCGGCTATCGCGCCGACCCGCGCGACTACATGGTCGGGCTGCAGATCCTGCGCGACCTCGGGCTGCGCCGCATCCGCCTCCTCACCAACAATCCCAAGAAAGTCGACGCCTTCGTCTACTCCTCGATCGGCATCGAGGTGGTGGACCAGGTGCCGCTACTGGCTCCGCCGGAGCCGGCGCGCGAGCGCTACCTGGCCACCAAGCGCGACAAGATGGGGCACCACCTCCCGGCGTGACGGAATCCGGCGATAGGCTAGAGGAGTGCGTCCGAGTAACTGCGTCCCATCCGTGCGGGGCGCGAAGCGCCAGCGCCGTCCTCGGCGCCAAAGTCATCTGGCCGGAGGAACGTGCTACCCAGCACGTTCCGGAGGCTAGGCCTTGATCTTCCGCCAGCTCTTCGACCCGGTCTCCAGCACCTACACCTACCTGATCGGGAGCCGGCGCGGCGGCGAGGCGCTGATCATCGACCCGGTGCTCGATCGCGTCGACCGCTACCTTCAGCTCATCCGCGAGCTCGAGCTCGAGCTGGTCAAGGCGATCGACACCCACGTCCACGCCGACCACGTCAGCGGCCTCCCCGCCCTGCGCGACCGCACGCTCTGCGTCACGGTCATGGGCGCCGAGAGCGGCGTCGACGTGGTGTCGATGCGCGTCGCCGAGGGTGACCGCGTCGAGATCGAGGGCGGCGTCGCGCTCGACCCGATCTACACGCCGGGCCACACCTCCGAGTCGTACAGCTTCCTCATGGGTGACCGGGTGTTCACCGGCGACACCCTCCTCATCCGCGGCACCGGTCGCACCGATTTCCAGAACGGCGACCCGCGGGCGCAGTATGAGTCGCTGTTCGGAAAGCTCCTCAGGCTCCCCGAGCAGACGCTGGTCTACCCCGCCCACGACTACAAGGGCGACACGGTGTCGACCATCGGCGAGGAGAAGCGCTGCAACCCGCGCCTCCAGGTGCGCTCGGTCGACGAGTACGTCGAGATCATGAGCAACCTGAAGCTCGACAACCCCAAGATGATGGACGTCGCCATCCCGGCCAACCTCAAGCTGGGCATGGCGCAGGACGCGATCGACGCTGAGGGCTGGTCGGTGGGAGCCGACGATCTGCTGCGCTCGATCGAGAGCGGCGACGCACCGCTCCTGGTGGATCTTCGCGAGCGCGGTGAGCGGGCGCGCCGCGGCGTCATCCCGGGCTCGGTGCACGCGCCCTACGGCGACACCGCCGAGAACGTGCGACCCGGCGGACTGCTCTTCGAGCTGGCGAGGAGCAGCCGCAGGCCGCTCGTCTTCTACTGCGCGTTCGGCGAACGGTCCGCGATGGCGCTGGAGATGGCGAGACAGGCCGGCATCGAGGACGCGCGGCACCTCAAGGGCGGTCTCGACGCCTGGCGCGCCGCCGGCGGCGAGATCGAGACTGAGGCCTAGCCCCGGAGAACGTGCCTGTGGCCCGTCCTCCGGCCCGGCCCCGCCTAAGAACTACTCGCGCGCCCGTTACACGGACGCGCTCCTAGCCGTCGGGGTCCGAAGTCCGCGCGCCCCGGTCGGCATTCACTCGCGCTCCATCCGCGTGACCGTCTCCGCCGCGAGCCGATCGATCAGCTCGCGCTCGCCCTCGTCGAGATGGGCCAGATGCGCCTCGAGCGCGGTCTCGACCAGGCGATCCAGGGGCGTGCGCAGGACCATCGCCGCAGCCTGGAGCCGCGCATGGAGATGAGGCGGGAGGCTGGTGCGCAGCCGCGGATACCGATCGGGCGCTCGCTTTCTGGCCATGGCCGAAGCTTACAGCGTGGCTCTACGCCATGCGGGACTCGCGCCCACCTCTCACAGTCACTTGGTCATGAGCTGGTACCGGCCGCGCAGGCGAAAGCCCCGCCGCTCGTAGAGCCTGCGCGCCGGGTCGTTGGGAATCGCGATGATACGCTGCGCCGCCACCGTGCCCCTCGACCCTTCCCGCACCGTCGCCGAGCTGCGCCAGCTTGCGCGGCTCACCAGCGACGACGGCGGCGCTCAGCGGGTCTGCTGGACCCCGACCTGGCAGCGAGCCCGCGATTTTCTCACCGAGCTCCTCGAGGCGCTGCCGGTCACGATCGAGAACGACGAGGCCGGCAACCGCTGGGCGACGCTCGAGGGTCGATCGCCACGCCGTCTCCTCTTGGGCGGCCACCTCGACTCGGTCCCGAATGGTGGCTGGCTCGACGGAACCCTCAACGTCCTCGCCGGGCTCGAGGTGCTGCGCCGCATCGCCGAAGAGGGCGTGCCGGCGCACAGCGTGAGCCTGGTGGACTGGGCCGACGAGGAAGGCGCACGTTTCGGCGTGAGCCTGTTCGGATCGAGCGCCGCGTCCGGAAGCCTCGACCTCGACGTGGCGCGCGCGCTAGCCGACCGCGACGGCCATGCGCTGCCCGAGGTCGTCGCCGAGCACGGCGTCGATCTCGAGCGCCTGATGGACGCGCGCCGCCGGCTCGACGGCGCCGCCGCCTATCTCGAGCTCCACATCGAGCAGGGTCCGGTGCTCGAGTCGCTGGGCCTTCCGCTCGGAGTCGTCACCGGCACCTTCGCGGCCGAGCGCCACGAGGTCCGGTTCGGAGGGCAGGCGGCGCACGCGGGATCGACGCCGATGCACCTGCGGCGCGACGCGCTCGCGGGCGCGGCCAGGCTCGCGCTGTCGGTGCGCGACGCCGCGCGCGAGGAGGGCGGAGTGGGCACGGTCGGCTGGATCGAGGCGCGACCCGGGGTGGCGAACATCGTGCCGGGCGCCTCGAGCCTCACCCTTGACCAGAGGCACGCGTCGGCGGCGGCGCTGGGCCGCATGCTCCGCCGCGCCGAAGAGGACAGCCGCAGGGTCGCCGAGGACGAAGGGCTGATGGTCGAGTGGCGGCGACTGTGGCGCATCGATCCGATCGCGTTCGACCCGGCGCTGGTGGACCTCGCCGAGGCGAGCGTGCGCGAGGTGGCAGGCGCCTCGCATCAGATGGCGAGCGGACCCCTCCACGACGCGGCCGAGATCGCCAGGGCGGGCGTGCCGAGCGTGATGCTCTTCGTCCAGAGCCTGCGCGGCCTCTCCCACACGCCGGACGAGGACACCCGGACCGAGCACCTGGAGCTCTCGGTGCGAGCGCTCGACCGCCTGGCGCAGCGGACGCTCGAGTGGATCGGTGGAACCTCGCGCCGGGCCGACGCGTACTGAGACCAGGACATGTCGCACCCCGCGGCCCCCTCCCGCATCCTCGCCCGCCTGTTGCGCGCGCCGAGCTTCGCGCTGCTCGCCTCGACCACACTCGCGCTCGCGATCGGGGCCGACGTCGCGATCTTCTCGCTGGTCAACACCATCCTGCTCCGACCGCTCCCCTACCCCGAACCCGAACGGCTGGTCGGGCTGTGGCATGCGGCACCCGGGCTCGAGCTCGGCGAGATGCCGCAGTCGGCCGCCACCTACGCCCGCTATCGCGCGGCGGCCGAGTCGCTCGAGTCGATCGGCCTGGTCAGCGATCGCCAGCTCACGCTCACCGGCGAGGCGGAGCCCGAGCGCCTGAGCGGCGCCGCCGTGTCGGCCTCGCTGTTCGACGTGCTGCGCGTCGTGCCAGCCCTGGGCCGGCCGCTGCAGCAGGAAGAGGAGCTGCCGGGAGCGGCGCCGGTGGCGACCCTGAGCCATGGATTGTGGAAGCGCCGGTTCGGGTCGGATCCGTCGATCGTGGGTCGCACCGTGCGGATCGACGGCGTCGCGCGCGAGGTGATCGGGGTCATGCCCGAAGGATTCGCCTACCCCGAAGTCGACACCGAGCTCTGGGTGCCGCTCGAGATCGATCCTACCCAGGCTCCGCTCGGCGCCTTCAACTGGCGCGCCATCGGGCGGATGAAGCCAGGCGTCGAGCGCGCCACCCTCGAGGCCGACCTCAACCGGCTGCTCGGCGACCTGCCGACCGCGTTCCCGGGGGACCCCGCCGCCCCGGTGCTCGCCAACGCCGGCTTCCGCGCGTTCGTGCGCGACCTGCGCGAGGACGTCGTCGGCGACGTCGCACCCGCGCTGTGGATCCTGCTGGGCGCGGTCGGGCTCATCTTCCTGATCGGGTGCGCCAACGTCGCCAACCTCTTCCTGGTACGCGCCGATGGGCGGCGCCACGAGATCGCGGTGCGCGCCGCGCTGGGGGAGACCCGCGGGCGTCTCGTGAGCGGGCTCCTGATCGAGAGCACGGCGCTCGGCCTCGCCGGGGGCATCGGCGGTCTCGGGCTCGCGATACTCGGGGTGAAGCTGCTCGGCAAGCTGGGCGCGGCCACGCTGCCGCGCCTCCACGAGCACGCCATCGACGCGCGCGTCCTCCTCTTCACGCTCGGCGTCTCGCTGGTCGCGGGCCTCCTGCTCGGCCTGCCGCCCGCGCTGCGCGCGATGCCACAGCACACCTCGATCGAGCTCGCGGAGGGCGGGCGTCGATCGACTGGCAGCCGCAGCCGCCATCGTACGCTCCGCCTCCTGGTCGCGGCGCAGGTCGCGCTCGCCACCGTCCTCCTGGTCGGCTCGGGGCTCGCCACCTTCAGCTTCTACCGCCTGTCGCAGGTCGATCCCGGCTTCCGCCCGGAGGGCCTCCTGACGTTTCGCCTCGCGCTGCCACAGCAGGACTACCCCGAAGCGAAACAGGTGGCGGACTTCCATCGCCGCACGGTCGAGCGGCTACGCTCGCTGCCGGGCGTCGCGAGCGCCGGTGCCGCCTCGTGGCTGCCGCTGACCGGGCAGCAGAGCGGTGCCGGCCACTCGATCGAGGACTTCCCGCGCGGCGCCGAAGGCGTGCCCCCCGTGTACTTCACCGAGCGGGTCACGAACGGCTACTTCGAGACCATGGGCATCCCGCTGGTCGAAGGCCGAGACTTCACGTCCGACGAGCAGACCCAGGGACGGCAGGTCGTGATCGTCAGCGCGACGATCGTCAACGAGCTGTGGCCGGGCCGCAGCGCGCTCGGCAAGCGGATCTTGCCCGGCCGCCCGCCCGCTCGAAACGAGGATTGGTTCACCATCGTCGGCGTGGCCGGGCCGGTGCGTGACCCCCGACTCCAAGATCCGCCGCGAAACCTCGTCTACTACCCTTCCCACGTGCCCTCCCTGGACGACGAGGAGCCGATCGCGCGGGGCATGGCCTACGCGCTTCGCGTCCAGTCGGGAGACCCGGCGGCGCTCGCCTCCGGCGTGCGCGAGGTGGTGCGGGAGCTCGACCCCAACCTGCCGGTCGCCAACGTCGAGCCGATGTCGCGGATCGTCGCTCGCGCCAAGGCGCGGATCGCCTTCTCGATGGTGCTGCTCCTGATCGCCGCCGGCGCAGCGCTTCTGCTCGGCTGCGTCGGGCTCTACGGCGTCGTCTCCTACGCGATGCGCCAGCGCATTCCCGAGATGGCGGTGCGGATGGCGCTCGGCGCCCGACCCGGCGACATTCGCGGCATGGTGCTCGCCGACGGGCTCCTGATCGGTGCCGCCGGCGTCGTGCTCGGGCTCGCCGGCTCCGCCGCGCTCACCCGCTTGATGAGCGCCGTTCTCTACGAGGTCAGCCCGTTCGATCCGCTGGTGTTCGCCGCCGCCTCCGTGCTGCCGTTCGCGGTGTTCCTGCTCTCGACCTTCCTGCCGGCGTCGCGCGCGGCCGCGGTCGACCCGGCGACCGCGCTGCGCCACGATTGAGCCCAGATCTCCCTCAGACGACGATCCGATACAGGACGACGCCGCGTGCGCACACGCTCGAGCCGTGCGCCTCCGCAACCTCGACCTCGCTCCAGAACATCTCGTGGTCGCGCGCGATGACGCGACCATAGGCGACGAGATCCGCGCCCGGGGGCGGCGCCAGGATCTGAGCCTGAATCGCCGGGGTCGACGCCTTGTAGGGGCCTGCCCCCGTGATCGACCACGAGGCCATGGCGCCGGCGGTGTCGAGGAGCGCCAGCGCCGCGCCTTCGTGGGTGCCTCCACCGCCAACGGCGCCGTCGCCGTTCGACTCCCGCCACGGCATGCGCAGACGCGATCGGCCGTCGCGCATGAGCTCGACCGTGATGCCGCGTCCGCCGATGAAACCGAGCTGGCCGACGCGCTCGCCGATCGGTCCCGGAAACACCTCACCCTCGTCGCCCGCGACGAGTGGCGCCTGCGCCGGAGGCTTGCCCATCCGAGCGCGCGCCGCGACCGCCCCGCGCGCGATCGGCTTGCCGCCGACGGTCGCCACCTCGACATCCAGGTAGCAGAGCTCCCTGCCCCGCCGCAGCAGCCGCGCCTCGGCCGTCACCGGCTCGCGGATGGCGGCGGCGAGGTAGGCGAGGTGCAGCGCCGGCGTGTGCCAGGGGCCGCTCTCCTCGCCGAGCGCGGCGCGCGTCACGGCATGCGCGCCGATCACCGCGAGCGACGCCGCCACGCCACCGTGGAGAGCGCCTCCGGGGTTGGCGTTCTGCTCGCGGAAGGGCAGACGCAGTAGGGCGCGCTCGGCGTCGGCCGACTCCACCTCCACCCCGAGCGCCGCCGCATACGGCGAGTCAGCGACCACGCGCGGCCCGCTCATGTACCCGGCAACAGGCAGGAGTGGATCGAGCGCTCTCCGGGGATCTCACCGGCGAGCGTGCGGATGGCGAGCTCGGCCTCGCGCAGCGGGAACTCGTGGGTGTGCATCTTCTCCACCGGCACCTCCCGGGCCTCCAGCAGCCGAATGGCGCTGCGGTAACCCGATGCGGTGACGCCGATCGCGCCCCGGATCGAGATCTCCTTCGCCACCACCAGATCCGAGATGAAGTCGGGCACGGCCTTGCCGCCCTTGACGCCGGCGAGGACGACGGTGCCGCCCGGCCGCACGTAGCGCA
Source organism: Thermoanaerobaculia bacterium (assembly GCA_035544635.1). GTDB lineage: Bacteria > Acidobacteriota > Thermoanaerobaculia > Multivoradales > Multivoraceae > DATAFT01. Next base: position 18,214 of record DATKDQ010000249.1, read on the forward strand.
GCGCCTCCGCGACCGGCGCCGTGGCGTACGACGTCACCTCCACCACGATGTCGGCCCCGCGACCACCGGTGGCCTCGCGCACCCGCTCGCGGGCGTCCTCGTTCTCGACGTCGATGGTGTGATCGGCGCCGAGCTCGCGCGCGACCGCGAGCTTCGCGGCGTCGGCCTCGAGCCCGGTGACGAGTATGGTCGACGCTCCCGCCGCGCGCGCGGCGATGACCGACGCCAGACCGCGCTGCCCGGGGCCGAGGACGAGCACGGTGTCCCCCGGCTGGGTACCGGGAATCTCCACCGCCCAGCGAAAACCGGCGCCCAGCGGATTGAAGAGGACGGCGATCGGCGCGGGCAGCGTGGCGTCGACCCGGTGCACCACCGTCGTCGCGTCGAGGAACATGTACTCCGCATACGCTCCCCAGAGCCCCGGCGGCTCATCGAACGGGATGTAGGAGTAGATGCGGCGCCGCTCGCAGAGCTGATAGCGGCCGGCGAGACACGCCGCGCAGAAGCGGCACGAGAGCATGGTCTCGACCGCCACCCGATCGCCGACGTCGACGCCCCAGCGCCGCGCCGCGCGGTCGCCG
>DATKDQ010000250.1:0-4120 GCA_035544635.1 Thermoanaerobaculia bacterium
CGCGGCCACACCCTCTCGCGTGGGGCGGCGGCCGAGACGCTCTGGCCGGAGGCCGATCCGGACCACCAGGCGGTCAACCTGCGCAAGGCCATCCACTTCGCCCGACACGCCCTAAGCCCGACACCGGACGCCCCGTCGATCCTGTTCGCACGCGACGGCGTGATCTCGGTCGAGAGCGAGGCGACCCTCGATCTCGACCTCGACCGGTTGCGCGGCGCGTTCGCCATGCTCGACCACCGCTCGAGGCACACCGCGAGCGAGGTGGCGGCGGCCATGGAAACGGCGCTGGCGATCGGTTCCGAAGAGCTGCTTCCCGACGACCCGTACGAGGAGTGGCTGGCAGGCCTGCGCGACAACCTCTCGGCCCGCTGGCGCGACACGGCGCTCGATGCGGCCAGGGAGATGGTCGCGGCCGGCGCCATCGATGAGGCCCATCGCCTGCTCGACCAAATCCTCGTCCGCGACCCGGCGGACGAGGACGCGCACCGCATGGCGATCGAGCTTTTCGCGTCCTTCGGGCAGCACCATGCCGCCCGCCGCCAGTTCTTCCTCTGTCGGCGAGAGCTCGCGTCCCTCGGTATCGAGCCGTCGAGCGAGACGGTAGCCACGCTCGGCGCGGCGGAGGCCGCGGCAGTCGCGCGGCGGTGGCCGCAGGCATCCGTGCAGGGCGAGCTCGTCGGCCGGCAGGCCGAACTCATCCGGCTGGAGCGGACGTTCGACCTGATCGGTGGTGGGCGGTCAGCCACACTGGTGCTGCGAGGACATGTCGGCATCGGAAAGAGCCGGCTGCTCGAGGAGGTCGCGCAGTACGGTCGATCATCCGGATGGCAGGTCCTCGAGGCGCGGGCGGTGGCAGCAGCTCCCGGCCTGACCTTCGCGCCCGTCGGCGCGGCGCTGGCCGGAGCCCTCCGACCTGAGGTGGTGGCGGCTTGGCCGGAGCCGGCAGCCAGCGCCGCGGCCACGCTGGTTCCGGGTCTTGGCCTCGAGCCGGCGCTGCCGTTCAAGCAGCCGCGGGCGCTGGCGGCCGCGGTCACAGAAGTCGTTGCGCGGCTGGCCCGCGACAGGCCCGTCGCACTGCTGATCGACGATGCGCACTGGCTCGACGACGGCTCCGCCGACCTCCTCTCCGACGTCGCGCTGCGGACCGTGGACCTGCCGCTGCTGCTGGCGGTCAGCCTGCGCACCGATGAGCCGCGTTCGGCGGCCGTCGAGCGGCTGCTCGACCGGCTCACCGCGACGGCAGGTGCCGAGACGCTCGATCTGGGGCCGCTCCGTGCGCGGGATATCCCGACGCTCGTCGTGCGGCACATGGGCGGCGAGCGCGTCGACGGCCCGCTCGCCAGCTTCCTGGCCGAGCACTCCGGCGGGAACCCACTCTTCTGCCTCGAGCTGACGCGAGACGCTCGCGATCGGGGCAGAGTCGATCTCGACGATGGCACCTGGCGCGAGCGGCGCCCGGACGGCGACGTCACCGTCCCGCGCAGCATCGTCCGCCTGGTGGCGGCCCGCTGTCGCCGTCTTCGGCCCGAGACTCGACAGCTCCTTGCGCTGTCAGCCGAGCTCGGCGACGTCATCGACTACCAGCTCGTATCCCGCGCCGCGAGCACCGGCGAAGAAACGGTCGTCGTCGCACTCGATGAGGCGCTGGAGGCCGCCCTGCTCGTCGAGGCGCGCGGCGGCTACCGGTTCGCGCACCCGCTCTTCCGGACAGCGGTACAGCATCAGACCGCGAGCCCCCGGCGCGGCAGGCTGATGCTCTCGCTGGCGGTCGCTCTGGTCCCCGACCTCGATCCGACCAATGCCGCCGCGGTGGACGCGGCGGTGGGGAGCGGCGTCGACCCGGTGGCAGTCGCCGACCGGGCGCTGACGGCCTGCGAGCACGGCGTGACTGACGCATGCCCGCTCGGTATCGCCTTCGGCTTTGCCGCCGCGAAGCGCCAGATCGCGTTGTTCGACGCCGCCCCGGCCCGGGCGCTGCTCGACCGGGCGCTCTCGGCCTGGGCCAGGCAGCCTCCGGCGAGGCGCGAGGCGTGGAACGCGTCGGAGGGCTGGCGGATGCTCGGGGATGTCACGTGGACGCCAGGGACCGAAGCGGAGGCAGAAGCTGCGTACCGGCAGGCGATCGCCACCGCGCGCGATGCCCTCGAGAAGGGGTCGGCATACCGCGCGCTGGCCTGGGTCCCGTATCGGCATGGTGATTACGAGTCGATGCTGGCGATCCTCGAGGAGGCGATCGCCCTCCACCCGGATGACGAGCTGCTTCGCGGGATCTTGATGATGGATGCCGGGTGGCTGAACTTCCGGCACCAACGCCTCGAGGAGTCGCTCGTGCAGCTCCAGGCGGCCGAGCAGATCCTCTCGGCCGCGATATCGGACTTCCTCCGGATGCAGGTCCTCGACTGTCTGTGGGGACCTCTCGAATCGCTGGGTCGAGGTGACGAGACGGTCGATCGCCTGCACGAGGCGCTGGCCATCTCGCTCCGGCTGCGAGACGCCTCGTGGGAGTCGCGCATCCGCACCCATCTCGGCTTCCGCATGGTGATCGGCGGCACACCCGGCCGAGCGCGGCCGCACCTCGAGCGGTCGATGAGTTTGGCGTCGATGATCGGCGAGCCGTACATGGAGTCCGTCTCCGCGTGGGCCGCGGCGGAGATGGCCTACAGCCTCGGCGATGACGCCGAGGCGGAGCGGTTCCGGCACCGCGAGCTGGAGCTCCTCTCCGGCCTCGGCGGCAACGCTCGCCACGAGGCAATGGCGCACGTCCATCTCGTCCACATCCTGAGAAGGGCGGGTCGAGCGGATGCCGTTTCGGACGCCGAGGGCCGCGCGCGCGAGCTCGCCGCGGAGGCATCGGTAACGGATCCGGACTTCGGACGTCGGGTCGACGCCTACCTCGCCGCCGAGCGGTGGGTACCGATGAGCCAGTGACCGCCACGGGGAACGCCCGGGGAACGCGCACGATCCACCCTCTGGGGGTGCATGACAACCGCTACCGATCATTCATCGTCCGGGTCTGGGTGCCCATGCGCGACCGGGGGGGGCGACTCGGGTCGAGATCGAGCGGGTTCAGTCAGGCGTGCGGACCGTGCTGCACGGTGCGGCCGCTGAACAGGTCGCGGGAGTGATCGACCCGGTTGCCGGCGACGCGCCACTGCCTGGCTCGTCTCCGGTGACCGCGATCCGGTCGCCCGCAACGGAAGGGAGAGACTCGTGAATCTGGTGGTCGGCGCCACGGGGATGCTCGGAGGGATGATCGCCGAGCGCCTCCTGCAAGGAGGATCACAGGTCAGGATCCTGGTCCGTCCCGGATCCGACTACGCGCGGCTCGAGCAATTGGGGGCGGAGCCCGTCATCGGGGACATGAAGGAGCCGCAGACGCTCGCCGCGGCGTGCCGTGGGGTCCGTACCGTCATCACGACGGCCAACTCCGCGCGCCGCGCGCCTCCGGACACGGTCGAAGCCGTCGACGTCAATGGCAACGGCAGCCTCGTCGAGGCGGCCAGGGATGCCGGCGTCGAGCACTTCATCTTCATGTCTGGCGGACCGGCCACATCGCTCGACAGCGACATCCCCTTCGTGCGGGCCAAGGCCGAGACGGAGAGGCGAGTGCGCGAGAGCGGGATGACGTTCACCCTCCTGCGCGCGGAGCCGTACTTCGAGATCTGGGTCGGCATGGTCGTGACTCGACCCGCGCTCGCGGGAGAGGTCGTGACGTACGTCGGCAGCGGCCAGCGAAGGCACTCCATGATCTCAGTCGCGGACGTCGCCGACTTCGCGGCCGCCGCCGTCGATCACCCCGCGGCGCGCGATCAGCTGCTGGTGCTGGGCGGCCCGGAGCCGATCACCTGGCGGGACGCGGTCGCCGCCTTCGAGCGTGCCCTGGGTCGCCCGATCCAACAGCTCGGCGTGCCGCCTGACCAACCGGTGCCGGGCGTACCAGAGCAGATCCACGCGCTGCTTGCCTCGTTCGACACCTACGACTCGCCACTGGACGCGACCCATCTCGCGCGGACGTTCGGCGTTCGCCTCACCAGTATCGACGACTACGCGCGCCAGATGACGCAAGTGACCGTCGCCTAGTTCTGGCAGCTCTCATACGAGCCGTAGGAAGGAGCCCAGC
>DATKDQ010000251.1:0-5554 GCA_035544635.1 Thermoanaerobaculia bacterium
GTATCCTCCGTGCGTGCCCGCTCCGCGAACCGTCGCCGAGGCCTACCTCGCCGCCCTCGCGCGGCGCGGCGTCGACTTCCTGTTCGCCAACGCCGGCACCGACTTCGCGCCGGTGATCGAAGCGCTCGCCGGCGCCCCGAGCAGCGGCCTCGGTGCGCCGCGCGCGATCGCGGTGCCGCACGAGGTCGTCGCCGTCGGCATGGCGCACGGCTACTGGCTCGCGACCGGACGGCCGCAGGCGGTCATGGTGCACGTCGACGTCGGCACCGCCAACGCGCTCGTCGGCGTGATGAACGCGGCGCGGGCGCACGTGCCTCTCCTCTTCACGTCGGGCCGCACTCCGTTCACCGAGTCGGGCCACCAGGGCAGCCGCGACCTGCCGATCCACTGGGGCCAGGAGATGCGTGACCAGGGCGCGCTGGTACGCGAGCACGTGAAGTGGGAGCACGAGCTCGTCTTCGGCGATCAGGTCGAGACCGTGGTCGATCGCGCGCTGGCGATCGCGACCTCGGCGCCGCCGGGGCCGGTCTACCTCAGCCTCCCCCGCGAGACGCTCGCCGCCGCGTGGAACGGCGCGCCGCTCGCGAGCACGCCCACGCAGGCGACACCGGCACTGCCGCATCCCGATCCCGCCGCGATCGAGCGGGCAGCCAGCCTGCTCGCGGCGGCGCGGCGACCGCTGGTCATCGCCGCCGCGTTCAACCGCGACGCCAGCGCAGGCCTCGCCGACTTCGCCGAGCGCTTCGCCCTCCCCGTCGTCGAGCACTGGTCGCCGTGCCTCGCGCTCGCCACCGAGCATCCGATGCACGCAGGCTTCGATCCCGGCGACCTCCTCGCCGAGGCCGACGTGGTGCTCGTCCTCGATGCGCCGGTGCCGTGGATCCCGAGCCGCCACCGGTTGGCGGAGAGCTGTGCCGTGATCCAGGTGGGACCCGACCCCACCTTCGCCGATCTGGCTCTGCGCGGCCACCGATCGGCGGTGGCCATCTGCTCCGGCGTGAGCTCCGCCATCGCGGCGCTCGGCCGCGCCCTCGCCGAGCTGGTCGAGCGCAGCGACATGAATGCCCCGGGCGCGCCGAGCGCCCGCTCCAGCGCGGCGGACGAGCTCGCGTGCCGCATCGCCGCCGGCCGTGCCCGCGATCGCGCGCGCGCAGGCGACCTCGGTCTCCCGCCGGCGCCCGCCGCCGCCCGGGCGTGGATCAGCCGCCACCTCGACGAGGCGCTCGCGGCCGACCTCCGAGCTGGCCGCGCCTGGATCTTCAACGAGCTCGGCTGCGACCCCTCCGTGATGCGGTTCCCGCGCTCCGGGGCGCTCTTCGGGCTCTCGATCGCGGGCGCCCTCGGCTGGGCGCTGCCGGCGGCGCTCGGCGCGCAGTTGGCCGCGCCCGACCAGATCGTCCTCGCGACGTTGGGCGACGGCTCCTACACCTTCGCCAACCCGGTGGCATGCCACCAGATGGCGGCCACTCTCGGCCTCCCCGTCCTGGCCGTCGTCTTCGACAACCAGGGATGGCAGGCGGTGCGCCAAGCGACGCTCGCGCTCTATCCCCAAGGGGACGCCGCCGACGCCGAAGAGATGCCTCTCACCTCACTCGCCCCGTCGCCCGACTATGCGCAGGTGATCGCCGCGAGCGGCGGGTACGGCGAACGGGTCGACGACCCCTCGGGTTTTCCCGCTGCGCTTCACCGCGCGCTCCAGGTGGTGCGCCGCGAGCGCCGGCAGGCGCTGGTGCAGGTGCGGCTGCCGCTGAGTTGATCGGCCGCGCCCTCGGTGAGGCTCAGTCCTTCGCGCCGCCCCGCTTCCTGCGCCTGTTCCCCTCGCCGCCGAAGAGCTTGAGGAAGACGATCCGCGCCGCGAGGTCGCCCTCGCCCGGGCCGGCAACCCCGATGCCGAGCTCGAAGTTGGTGAGGAGCTGCCAGGGCAGCGGCAGCGAGCCCTCGAGCCCGACGCCGGCCAGCACCTCGCGGTCGAGCCCGGTCGCCTCGTTCGTCACCGCCGCCGCCGCGCCCTCGACCTCGAAGCGCAGCAGGTCGCCGAACGACAGGCCGTAGCCGATCTCCGCCCCGGTCGCCCGATCGGCGCGCACCAGGCCGCCCTGGTATCCGGGGATCGAGAGGTCGCCGAAGATGCCGAAGTCGTAGCGCGAGAAGCGGTCGAGGTCCTGGCCGTCGAGGTGGGTGAGCTCGAGGCCGACGGTGCGGAACCTCTGGAGCCACCACGTCTTCCGGAACGACGCGCGCCAGCGCAGGAAGTCCTCCTGCTCCGGATCGAACTCGGTCGAGCCGGGCAGCCCCCAGGGCTCCCAGTCCGAGCGCGTGTGGTAGCTGCCCGCGACCCGCGCCCGATAGCCGCTCCGGTCGTAGCGCAGCTCGGTCGAGAAGCTGTGAGTCGTGCCGTCGTTGGGGAGCACGAACTCCTCCGCGGTGTCGTCGCCGCGCGAGTAACGGTCGAGGCCGAGGCGGTAGCCGAAGTCGAGCTTCACGAAGCTGCCGAGCGGACGGCCGAGGAAGAACGACGCCGACGCCGTGCGCGATTCGATCTCCTCGCTCGGGACCTCTTCGCCCTCGCGGAAGATCTCGTCGGTGCGGTCGAGAAAGAAGCCGAACAGGTTGACGCCGGCGTCCCACTTGCTTTCGAACAGGCGCGGCTCGGCGTAGTTGACGGTGAGGAGCGGCCCGGCGGCGAACAGGTTGACCTGGTTGCCGGTGCCTCGGAAATCGAGCGCCAGGTAGTTGATCCCCACCAGCGGCACCGGGTAGTCGAGCGATTCGTCCCAGAACAGGCCGCCCACGAGGAAGAGACGGTCGGTGTCGATCTCGGTCTCGACCACCCGCTCGCCCGACTCGTCCAACCGCAGATAGCGCAGGCCATCCTCGGTGTCGCGCACCATGGTGAGGTCGGACGCCCAGGCGGCCTCGCGATTCGCCGCGAACGAAGGGTCGTTGATGCGCAGACCGGAAAGCTGGCTCTCGGTCTCGAGCGGAACGGTGGCGTTGAGGATCGAGAGCAGCTGCTGGCTCACGATGCGCGTCGGCAGCACGAAGCTGTCGCGCGAGCGCGGTGCGGGATTCCCCTGGGCGTCGACCGAGGTGAAGTAGGTGGTCTCCTCGTTCGAGAGGACATCGCCCTCGAGGCCGAGCTGGATCGCCCGCGTGCGCACGCGCGAGTAGGTCGCGCGATCCACCCACACCGTGCCCTGATAGAGAGCGCGACCCGCCGTTCCCACCAGCGGCCGAAAGTCGACGACCCAGGTGTCGCGACCGTCGACCGTCGCCGTGCCGCGCAACCGGTACTGGTACTCCTTGGTGAAGAGGATCTCGAGCGGCAGTGCCGCCGCCTTCTCGGGCTGGATCAGCGGAATCTCGGGCAACCACTTCGAGCGCCACTTGACGCCACCGACCAGGAACTCCTCCCACACCCAGTCGAAGCCCATCCCGCGCTCGAAGAAGAAATCGCCGGCGTAGGCCGCCTCGATCCCCGACGGTCCCGCCTGGAAGCGCAGGTGCAGGATGTTGCGTGCCTGGTAATGGTGGAGCTTGCGCGCCTGGTCGTCCTCGAACGCCTGGAGCCGGCGCAGGATCTCCTCGACCGGCATCGAGCGCTCGCCCTCGACATCGAGGCGTTCCTCGCCCCCGCCAAGCTCGGCCGCGGTCCTGCGCTCGACCCGCAGCACGGCCACCGGCCCCGGCGGGATCGGCACCTGGAGCCCGCGCCGGACGGCGATCGCGCCCTCGATCGGGACCGGCTCCCCGGTGGCGAGATCGACCCGCACCGGGTCGCGAAGGTGGGGGTCCTCGATCACCAACCGCACCTCACCCTGGCCCGGCGCCGACTCGACGACGATGCGCAGCCCGAGGTCCTCGCCGCGCACGAAGGCCCAGGCGCGCGCGGCGCCGTCGAACGTGGTGTAGGGGTCGTAGGAGAGGTCGCCGTGGAGCTCGCGGGCGAGCACGAGGAGAGGCTCGAGGTCGGCGCGCTCCAGCGCCCCGAGTGCTCCGAAGTGGGTGATGGCGACGCCTCGGGCCGCGGCATCCGCCGCGAGCGGCAGCGCGAGCCCGGACGGATCGGGCAGCGGCAGGGCATCGAGCGCCACCGGCTTGCCGGGATCGAGCTCGCCGAGGCGGGCGATCGCCGCCTCGAGGCCGTCACCCGGAGCGAGCGCCACGCCGTCGACGTACGCGGCGATCTCCTCTGCCCACAGCGCGGCGAGCTGCTCGGGGTCGGCGGCGAGCGGCCCGATCCAGACCGAGGCCTCGCCGTTGGCGCCGGTGACGCTGACCGACGCGCGCTTCAGAAGGAACGAGAGGTCTCGTGGCGTGGCCGTGCCGGCGGAGGGCTGCCACGAGATCTGAAACGGCTCGCCTGCGGAGGCTGCGCGCGCGAGCCGCGCCAGCTCGGCGAGCTCGTCCTGGAGCGCATCGACGTTCTGCTGGATCGGCTGCGGCGCGCGGAAGCGCACGATCGTCCACGGCACCGCGCCCGCCGCGCGCACCGGTTCGGCGGCTGCCGGATCAGCCGAGCCGTCGAGCTCCACCGGCCACCCGACGTAGAACCGCGCGCCGTCACGCAGCAACGGACTCTCGGCGAGCGCCGGCGCGACCGCGGCCGGCTCGCTCACGCGCACCCCGATGCAGGGCCGGCACGGGGGGGCCGTGACCAGCGCCGCAGCCGGCTCGTAGGCGCTGATGCCGAGGAGCACGAGCGCGGTGCAGAGCACGGGCGCGACGCGACGCATGGCCGCGATCGGAGGACTGGTCGCGATGCGAGGCGTGGGCGCGAGGCGGAGCGGCGGCACGGGTCGGACCGCGGGTACGGTGCGAAGGACGGCCGAAGTAGGAAACGGGGCGGCGGCGCGAAGCACGAGCGCCGAGCGGCGCGCGATCGTCCGGAAGCTCATGGGCGCGAGAGGCTCCAATCTGGTCGTGAAGAGCGAGGCACGAAGACCGGGCCGAGGACCTCGGGAGCGCACGACGCCGTGCGCGGCCGCCTCGCCGTGAGCGGGATCGTATCGAAGGGGGACGGGCGCGTGGTTCCCCTCCTGCCACAGGCTCGAGGGAGTCACCGGTCCGGTCGCCTATGTCCCGTGGGCCGGGCCCGAGCACCACGGCCGCCGTCCCTGCGCACGTGGCAGGCACGCGCGGCGGAGCGTGTCCGGCACCAGTGCACCGGCACCACTTACAATCGAATGGTGCGGGGGGTGCCATGGCACCTGCTGGACCCGGCTCACGCAGCGCGCCCGGGGGCCCCGGCGACGTACCGAGAGGACCGGGCGACCGCCCAGCGAGCGTGAGCCGAGGCGCCTGTGCCGAGAGCGGAGAGCGAGGATCTGCGCATGACCGAGCCAAGCCCATCCCCCCCACCCGCGGCCGCGATCCACGGCACCTGCGACGCGGCATACGCCGCCGTGCGTGGCGTGTTCACGTCGAACTTCAGGAACGGCCTCGAGGTCGGCGCCTCGTTCGCGGCGGTTCACCGCGGCCGCATCGTCGTCGATCTGTGGGGGGGCTTCGCCGACGCCGCGCACAGCCGGCCCTGGGAGCGCGACACCATCGT
>DATKDQ010000252.1:0-3628 GCA_035544635.1 Thermoanaerobaculia bacterium
CGGAACGAGGGCTCGTACAGATCGAGCGGGCGGTCCTGAAAGGGGTGCTGGAAGGCGCCGGCGACCGGCGCGAACACCAGGTCCCAGAACGCGAGCCCGTAGATCGCCAGCCAGAGCCAGTTCTCGGCGTGGAAGCCGCCACGGCCCTGGTCTGCGAAGTGGGCCAGCGCCAGCTCCTCGACGGTTCGCTCGGCGTCGGGTCGGAGCCGGATCGGCCGCGTCGCGCGATAGCGCCGGCGCGCCGGCGGCAGCTGTCCCAGCCCGCGCCGCAGCCGCTGCTCGAACCTGGCCGCGAACCAGCGCTCGGTCTCGTCGCGGGGCGAGGAGGCGATCTCGCGACAGAGGGCGAGCGCGGCCCGCTCGCGGCCGACGCGCGCCAGCAGGCGCGCCCTGCGCTCCCGCGCCGGAGGCGCTGCAGCCGCGCCGTAGAGCTCGATTGCCTCCTCCACCCGGCCGGCGCGCTCCAGTGGGCGCGCGACCTCGAGCAGGAGGGCATCGGCGCGCGCGCGCGAGCCGGCGTCCCACGGTGGATCGCGGCGCGCGACCTCGAGGGCGGCGGCGAAGGCGCGATCGGCGTCGCCGGCTGCGAGGCGCTCGCGGGCGAGCGCTGCCAGGCGGCGGATCGACAGGGCATCCTCGATGGCCGCGCGCGTGGGGAACAGACGTAGGTCGCGCCGCAGCGGGTAGCTCTCGTAGCGCCAGACCCCGAGGTCGGCCAGCACCAGCTCGGTCCAGTCCTGGCGCAGGTTGCCGAAGAAGAGCAGGCGATGAAGCGTGACCTGCTCGAGGCGCAGCGGCGCGATCAGGCGAACGCGCTCGCGGACGGCGGCGCCGAGATCGCACGCGGCGCAGTTGGAGAGGAGCCATTCGACCGATTGCGCCTTGGTCCGGCGTGCGGTGCGATGGCCGAGAGCGCGCGCGATCGCCTCGATCTCGGCGCGCAGACAGTGGGGGAGGAGCGCCGCCGGTGCCGCACTCGGGTCGAGCTCGACGAACCCCCGAGCCGCGAGCTCGCCGAGCGCCTGGTCGAGATCGGAGATCTCCGGGTATGCCAGATCGTCGCGCCGGAAGTAGGGCCCCTGGCGCGAGACGAGGCGTACGTAGAGACAGCGGGCGCCGAGCGGCAGCGCGCGGACATCGTCGGCGAACGCGCGCTCGTCGGGGCGCAGCAGGTCACCGTAGCGCGAGACGACGGTGGCGAGGATGCGCTGGAAGCTCTCGACGTAGTAGGTCGACCGTCCATCCCCCGACGGCATGCGCCGATTGTAGCTGCGGTCATGCACAGGCTCGCCCCCGCCCGACTCGCGAGCTTGGGCCCCTACATCGCAGGGGCGGGTGCGCGATCCTGGTGAGGCGCCTACAGGCCGCGGCTCATGAGGTCGACCAGCAGCCGGTTGAAGCGCGCCGGGTCCGGAAGCTCCGAGCCTTCCGCGAGGAGCGCGTAGCCGAGCAGGAGGTAGGCGTAGTCGTCGAGCCGGGGGTCGCGCCGGTCCTCGGCGTAGCGAGCCTGCAGCTTGGTCACCACCTCGTGCGCGGGATTGAGCTCGAGCACGCGCTTGCGCGCCGGCAGCTCGAGGCCGGCGTCGGTGTGGCGCAGCAGGCGCTCGAGATGCGGGCTCATCTCTCCTTCCTCGGTGACCAGGCGCGCCGGCGAAGCCTTCAGGCGGGTCGACAGGCGCACCTGGCGGACCCAGGCCTCGAGCCTCCCCTCGAGGCTGGCGAGGAGGTCGCGGTACTCGCCGCTCTTGCGCTCGAGCTCCTCGCGCGCGGTCTTACGCTCCTCCTCGCTGCCCAGCTCGACGACGCCCTCGGCCGCCGAGCGCAGCCGCTTGCCCTCGAATTCCCCGAGCGATGGCACCATCAGCTCGTCGACCGGATCGAGCAGGTAGAGCACCTCGTAGCCCTGCTCGGTGAACGCCTCGAGGTGCGGGGAGCTCTCGATCACACCGCGGTTGTCGCCGGCGAGGTAGTAGATCTCGCCCTGGCCTTCCTTCATGCGCGACACGTACCCGGCGAGGTCGGTCAGCGCGCCGCCGTCGCGCGACGAGGGGAAGAGGAGCAGCGGCACGAGACGGTCGCGGCTCTCGCCGTCGCTCGCGACGCCCTCCTTGAGCACGCGCCCGAACTCGGCCCAGAAGCGTTGGTACTTGGCCTCGTCCTTGCGCTTCGTCTCGTGCAGGTGGTCGAGCACCTTGCGGGTGAGCCAGCGGCGCATCTGCAGGATGCGGCGGTCGTGCTGCAGGAGCTCGCGCGAGACGTTGAGCTCCAGGTCCGAAGCGTCGACCACGCCGCGCAGGAAGCGCAGCCAGCCGGGAAGGAGGGCCTCGCACCGGTCCAGGATCAGGACGCGCCTGACGTAGAGCTGGAGACCCACACGCTGCTCGCGGAAGAAGAGATCGAACGGAGCCTTCGCAGGGATGAAGAGGAGCGCCTGGTATTCGACGCGACCCTCGGCGCGCAGCGAGATGCGATCGAGCGGCTCGCCCCAGTCGTGCGAGATATGGTGGTAGAGCTCGGTGTACTCCTCCTCCTTCACCTCCGAGTCGGGCCGCGTCCACACCGGGCGCATCGAGTTGAGCGTCACCTCCTCGAGCGCGCCAGGCTCCTTGCGACCGGCGGCATCGACGCGGGGACGCCTGGCCCGTATGGGGTACGGAATGAAATCGGAGTGCCGCTTCACGATGCGCTCGAGCATGGCGACGTCGGTGTAGTCCTCGACCCCGTCGTCGGCATCGACGGGCTTGAGGTGAAGCGTCACCGTGGTGCCGCGGAAGAAGCGGTGATCCTCCCCCACCTCGAAGCTCTCGCCGCCGGTCGACTCCCAGCGCGTGGCCTTCTGCTCGCCGGCGCGTCGCGTCACCACGGTCACCTTGTCGGCCACCATGAACGCGGAGTAGAACCCGACGCCGAACTGGCCGATGAGCTGAGCGAGGCTCTCACCGGTCTGACCGCTGGCCTCCAGACGCCGCAGCACGTCGCGGGTCCCGGACTTGGCGATGGTGCCGAGGTTCTCGACCACCTCGTCTCGGCTCATGCCGATGCCGTTGTCGGAGATCGAGAGGGTGCGGGCCGCGGGATCGACCTCGAGGCGGATCTCGAGGATCTCGCCGGAGTCGCAGAGGTCGGAGGTGGTGAGCGCCTCGAATCGGAGCCGGTCGAGGGCGTCGGAGGCGTTGGAGATGAGCTCGCGGAGGAAGATCTCCTTGTTGGAGTAGAGAGAGTGGATGACGATGTCGAGGAGCTGCCGGGTCTCTGCCTTGAAGGCGTGCGTGTTCGCGTCCATGGTCGCCTGACTCATGACTCCGCCCTCCGCGGGATGGCGGCGTGGTTCGTGGCGCGGCACGCGGGTGGCGCGTGCCGGTTGACCTGGCTGGGAATTTTACTGTAGCGATGGCGCCCGTAGGCGGCGCCGCGGCACGAATCCTCCTCCGCTCGGCGACGGGATCTGTAAGAATCGGCCCTCCTGCGCCGAGGACGGCGCGGGCGAAGATCGGAGATCGACGTGAGAGATGGACGGATTCGTCGCATGGCTGTGCTGGGAGTCGTCCTGGGCACCCTCTCGGGGGTGACGGGCGCCGAGGACTGGCCGGAGTGGCGTGGCAAGGGACGGCAGGGGGTGTGGAACGAG
>DATKDQ010000253.1:0-5363 GCA_035544635.1 Thermoanaerobaculia bacterium
CTCCAGCATCATCTGGTCGAACTCGCTGCGCACCACCTGCCAGGTCTGCGAGCACTCGTGGGGCTTGTTGTCCCAGAAGTAGAACGGCGCCGACAGCTTGCCGGCGGCGTTGGCGAACTGCACGCTGTACTTCTTGACGAAGTGGCTGCGCTGCATCTTCGGCAGCATGCCGAGGCGCTGGAGCACCCAGTAGGTCTCCGGGATGAGCGACTCGCCGATGTGGAAGCGCGGGAAGCGCTCACGCTCGAAGAGCGTGACGTGGAGGCCCTGCTGTGCCATCACGGTGGAGCAGGTGGACCCCGCGGGGCCGCCCCCGATGACGACGGCGTCGGTGTCGAGGATCTTGGTGTCGGTCATCGCGGGCATCACCTCGGAGACATCACCTCGGTGACAGGATACTCGTTGTCACGCCTTTGCGAGAGACGACCGGCGGGCAAGAATCGTTTCACCGCCCGCTCGCCCAGACGTCGACGCGGTAGCGGCCGTTCGCGATCGCGGCGTCGACCCACGCCGCGGCCGGCGCCTCGCCGCCGCCGGTGCGCTCGCGCCACAGCTCGCGCAGCGCGCCACGCACGCCCGGCTCCATCGCGGCCGCGTCGCCGCACACGTAGACGATCGCGCCGCGATCGTAGAGCTCCCAGAACGCTGCGGCTTCGTCGCGCAGCCGGTGCTGGATCCAGGTCTTGGGCCGATCGGGCTGGCGCGAGAACGCGCACGCGAGCCGGGTCAGGCCGGCGGCCTCGAAGGCCTCGAGCTCGTCGCGATACAGCAGGTCGTGGTCCGGGCGCCGGCAGCCGAAGAGCAGCAGCGACGCGCCGACCTCCCGCCTCGCCTCGCGCTGCGCGGCGCGCTCCTGGAGGAAGCCCCGGAAGGGAGCGAGGCCGGTTCCGGCGCCGGCCATGACGATCGGCAGGGCGCAATCCTCCGGCAGGCGGAACCGGGTGTCCGTGTCCCGCACGAAGGCGTGCACGGTGGCGCCTCGCTGCCGCTGTGCCAGGTAGGTCGAGCAGGCGCCGCGGTAGACGCCCCGGCCGGAGAGCGCGGGCGCGCACACGACGCCGACGGTGATGCTCGCGACGCGCGGGGAACACAGCGGCGACGAAGAGATCGAGTAGTAGCGCGGGCGCAGCGCGGGCAGCATCGCAAGGTACTCCGCGAACGGGAGCTCACAGGCGGGGAAGGCCTCGAGCAGGTCGAGCACCGAGAGCCGCTTCGCCAGCACCGCGTCGCGGTAGCGCGAGGCCGCGCCGCCGCCGTCGCCCTCGCCGCCGGCGTAAAGCTCGTCGAGAGCGCGGCGGTCGGGCGGGCACTGCGTGCGCTCGGCGAGACGGCGGATCTGGGTGCGCGTCGCCGTGTCCTGGAGCTCGACGTACTCCCGCAGCAGACGGCTCACGGTGATCGGCCGCTCGACGGGAAGTGTGGCGTGGTCTCGACTCACCTCGCCGCCCGCGGGCGCCCCGCCGCCAGCGCGCATCCCGCCGCGGGAGTGCGCCTCGCCGCCGATGCGCACCACCACTCGCGTCTGCTCGTCGAAGCCGAAGCGCTCGAGCACGCGGCGCACCAGCCGCTCGTCGTTCTCGGCGACGACGCCCAGGTGATCGCCGGCGCGGTAGGTCACGCCCTCGGGCGGCGCCAGCTCGAGATGCCGCGTCGAGCGCTCGGAGCCGGCGCCCTGGAGCTCGCGGTTCTCGACCACCACCATCGGCGCGGCGCCGAACGAGACGACGAACGGGTTCTGGTGGCGCTCGTCGAGCACCTCGACACGGAGCGCGGCCTCGCGGGACGGGCCTTCCGCGGCCGGCCGCACCGCCGCGCCGAGCTCGAAGCCGAGCCCGCGGCCCACGGCCGGCCACAGCTCGCCGTACCAGCCCTCGAAGTCGCCGTCGAAGTCGCCGGCGCCGTCGCCCTCGCCGCGCGCGTGGAGCCGTCGAGCTCCGGCGGCAGCGAGCAGGCGATCGATCCTCGCCGGCACCGCCTGATAGGTCGACGCCCAGTCGCGGTGGCCGACGCCGAAGACGGTGAACGAGACGCCGGTGAGGGCGTCCGGCACGAGCCCGGACTCGAGCCAGGCCAGAAAGCGGCGCGCGTTGTCGGGTGGAGCGCCGTTGTAGGACGAGCTCACCACCACGACCGCGCCGGCTCGCGGCAGGTCGCCGGTGCGGGCGTCGAGCGGGACGACGTCGGCGTCGAAGCCCCAGCTCTGCGCGTCCTCGCCGATGCGCCGCGCGATCCCCTGCGACGTTCCCATGTTCGAGCCGTAGAGAACGAGGAGCGGGGCGCCGCCGGCGGGTGCCGTCGCAGCATCCATGGCGGTGGCCGTCGCCCCGGGCGTGCCGTCCCCGCGGGCCGCCGTCGCGCGCGCGTCGAGCGCGTCCGGCGCAAGGGCGCGAGCGCCCGCCGCCCGCGGGCTCGTCACCTCGGCGCGGTCCCGCGGCTCGACCCGCAGGCGGAAGCCGCGCGGCTTGAGCGTCAAGGTCTCCTGGATCTCGAGCCGGTAGCCGGCGGGCTCGCTGATCTCCAGTCGATGGAGCACCAGCGCCAACGCCAGCACCGCCTCGTGCGTGGCGAACTGCCGTCCGATGCAGGCGCGCTGGCCGTTGCCGAAGGGCTTGAACGCATTGGCGGGCCGCTCGCGCGCGGCGGCCGGCGCGAAGCGGTCGGGATCGAACGCCTCGGCGTCGGCGCCCCACACGCTGGGGTCGCGATGCAGCATGGGCGCGAGGACGGCGACGCTGTCGGCCTTCACCACCTCGTAGCGTCCGCCCAAGACCTCCGACGCCGCCTTGACGTAGAGCGCGAACATCGGAGCGGTCGGCCACAGCCGCAGCGACTCGTCGAGCACCTGGCGCAGGTAGCGCAGGCGTCCGACGTCCTCGTAGGTCGGCTCGGCCCGCGGGTCGGCGCCGAGGACGCCGTCGACCTCCTCGCGCGCGCGGCGCAGCACCTCGGGATGCTTGACCAGGAAGTAGAGCGCGAACGAGAGCAGGCCGCTCGTCGTCTCGTGGCCGGCGATCAGGAAGGTGAGGATCTGGTGGCGGATGTTGAGGTCGTCGAGACCTTCGCCGCTCTCCGGATCGCGGCCGGTGAGCATGCGCCCCAGCAGATCGCCGCGCGCGCCCGGATCGCCGCCGCCCGCCCGCCGCTCGCGGATCAGCGTGTCGACGGTGTCATTCATCAGCGCGACGGCGCGCCGGAACCGGGCGTTCTCGCGCATCCGCAGCCGGTTCGCGGCGCCGGGGCGCGCCGAGCGGCTCATCGCGACCGAGAGCGCGAGCACCATCGCCTCGACGAAGGGGTGCGGCCGCTCGCGGTAGAAGGAGTTGAAGCGGTAGTCGAAGCCGCACAGCCCGATGGTGTCGAGCGTGAGCCGGGTCATCGCGTCGCCGACGTCGACCTCCTCGCGCGGGTTGACGCGGGCCCAGCGGTCGACCAACTGGCGGGCGACGTCGAGCATCTTGTCGTGGTACCCGCGCATCGCCGCGCCCGAGAAGTTGGGGAGCAGGATGTGGTGCGCCTTCGCCCAGTTGGGCTCGTGGGTGAGGGCGGTGAAGAGGCCGTCGCCGGTGAAGGCGCGCACCTCGCGCAGCGGCGCCCAGATGCGCTTGTCGAAGCGGCTCTCGTCGCACAGCTCGTCGACCAGCGCGAAGCCGGAGACCACGATCAGGCGCCGGCCGGCGATGCGCAGGAAGAAGATGTCGCCATGACGGCGGGCAAGGGTCATCAGCCCCTGCACCTGGGTCCTCGGATCGAGATCGAGGAGGTTGCCCACCAGCGGCTTGGCGGGCGGCTGGGGAATCGGGATCAGAGGCTCCGCCATGGGCGCCTTCCAGGCGCGGCTACTCGTCGACGTACTTCCAGGTATCCGCGCCGTCGAGCCTTCTGATCCGCGCCGAGGCGATCGCCTCGGGATCCATCATCCGCGCGTTGACCCCCACCGTGCTGTCCGGCCGCTTCTGGGTCCGCTCGTGGTGCGTCACGCAGCCGCAGATGTTGCAGTGGTAGAGCTCGAGCGTGCCGTCGCCCCAGACGTAGGCCGAGGCCGCGCCCGGTGCGCTCGTCACCTTCACGGTCTTGCGCGAGTAGTACGCCCACAGCGCACCGTTGCGGCGGCAGATCGAGCAGTTGCAGTCGGTGAGCTGCCGCGGCTTCCGGGCGACCTCGAGGCGCACCGCGCCGCAGTGGCAGGAGGCTACGACCATGGGGAGGTGAGTCTACGGCACTCCGAGGAACGTGGCGACGGCCTGGTTGAACGGCTCGGGCGCATCCAGATTGACGATGTGTCCAGCACCGGGAATCGTCACCAGCGTCGCCCCGCCGACTTCGTCGGCGATGAGACGCGCGATCTCCAGGATGTGCGCCAGATCCCGATCGCCGACGACGACGAGAACCGGGCAGGTGATCGCGCGCAACCGGTCGACCGCCGGCGGCGACAGCGGTTGCTCGAGGCGCTGGTACGTCCACAAGCGCCAGTTGTCCATGACCAGAGAGGCGACGGTCTCGGCAGCGTCTCTGTTCGCGTGGAGCGCCATGATGGGTGTCTCGGCCCAGAGCCTCGCCGCGCGTTCTGCATCACCGGCGCCCAGCGCCTCGAAGACGGGCGCGAACCAGGGGAGCGCTGGAACCGGGTAGCCGCCGACTCCCGGGGCCGCCAGCACCAGACGGTCGACACGATCCGGATGCGCGAGGGCGAAGTTGATCGCGAGCTCGGACCCGGCGGAGAGGCCGACGATCGTGGCCCGCGGGATGCCCATCTCGTCCAGGAGACCGCGCAGGTCCTGGTACCCGGTGTAGGGCTCCGTAGGGGCCGCCGACTTGCCGTGGCCGCGCAGGTCGTAG
Organism: Thermoanaerobaculia bacterium; assembly: GCA_035544635.1. Taxonomy (GTDB): domain Bacteria; phylum Acidobacteriota; class Thermoanaerobaculia; order Multivoradales; family Multivoraceae; genus DATAFT01. Next base: position 4,837 of record DATKDQ010000253.1, read on the forward strand.
CGGATCACCCGGAACCGATCCTCGAACGCGGCCACCTGCGGGCCCCACATCCGCCGATCGACGCTGAAGGCGTGAATCAGCACCAGCGGCTCGCCGGAGCCGCTCGCTTCATAGAAGAGCCCGGCCGAGGACGTGCCCGCGGCCGTCTCGGCCAGACCCGAGGTCGCGCCGATGAGGGCCCAGAGGATCAGGCCCAGGGGGGACTTCAGGACTTGATTGGCCACGGCTTGGAGTGGAGCAGAAGCAACCGTTATAGCGTCAAGTCACCTCGTCGTCACCCACCCGCGCACGGTGTAGCCGCGCCGGTATCGCGGCTATTTGAAGGGATCGACCACACGCACGCCACCGAAGCTCTGGCCGTGCTGCAGATCCTCGGAGTAGACCACGTCACAACCGATCGCGCGCGCGGCTTCGATGATCGCCGCGTCCCAGTAGCTGATGCGCCAACGCTGTCCAGCTTCGAGCGCGGCGTGCATCAACGTCAGGGTCAGCTCCTGAATGGGGAGGCGCTCGAGCGTGACCATGAA
>DATKDQ010000254.1:0-2429 GCA_035544635.1 Thermoanaerobaculia bacterium
GCGCGTCTTGGCGAAGAGGATGGCGAGCACGATGCCGATCAGCACCGACACCAGCGCGAACCACGCCGGATTGCTGGGCTCCTGCGTGAAGACGTCGGGATAGCGGGTGTAGGTCTCACCCATGATGAGACCGTGCATGACGAAGTTCGCGAGCATCATCGCGAGGCCGCCGAGGACTCCGGCGAGAAGCGTCTTGGCGTTCATGGTCTCCCCCCTGTGATCGCGCGCGCGTGCGGCGGGGCGTGACACGCCACGCGACACGGTCGGTGGCGCGTTCCCGCTGCTCTGGCGCTGGTGAAGGCGCGGGCATTGTAGCGCGGGGGACGGCGCCGAGGCCTCGGCCGGTGTCGGACTTGGTTGCCTGGGGCCCGGGAGTGGGGGAGAAGCGGCCCGGTGAGTGCCCGGTGAGCAGTACGGTCGCGCGGAGCCTTCCTAGTAGAGTAGCCACCGTTCCCTCGGAGCTCGCCTCGCGCACGCCATCGCAGGGTGAGGACGCTCCACTCTCGATGTCGTCACGAGCATCCGCCGTCGGCCCCTACCGACTCCTCGAGCCGATCGGCCGCGGTGGCATGGGCGCGGTGTATCGCGCCGAGCATGTCGAGACCGGCCTGCGGGTGGCGCTCAAGACCGTGCTGGTTGCGCACGCCACCGAGCTGGCGGCGATCCGCTCCGAGATCAACGCGCTGCGGCGCCTCACGCATCCGGGCATCGTGCGCATCCTCGACGCCGGGGTCGAGGGTGCGGTGCCCTGGTACGCGATGGAGCTGCTTGAGGGGGAGACCCTGCACGGTTTCCAGCGCGGCGCGTGGTCGTCCTGGGTCGACAGCTTCGACGACCTGATCGAGACCGCGGGCACCGATGCGCCGACCCAGCAGGCTCATCCTTCCGCTTCACACGCCACCCGGGGGATGGCGGTCCGCGACGGGGCGCCGGCCGCCGCGGGGAAGCTCCCCGAGGCGCTGACGCTGGCGCGGCGCCTGTGCTCGCCGCTGGCGTACCTGCACGAGCTGGGGATCGTTCACCGCGACCTCAAGCCGGCGAACGTGTTCGTGCGGCCGGACGGCCGGCCGGTGCTCATGGACTTCGGTCTGGTCAGCCGGTGGAGCGCCGGCGGTGGGCGCGACGTGCTCGAGATCGCCGGCACGCTGGCGGGGACCGCCGCCTACATGGCGCCCGAGCAGGTGAGGCGCGAGCGGGTCGATGCCCGAAGCGATCTCTACGCGCTGGGCTGCATGCTCTACGAGCTGGTCGCGGGCCGGCCGCCGTTCTGCGGTCATGGTGTCGCTCGCACCTTGGAGCAGCAGCTGACGGAGGCGCCGGAGCCGCCGTCGTCGCGCGTCGCCGGGGTCCCCGCGGGCCTCGACGAGCTGGTGCTGCGCCTGCTCGCGAAGCGCCCGCGCGACCGCATCGGCCATGCCGAACGCTCCGCGGCCGATGGTTCCACCGCCGATGGTTCTGCCGCCGAGCGCTCCGCCGCCGCCGAGCGCCATCGCAAGACCGCCGCCGAGCTGGTCGCGGCGTTCCAACGCTTCGCGCGTATGATCCCGCTCGCTCGTCCGAGGGTGTGGCTCTGGCGCGGGACCTACGCCTGGCGCGTCGGCCGGCGGTCGGCCGCTCGCCGGCTGTGGCGGCGCTCGATCGAGAGCGCGCGCCGGATCGGCCTGCCGATCGACGAGGCGAAGGTCCACTACTGGATGGGCCGCTCGCTCGCGGGCGAGGAGCGCGCGCGCCACCTGCGGATCGCGATCGAGCACTTCGAGCGGATGCGCTGCGCGCCGGAGCCCGAGGAGGCGCGCCGGCTGCTCGGGGCGGAAGGTCGCGCCCGCACGGCTCGGGTGTAGGGGAGCAGCTTGCCGAACATGTCCCAGACAGAGGGCCGCAGGAAGGTCGCGATCCTCGGCGGCGGCGTGGGGGCGATGACGGCGGCGTTCGAGCTGCCCCATCCCCACAATCCCCGCGCACGCGAGTACGACGTGACCGTCTATCAGATGGGCTGGCGCCTCGGCGGCAAGGGCGCAAGCGGGCGGCGCGTCTCGCCGCCGGCGAGCCTGTTGGCGCCGGCGCCACGATGGGTGAGGGCACGGTTGGGCTCGCGGAGTGATCGGGCTCGAGCGGTGGGGTGGCTCGGGCGTGGATGCGCGAGAGGGTCAAGGCAGGACCGCTTGGCAGCGGCAGCGTCGACGTCAAGGAGAGACCAGCGGGAGGATCTTCCCTAGCACCTCGGCGACCACCGCATCCGGGAGGCGCGCGATCCTGGTGGCGCGCCGAGCGGCCCAGTCCAAGCTCTTCACCTGATCGGCGAGCACCGCGCCCGTCACCTTCGCGTCATCCGGTAGAACGACCTCGAACGGGTATCCCTTGACTCGCGACGTGATTGGACAGAAGAGCGCGAGACCCACGCGCCGGTTGTAGGCCTCGGGTGAGATGAC
>DATKDQ010000255.1:0-6842 GCA_035544635.1 Thermoanaerobaculia bacterium
GCGCAGGCCGCGGACGGCCCGACCGGCCAGTTCCGCGCTCCCGCCAACTGGACCGAGCCGATCGAGCCGTTCGCGATCGCCGAGGGGCTCTACTGGGTGGGCTCGGCCGACCTCGCCGCGTACCTCCTGACCAGCGACGACGGGCACATCCTGATCGACGCGCCGCTCGAGGAGAACGTCGAGCTCGTGCTGGGCAACATCCGCAAGCTCGGGTTCGAACCGACCGACGCCCGGGTGCTGCTCGCGAGCCACGGGCACTTCGATCACACCGGTGGCATGGCGACGATGCTCGAGCGCACCGGCGCCGAGCTGGTGCTCTCGCCGGTGGAGGCGATCCTGGTCGGGGCCGGCGGCAAGGGCGACTTCCATCTCGGGGACCGCGCCTCGTACCGGCCCGCGAAGGCGGCGCGCACGATCGGGCATGGCGAGACCGTCCGCGTCGGCGATCGCACGCTGGTCGCCCACCTCACACCCGGGCACACCAAGGGCTGCACGTCGTGGAGCGGCACGGCGAAGATCGCGGGCGAGGAGCTCACGTTCGTCTCGATCTGCAGCCTCAGCGTGCTACCGGGATACCGGCTGGCCGGCGACGACCCCTCGTACCCGGGGATCGCGCGCGACTACTGTTCGAGCGTCGCCCACCTGCGCTCGCTCGAGGCCGACCTCTTCCTGGCCTCGCACGGATCGTTCATCGGCCTGGCCGAGAAGGCCGTAGCGCTCGCGGCCGGGGACGCCCGCGCCTTCGTCGACCCGGAGGGCTACGCCGCGTATCTCGACCGCTCGCTCCAGCGCATCGAGGAGACGCTCGCCGGCCAGGGCTTCGAAGGCGGCTGCGCGCGCGTGCTGGCGGGGAACTGACGCGCCTTCGACCGACCTCCCGCAGCGCCGCCGCCGCGAGGCCGGCCGTTCGCGGCGGTCGCCTGCGGAGCGGGGAGGCGCGCGGTGTCGACCGGACGTCCCGCGCCTTGACGGCCGCGCGCACCGGACCTATCGTTGCAGGATCGTCGACCGGACCTCCGCCGGCGTAGAAGGGCGTACGGCATCATCGCCGTCCCTCACGTGCGGTCGAGGTGAAACCAGGAGGGATAGACCATGCGATGTGCAGCGGGGATCTCGGTTCTGGCGGCAGCGCTGCTCGTTCTGTTTGCGGCGGGCGCCGTCGCAGACGAAACAGCAGCTCTCATCGAGCTCGACAAGAAGTGGGGCGAGGCGGGCACCAAGGGCGACACGGCGGCGGTCGCCGATCTTTTCGCCGACGACCTGGTCTCGGTGTTCGAGGGCGGCGTCCGCGGAAAGCAGGAGGAGCTCGCCGACAACGAGCCGGCGCCCGCAGGCGCCAAATACGAGCCCACCGACTACCGGGTGAAGTTCCTCGACGCCGACACCGCCATCATGACCCACGGCACCAAGGGCGAGAACGCGCACTACAGCCTGCACGTGTGGTCGCGCAAAGGCGGCGCCTGGAAGGTGATCGCCACCGCGACCACGCCCGCCGAAGCCGAGTGAGGCGCTGAACGAAAACGCCCGCCGGCGGACGGCGGGCGTTGGATGCGGGTGACAGTGCCAACATTGGCACTGTCACCGTTGGCAGCGATCAGTCGCCGACGGACTGCCGGCGCTGCGCGCGCGCCTGACGGAGGCGCTCCATGATCTCCTCACGCTGCTCGGGAGTGAGCGTGTCCCAATCGAGACCGAAGCGCTCCTTGACGATGGTCTTGATCCGATCAGTCGAGAGGATGCCGCGCTTCTCGTCGGGAGCCTTGTAGCCCGGCTCGGCGTCGGCGTACGAGACGAAGCCGAACATCATCTCGGCCGTGGTGGGCTCGCCGAACCGGACCTCGTCGGTGGGATCGGGGTTGTTCGGGTTGCCGGGCGAGTTGTCCCACGCCATCGTGAGCTCGATCTCGGTGCCCGCCGGGATGCGCTTGCCTTCGGCCGGGTAGGCGTAGTGGGTCTGCCAGTTGAAGTCGTACTTCGGCACCTCGAGCAGGACCTCCTGCGTGCCGTCGGGATAGCGCGCCACGTACTTCGCATAGCTGCCGCGCAGGTGCATATGCGGCGTGTAGCCGAGGAGAATCGAGTCGCGATCCCACTTGGCGGTGGTGGTCGCCGTGTAGTTGGGATCGCCGGGCGGGATCACGAAGTCGAACTTGCCCATTCCCTCGTTGAGGACGGCGAACTCGGGGGTGTAGCCCTCGGGGTAGAACTTGATCGCGGCGAAGGACTGGTCCCACGCCCCGGTGCCGGGGCCGGGCTCCTTGTGGTAGTGCATCTGCCAGCTCACCTGCGTGCCCGGTGTGAGCAGCGTGCCGAAGCCGTCCTCGTAGACGGTCGGATCGTTGCCCGGCGCGATGCCTCCCAGCGGCCGCGCGATGATGTGGTGGACGACCGGGCCGCCCGGACGGAACTCGAGCGCCTTGATCCAGCGCGGCTCGGGAAGCATCTCCGGGGTGATCTCGGTGACGAACGTCACGTACTTGTCCTCGACGTCGTCGTCGACGAAGTACTTCTCGCCCATCGACAGCACCAGATCGGGCTCGCCGATCATCCATCCATCCGCGGTCGCCGGCCACTCGCGGGCGGGCGGCGCGTCGGCGAGGTCGCCGGCGGGGGCACCCGAGGTCGCCCAGGCGACCACGGTCGCCACCTGCTGATCGGTGAGGGTGCGCTCGTTGGCGAACACGCCGTTGAGCTCCGGCGCCGCATGCCAGGGCGGCATCGCCCGCGCCTCGACCTGCTTGGCGATCGACTTGGCCCAGGCGCGGGTCTCGTCGTAGGTGGTGAACGACATCGGGGCGACCATGCCGCCCAGGTTCGCTCCACCCGTCCGATGGCAGGTCTGGCAGCTCTCCTGGAGGATCGGCAGCACGTCCTTGTAGAAGGTCGGCGCCGCCTGCGGAGCGTCGGCGGCGGCGAAGGCGGCCGAATGGGTGATACCGATCAATGCGACCAGAAGCAAGCACATCCTGTTCATCGGGCCTCTCCCTGGGGCTGTCGTCGCCCCCCGTGGCGACGTCGTCGAGACAAACGAATACCTATCTAGCTTACACGACGCGGCCCTGCGACCGCACTCCTCTCCATCTCAGACGTCCCCGGGCCGGGCGGTGTTTCGGAATCAGGCCGGCCAGCCCAGGCGTCGGGGGTCGAGCCCTCGGCCGCAGCGATCGGGAACGGGCTAACATTGGGGCCAGCCCCACCCCGCCCCGACCCCCATGGGCCAGCCCTACACGTTCCGCACCCGCAACCTGCGCGAGTCGGAGAACCAGGCCCACACCCGCGAGGGCGCGACGGCGCGCGGCTTCCGCGGCTCGATCGTGGGTGGCGCGATCGTGTACGGACGGATGATCCACCCCCTGATCGAGCGCTGGGGGGAGACCTGGCTCGAGCGCAGCCGCCTCGACGTCCGGTTCAAGGCGCCGGCCTACGACGACGACACCGTGGAGGCCCGGTTCGAGGCGAGCACCGGCGACGGCGGCGAGAGCCGGGTGACGGTCCGCGCGCGCAACGCCGATGGAGTCGAGCTGGTCGAGCTGCGGGGGAGCCTGCCCGACACGCTGCCCGAGCCCGACGCTCTCGCCCGCATCGAGCCGGTGGAGTGGCAGGGCGAGCGCGTCGAGGGGACCTGGGATCGCGTGGCCCTCGCTCGTCCGTTCCGCGCCTACCGCTTCCACGTCACCCGGGAGGAACAGGACGAGTACTGCGACGCCACCGGCGACGAGCTCGCCCTCTACCGCGACGGGTCCCGGCCGCCGGCCCACCCGGGCCTGGTCATGGCGCAGGGAAGCCGCGTGGTCGCGAACCAGTTCGTGATGCCCTTCTGGATCCACGCCTCCTCCACGCTCGCCCACCGCCGCGTGATCCGCGTCGGCGACGAGATCGAGCTGCGCTGCGTGCCGATCGACAAGTGGAGGCGTGGTGAGAGCGAGTGGGTGCGGTTCTACCAGGTCTATCTCGCCGGCGAGGAGCCGGCGCTCGAGGTATGGAAGACGTCGGTGATCAAGGTGGCGCCGGCGACTCGGTTCACGAAGGAGACGACATGAGACGATCCGTGCTCGCGATCCTCCTACTTCTGGCCTCGACCCTGGGGTCGGCACCTGCCGCCTCCGGCGAGGAGCGGCGGGCGTTCGAGCTGCGGGTGTACACCGCCGAGCAGGACAAGATGGAAGCGCTCGAGCAGCGCTTCCGCGATCACACCTTGAGGCTCTTCGTCAAGCACGGCATGGAGGTCGTCGGCTTCTGGAAGCCGGTCGCCGAGGAGGGCCAGGAGGGCAAGCTCGTCTACCTGCTCGCCTTTCCCAGCCACCAGGCGCGCAGCGACGCCTGGAGCGCCTTCGGCAAGGATCCCGAGTGGCAGAAGGTGTACGCGGAATCGCACCAGGACGGACCGCTGGTGAAGAAGATCGAATCGACCCGGCTCGACCCCACCGACTACTCGCCGCTGCGGTAGCGGGCTCGCGAGACCGGTCGCGGATAGCCGTAGCACCGAGTCGATCGGCGCGCAGCGTGTCGACCAAGAAGAGCACGAGATGGAGGCGAGGGGCCGCGTCCGCGGGCGTGCTCGCCACGCTCCGCTGAGCACGTCCATTCAAGGGGTGGCCGAGCCCGTTCGCCTGCGCCACATGCCGGCTGCCAGCACTGCGCCGAGCACGAGGGCGACCAGAGCCGCCACCCAGGCCGCGATCATCTCGGGAATCGCCGAGACTCGAATCTCGACGTGATGCCGCCCCGGCGGGACGACGACGCCGAGCAGGCACAGGTTCGCGGGGACCGTGGGCAGCTCGCGGTCGCCGGCGAAGGCGCGCAGAAGGGGCTGGAACGCACGGCGCACGACCACCAGCCCCCCCTCGCCGTCGACCTCGAGCTCGATCCGGTCGGGCTCGATCGAGAGCGCCACGACGCGGCCGCCGGGCCGGTGCGCGATCGGCTCCGGCACGACGCCCGGGAGCGTGCCCGAGGGCGAGCGCGACACCCGCTCGAAGGCATCGAGCGGGCTGCGTGCGAGCTCCAGGCTCTCCGGCCACCAGGCGGCGGGCGCCGGCTCGACGGCGCGGAAGTAGAACGACCGCGCGCCGTACGCCTTGTGGATGGAGGCGAGCACGAGGGAGGGCGCCTCGACCGGCTCCGGCGAGACCAGGACGTCCGCCCCCACCACCTCGAGCCAGCGCGCGCGCTCTCGCCAAGTGGCGTCGCGGATCTCGATCGTGAGGAAGCTCGTGAACAGATGGTGCAGGCCCTCGAGGTCGGGCGCGAGCGGGTAAGAGAGACCATGGAGTACGCCCGGAGCCGGGGCTAGCGCCATCGCCTGGAAGCGCTCGTTGGGATGGTGCGGCCCCGGCGGAAAAACCGGGGGATCGCTCCCGATCTCCCATGGCGGATACGCCATGCGCGCGTTGACCACGGCGTCGCTCGACCGGGCGATCTCGAAGGGCAGCTCGCGGTAGGGCGCCACCTCGTCGGTCATCCACAGCGGCGCGAGCTGGAGGAGCGCCACGAGCTGGAGCGCGACCACCGTCTCTGCGCTGCGCAGCCGCACGGCGACAGCGCTGCCCGCGAGGAGCAGCGCGGCGACCACGAGCCCGGCGAGCCATACCTCGCCCTGCGCCGCCGCGACGCCGGGCGCCGGGTCGGGGGAGCCCCCCACGATGGCGGCGGGGGACCCGCCCAGAGGCCCCACGGCCACCGCACCGGCGGCGGCGACGAGCGCCGCGAGAAGCAGCGCGTGCGGCAGACGGCCGGCGAGGCCGGCACGGACGCGATCGACACCCTGTGCGGCGAGGAGCGGAAGCATGAGCGCCGGCCAGAAGAGGAGCTTCTCCGGCGAGCGGAACAATCCCCCGCCGAAGCGCACCAGGGCCTCGCCCGAGAGGCCGAAAGCCCAGGCGAGAAAGAATCCGGCGGCCGCCACTCCGGCGAGCAGCCTGCCGCTGCGCCAGGCGGCGGCGCCGAGCGCGAGCGCGACCAAGCCGGGATGGATCGAGAAGAAGTACGGCAGGTGATCGAGCGCGCCCCAGGCGTCGAGCCCCGAAGGGCCGAACCAGCCCGGATAGCCGAAGGGAAACGGCACCAGGAGCTCGAGCAGCCGCTTGGGCTCGAAGGTGTAGTACGAGGCCTGGCTCGCGAGCACGCCGTGGCTGCCGCGGAAGGAGAAGCCGACGATGCGCCAGGTGGCGACCAACTGCGGCAGCGCGATCGCCGCTCCCGCGATCCCCACCGTGAGCGCGGAGAGGAGACCGCGCCGCAGGCCCAGACGCGAGATCGCGAGCACGACCAGCGGCGCGCACCCCAGAAGGGCGGTCAAGGGCTCGCCGCCGTAGAGCGCCATGCCGCACGCGAGGCCACCGAGGGCGGCGCCGCGCGCGCCGCCGCGCACCGCGCCGAGGATCGCGAGCGGCCACCAGGCGGCGACCGTGAGGACGTTGTAGAAGGTCATCGCCGCGAGCATGAAGCCCGAGCCGGCGTAGGTGAGCCCGGCGAGCACCGCCGCCGCCGCACTGGAGCCGAGGCCGCGCGCGAGCGCGAGCATCGCCACGCCGGCCAGCAGCCAGTGCAGCGCGTAGTGCAGGTTGAACGCGGGCCAGAACGGCAGCAGGAGGTACAGCACGTTCCCGGGATAGAGCGGCACCGTGTTGGGGTTGCCGCGGAAGGCCTGCCCCATGGCCCAGGTCGGGTTGAACGCCGGGACCGAGCCCTCGCGCAGCTCCGCCGCGCCGAAGGCCTTCCATGGGAAGTGCGAGTGGAAAACGTCGCGGAAGTAGAGCGTGCGCTCGCCCAGCGCGAGCGGCAGCGTGAGCGAGACCCACACCACGAGGATGGCCGCGACCACGATGCCGAGCCGGCGCGGG
>DATKDQ010000256.1:0-7109 GCA_035544635.1 Thermoanaerobaculia bacterium
CTCGGCGGCATCGCGGGGGCGGTGGCGCTGCGCCTGGTCTTGGGAGGGCCCGAGTCCGGCCTGGGCGCCACGCTCCTCGCCCGCGGCCTGCCGATCGGCGAGTCGACGCTGGACGTCACGCCGGCCGCCGGGTTTCTGCTGGAGACGATCCTCACGTTCTTCCTGGTCAACACCATCTTCAACGCAGCGGTGAGCGGGCGCGCCGGCAACCACGCCGGGCTCGCGATCGGACTGACGCTCGTCTTCTGCATCCTCATGGGCGGCCCGCTCACCGGAGCGAGCCTCAACCCGGCGCGCACCCTCGGCCCCGCGCTCGTCACCGGCGACTTCTCGGACCTGTGGGTGTACATCGCCGGCCCGATCGCCGGCGGCATCCTCGCCGCGCTGCTCTACAAGGGAGCGCTCGAGCCAGCGCCGTCCTCGGCGCCGTGAGTCAGGCGCGGAGGAAGGTGCTAGACAGCACCTTCCGGAGCGCGCCGTCCTCGGCGCGGTGAATCAGGCGCGGAGCCGCTACGACGACCCGCGGCGGGGTTTCTTGGCGGCCTTGGACGATCGGCCCTTCGCCCCGCTGGTTCTGCTCTTGGCGGCGCCGGCCTTGCGCTTGGCGCCGCGCTTGGAAGGACCCGCGGCGCGCCGCGCCTCGATCAGCTCGAGCGCGGCCTCCATCGTCAGATCGGCGGGATCGGCCCCGCGCGACAGCGACGCGTTGGTGGTGCCGTCGGTCACGTACGGGCCGTAGCGTCCCTCCATCAGACGGACGACGTTGCCGGCGGGGTCGGTCCCGAGCTCGCGCAGCGTCGCCGGGCCGCGACGTCGCGTGGGCTTGGGCTCCCGCAGCTTCGCGAGCGCGGCGTCGAGCCCGATCGAGAAGACGTCCTCCACCAGGTCGAGGCTGCGGGTGTCCTTGCCGCGCTTGAGATAGGGACCGTACCGGCCGTGGTCGGCGACCACCGGCTCGCCGGTCTCGGGGTCGGCGCCGATCTCGCGCGGCAGCGACAGCAGCAGCAGCGCCTGCTCGAGCGAGAGGGTGTCCGGCGTCATCCCCGGCAGGAGCGACTTCATCTTCGGCTTGTCGTTGCCGGCGTCCCCCTCGCCGAGCTGCACGTACGGGCCGAAGCGCCCGGTCTTGAGAAACACCGGCTTGCCCGAAGCGGGGTCGGCGCCCAGCTCGCGCGGTCCGGAGTCCTGCTCGAGCAGCTCGAGTGCGCGCGCGAGATCGAGCTCGTCGGGCGGCAGGTCCTCGGGGATCGCCGCGCGCTGGTCGCCGCGCTCGAGGTAGGGGCCGTAGCGTCCCACGCGTACGGCCACCGGAGCACCGTCGGCCGAGCCCTCGAGCGGGATGGTGCAGGAATCGCGCGCATCGATCTCCTGCTGCGTCAGCTCGTGAAGGCCGGTGCGGGCATGATTGCCGAAGTAGAACTCCTTCAGGTAGGGGACGGAGTCCTTGGTCCCCAGCGAGATGGCGTCGAGGTCGTCCTCCATGCGCGCCGTGAAGTCGAAGTCGACCAGGTCCGGGAAGTGCTTCTGCAGCAGGTTCACCACCGCGAACGCGGTGAAGGTCGGCACCAGCGCGTTCCCCTGCCTGATCACGTACTCGCGCTCCAGGATGGTGTCGATGATCGAGGCGTAGGTCGACGGCCGGCCGATGCCGCGCGTCTCGAGCTCCTTGATCAGCGACGCCTCGGTGTAGCGCGGCGGTGGCTGGGTGGTGTGGTCGCGCGGCTCGAGCCCGCGCGCCTCGACCTGCTCGCGCGCGGCGACGCGCGGCAGCAGCACCTCCTGGTCGGCGAGCTCCGCGGCCGGGTCGTCGGACCCCTCGGCGTACGCGCGCAGGAAGCCCGGAAACTCGATCGTCTTCCCCCGTGCCTGGAAGACAGCATGACCGCCACCGCCTGCCCCGCGATCGGTAACTGTCCCCTCCCCGCCCCCGTTACCAACAGCCGCCCCCACGCGCACCGCGATTCTGTGGCCACGCGCCTCCGCCATCTGGCACGCCATGGTGCGCTTCCAGATCAGCTCGTAGAGGCGCAGCTCGTCCCGCTCGAGCACACGCTCGAGCTCGCGCGGGAGCCGGAAGACGCTCGATGGCCGGATCGCCTCGTGCGCCTCCTGGGCGTTGCGCACCTTGGTCTGGTACTGGCGCGGCTGGCGCGACAGGTACTCGGGGCCGTAGCTCGAGCGGATCGCCTCGCGGATGCCCGCCAGCGCCGATTCCGCGAGCGTGGTCGAGTCGGTCCGCATGTAGGTGATGTGGCCGTTCTCGTACAGGCGCTGCGCGAGCTGCATGGTGCGCCGCGAGGCGAAGCGCAGCTTCCGGTTCGCCTCCTGCTGGAGCGTGGAGGTCGTGAACGGCGGCGCCGGGCTCGTGGTGTACGGCTTCTCCTCCACGTCTTCGACGCGCCAGTCGGCGCGCTCGAGAGCCTCGGCGAGGCCGCGCGCGCCACTCTCGTCGAGCAGGCGGAGCGCTTCGCTCCCCGGCTTGAGCTCGCCGGTCGCCGGATCGAAGTCGCGGCCCGCCACCAGGCGCTGTCCGTCGAGCGTCACCAGGTCGGCGTCGAAGGTCTCGCCCGCCCGGTTGGCGAACGTGGCGCGCAGGTCCCAGAACGTCGACCGCACGAAGCGCTGGCGCTGTCGCGCGCGGTCGACCACCAGCCGCACCGCGACCGATTGCACCCGTCCCGCGGAGAGGCGCGGCCGGATCTTGCGCCAGAGGATGGGGGAGATCTCGTATCCGTAGAGACGGTCGAGAATGCGCCGCGCCTCCTGCGCCTTGACCAGGCGCTCGTCGAGCTCACGCGGGTTCGCCAGCGCCTCCTCGATCGCTTCGCGGGTGATCTCGTGGAACACCAGGCGTCGCTGTGGGATCTTGGGACGCAGCACCTGGATGAGATGCCAACTGATCGACTCGCCTTCGCGGTCCTCGTCGGTGGCGAGGTAGAGGACCGTCGCACCCTCGAGCGCCTGCTTCAGCTTCTGGACCTGCTTCTTCTTCTCCGCCGGCACGATGTAGAGCGGCTGGAAGTCGTGCTCGACGTCGATGCCGAGGCGGGCCCAGGGCTCGCCCTTGACCTTCGGCGGGATCTCCTTCGCCGAGTTGGGGAGGTCGCGCACGTGTCCGATCGACGCCTCGACCTGAAAGCTCGCGGGCAGATAGGCCGCGATCGTCCGGGCCTTCGCCGGCGACTCCACGATGACCAGACTCTTCTCGGCGCGAGCCAAAGCTCTCCCTTCGGGACGTCGTACCCGCTCGTTCAGAACCGTGGACTGTACCCCATGCATTCCGGGACTGGCGACTTTGTGCGGCGGGGGGCGATTCGGAACTGTCCCCGTGCGCGGTCACTAGGTTCTTTACCCCGGTGGCTTCCCTCGAGCGGGTGGCAGGCGGCGATGGAACACCAGCTCGTGATCGAGCAGGTCGGGATGAAAGATCTCGATCAGGTCGGCGAGGATGAGATCGGGGCGCAGGCTCCCGGTCTCCCAGTAGTCATTGCCGCCGCTGGCGTTGGTACGGAGGTCGTTGTTGAATACGCGGCCGGCGCGAAACGACGCGAAGTCCGCCATGCGCGCGTCGGTGCGCAGGCCGTCGGCGAGGCTCGACCAACCGTAGGGATGGATCCACACCTCGGCCGAGAGCCCGCGCGAGTAGACGGTCTCGAAGTCGAGAGGAATGGCGCCGGTGGTGGGGTCGTCGGCCCACAGGTAGGCGCCGCCGGCGTCGGCGATGAGCCGCGCCTGATAGGCCGCGCCGCCCGAGACGTGCCACGTTCCCTGGAAGGGCGTTCCCACCAGCACCGTCGGCCGCTTCGCGACGGAACGCACGAGCGCGGCCAGCTCTTCGTAGCGGGCGGCGATCTCGGCGAAGAGTCGGTTCGCCTCGGCCTCGCGGTTGAAGAACGCCGCGGTGAACTTGAGCCACTCGGCGCGCCCGAGCGGCGTCGCCTCGGTCCACGCGGCGTCGACCACGTAGGGCAGCCGCGAGCGGTCGAGCATCGCGAACACGTCGAGCTCGGGGTTGCCGATCGAGGTGGCGAGAACCAGGTCGGGTCGCAGCGCCAGCAGGGACTCCCGATCGAGGCGCACGCTGTCGCCGATCTCGGCCACCAACCCGGCGTCGATCCGCCGACGGATCTCGGCCTCGGTGGCGAAATCGAGCCGGTTGTGGCCGGCCAGGCGGTCGACGATGCCGAGCGCGACGAGGTGGGGGAGCTGCGTGGTGGAGGTCGTCGCGACGCGCGCGGCGGGGATCACGATGGCACGCGCACCCGAGGTCGCCGGCGGCGGCTCGCCGCACGGCACCAGGACGTGGGTCAGCTCGAAGTCGGCTCCGCGCCACGGATTGCGTACCGTGATCCGCTTGTAGGGGCCGTCGTAGTCGATGGCGAAGTTCTGGGCGTGGGTGGTGACGGCGCGGTCCTCGGGCGCGATCTGGACCTCGGCCAGCGGATCGGCGCACGGTTCGCCAGCGGCCGCCGGCGCGGCGCCGCGTCCGGCATCTGCCGCTCTCGGCGTCGCAGCCACGTCGGGCTCGCCGCAGGCGGCGAGAAGAGAGGCGACCACGGCGGACAGCGCGAGGCGGCGCATCGGAGCCGTATCATCTCCGACGCGCGGCGCCGTTTCAAAGCAGGGGTGTGGAGGGCAGCTCGCCTGCGGGTGTCTCCGCCCGTCCCGCGATCCCCGGGTCCGTGACAGAATCCGCGACTCCCCGGAAAGACTGCCATGCCGCCGCGCCGGATCCTCGTCACCAGCGCCCTCATCTACGCCAACGGCCCGATCCATCTCGGGCACCTGGTGGAGTCGATCCAGACCGACATCTGGGTGCGAGCGCTGCGGATGCGCGGTCACGACGTGATCTACGTCTGTGCCGACGACACCCACGGGACGCCGATCATGCTGCGCGCCGAGCGCGAGGGCATCGACGTCGAGACCATGCTCGCCCGCTTCTACCAGGAGCACACGCGCGACCTCCAGGGCTTCGCCATCGGCGTCGATCACTACCACACGACGCACTCGCCCGAGTGCCGTCACTTCACCGAGCTGATCTTCGAGCGGCTGCGCGCGGGCGGCCACATCACGACGCGCAGCGTGCGCCAGCTCTACGACCCCGAGCGCGGCATGTTCCTGCCCGACCGCTTCGTCAAGGGGACCTGTCCGCGCTGCAAGTCGCCCGGCCAGCACGGCGACAACTGCGAGGCCTGCGGCGCGACCTACTCCCCGTCGGACCTCATCGATCCGGTGTCCGTGGTATCGGGGGCGCGGCCGGTCGAGCGCGAGTCGGAGCACTTCTTCGTCAAGCTCGGCGACTTCGAGCCGCTGCTGCGAGAGTGGGTGTCGACCGATCGCCTGCAGCCCGAGATCGTGAACAAGCTCGACGAGTGGTTCACCGAGCAGCTTCGCGACTGGGACATCTCGCGCGACGCCCCCTACTTCGGGTTCGAGATCCCGGGCGCGCCGGGCAAGTACTTCTACGTCTGGTTCGACGCACCGATCGGCTACATGGCGAGCTTCCAGGCCTACTGCGACGCGCGCGGGCTCGACTTCGACGCCTACTGGGGCAAGGAGAGTGAGGCCGAGCTCTACCACTTCATCGGCAAGGACATCCCCTACTTCCACTGCCTGTTCTGGCCGGCGATGCTCCACGGCGCGGGGTTCCGCATGCCGACCGCGGTCTACGTCCACGGCTGGCTCACGATCAACGGCGAGAAGATGTCGAAGTCGCGCGGAACGTTCATCACCGGCCGCGCCTTCCTCGACCATCTCGACCCGGAGCACCTGCGCTACTACTACGCCGCGCGCCTCTCCGAGTCGCCGGCCGACATCGACCTGAGCTTCCAGGACTACACCCATCGCGTCAACTCCGACCTGGTGGGCAAGTTCGTGAACATCGCCAGCCGGTGCGCGGGGCTCCTGGAGCGGGGTTTCGGCGGGCGCCTGGGCTCGCGCCTCGACCGGCCCGAGCTACACGCGCGGGCGGCGGACGAGGCCGAGACCATCGGTGCGGACTTCGAGGCGCGCGCCTACAACCGCGCGGTGCGGCGGATCATGGCGATTGCCGACGAGGCCAACCGCTACATCGACGAGCGCAAGCCGTGGGAGATCGCGCGCGACGAGAGCCGCCGCGACGAGCTTCTGGCGGTGCTCACCACCGGCATCAACGTGTTCCGTACGCTGATGGTGTACTTGAAGCCCATTCTCCCGAGGACGGCGGAGAAGGCCGAGGCGTTCCTCGAGGTGACGCCGCTCGCGTGGTCCGACGCCGGACGGCCGCTCTTCGATCACCAGATCCGGCGCTACCAGCCGCTCACCATCCGAGTCGACGAGAAGAGGATCGCGGAGATGATCGAGGCATCGAAGGAAGGGCTGCCCGAGGAGAAGCGGCCGAGCCGGATCGCCCAGGACCCGATCGGGGCGGAGATCTCCTACGACCAGTTCGCCGCGCTCGACCTGCGGGTCGCGCGCGTGGTCGAGGCGGCGCGCGTCGAGGGGGCCGACAAGCTGCTGCGGCTGCGGCTCGACCTGGGCGGCGAGGAGCGCACCGTGTTCGCCGGCATCAAGTCGGCGTATGCGCCGGAGAGCCTCGAAGGGCGTCTGGTGGTGGTGGTCGCGAACCTCGCGCCGAGGAAGATGCGCTTCGGCGTCTCGGAGGGCATGGTGCTCGCCGCCGGCAGCGGGGACAAGGAGATCTTCCTGCTCGCGCCGGACCAGGGCGCCGAGCCCGGCATGCGGGTGCGGTAGCCGCTAGCTCTCCTGTTCGGAAGTAGGGGCGGAGCTTGCCTTCCCTTCTCGTCGCCGCGCGTCGCGTCGTTCTCGGGTCCGGCGACGCCCTCGAGACGGCCGCCGCTGCGCTTCGTCTCGACGGCTCCCGCATCCGCGAGGTCCGACGGCTCGATGCAGCCGGCTATCGCGACGCTCTCGCGCGCTGGAGCGAAGAGGCCGGCCTCCCGTTGCGCGACTTCGGCGACCGGCTGTTGACACCGGCCTTCGTCAACGCGCACACCCATCTCGCGCTCGGGTTCCTGCGCGGCGCGGCGCCTCCCGCCGTGCTCCGGGGCAACATGGTGCGCGAGCTCTACTTCAGGATCGAGCGGCGGCTCGAGCCCGACGACGTCCTG
>DATKDQ010000257.1:0-3836 GCA_035544635.1 Thermoanaerobaculia bacterium
CCGAGGATCGAGGTCACGCTGGTCATCAGGATCGGCCGGAAGCGGATGGCGCCCGCACGGCTGAGCGCGAGCATGAGGTCGGCGCCGCGCGCGCGCTCCTGGTTGGCGAACTCGACCAGCAGGATCCCGTTCTTCGTCACCAGCCCGACCAGCAGGATCAGGCCGATCCCGGTGTAGATGTTCAGGCTGTAGCCGAGCAGGTAGATCGCTCCCAGCGCGCCGAGCGTGGCGAGCGGCACGCTCAGCATCACGGTGAAGGGGTGCAGAAAGCTCTCGAACTGCGCGGCGAGCACCAGGTAGACGACGAGGAGGCCGACGCCGAACGTGAGGTAGATCGCTCCGGCCGACTCGATGAACTCGCGCGAGGCGCCACCCAGGGCGGTGGTGAAGGTCGGCGGCAGCTCCTCGTTCACCGCCGCGAGGGCCGGCGGCAGGACGTCGCCGAGCGTGGCGCCCGGCGCCAGGTTCGCGGTTACCGTGACCGAGCGCTGCAGGTCGTAGTGGGTGAGGCTGGCGGCGCCGATGCGGGGGACGGCGCGAGCCACCGTCGACATCGGCACCATCGCGCCGTTGGCGGCGCGCAGGTGGATCTCACCGAGCTGCTCCGGCACGGTGCGGAAGCGTGACGCGAGCGCGGTCACCACGTCGTACTGCTTGGCGCGCAGGATGAAGTCGTCGATGCGCCCCTGTGAGACCAGGAGGCGCATGCTCTCGGCGATGTCGGCCACCGAGACGCCGAGGTCGGAGGCGCGCTCGCGGTCGACCACGATGTCGAGCTGGGGGTTGTCGAGCCGCATGTCGGTGTCGACGTTCACCAGCCCGGGGATCGCGCTCAGACGGCCGACCACGCGCCGGCCGACCTCGTTGAACTCCTCGAGGTCGGCCGCGGAGCTCTTGATCGCGATCTGGACGTCGGAGCTGCGCGAGCCCTGCCCGAGCGAGGAGGGGTTGACCGGGAACACCAGCGCCTCGGGGATCGCCATGAAGCGGGGGAACAGGCGCGCGACGATGTCCTGCTGCTTCACCTTGCGCTCATCCCAGTGCGAGAGCCGCGTGAACACGATTCCCTGCGAGGTGTCGCCCGGCCCGCCGAAGCCGAACGAGATCGCGGCGAAGTAACTCTGGAGCTCCGGGATCTCGAACAGGGCCTCCTCGACCTGACGCAGCGCGCGGTCGGTGTAGGCCGCGGTCGACCCCTGCGGCGCTCGGATGATGGTCATGAAGGCGCCGCGGTCCTCGACCGGCACCAGGGTGCGCGGGATGGCGCGCACCAGCCACGCCGTCCCCGCCAGGCAGGCCACGAAGAACACCGCGACCAGCACGCGCTGGCGCAGGAAGACGGCGAGCAGGCGCTCGTAGGCGCGGGCGGCGCCGCGCAGCAGCGACTCGATCCAGCGCCAGACGGCGCCGTGCCGGCGCTTGATGGTGAGGAACCGCGAGCACGCCATCGGCACCACGGTGAGCGAGACGAACAGCGAGATCAGGATCGCCGCCGCCATGGTCAGCGCGAACTCGCGGAACAGGCGCCCGGTGTTGCCGGTCATGAGCGAGAGCGGCACCAGGACGGCCACGATCGAGAGCGTGGTGGCGACCACCGGGAACCCCACCTCCTTGGCGCCGTTCAACGCCGCGATCCTCGGCGGCTCGCCCAGCTCCTGGCGCCGGAAGATGTTCTCGAGCACGACGATCGAGTCATCGACCACCATGCCGATGACCAGCACCAGCGCGAGCAGGGTGAGCACGTTGATCGAGAACCCCGCCACCTCCATGACGGCGAACGTCCCCACCACCGAGATCGGGATCGCGATCGAGGTGATGATGGTGGTCGCCTTCGAGCGCAGGAAGAAGAGGTTGACCAGCACGACGATGCCGAACGCGATCGCCAGCGTCTTCCACACCTCCTTCAACGTCGCCTCGACGAAGATCGTGTTGTCGGTCGAGAGCGCGAGCGTCATGCCCTCGGGCAGGCTGCGCTCGATCTCGGGGATTCGGGCGTGGACCGCCTTCGAGACCTCGAGCTCGTTGGCGCGCGACTGGCGCACGATCCCCACCCCGACCGTCTGTCTGCCCATGGCGCGGGTGAGAGTGGAGTAGTCCTCGGCGCCGAGCTCGACCCAGCCCACGTCGGCGACCCGCACCACGTGGTCGCCGTCGCGCCGGATCACCAGTCGCTCGTAGTCCCGCGGGTCGTCCAGCTGCGCGTCGAGATTGATGACGAAGCGCCGCGCCTCGGCCTCGAGCGCCCCGGCCGGCACCTGGAGGTTGTTCTCCAGGATCGCGCGGCGCACGTCGCCGGCGGTCACGCCTCGCGCCGCCATCTTCGCCGGGTCGAGCCAGACCCGCATCGCGAAGCGGCGGCCGCCGATGCGGACCCGCGCCACCCCCGGCAGGAGCTGCAGCGCCGGCCGGATGATGCGCTCGCCGGCGTCGGTGCGATCGATCGCCGAGTACTTCTCGCCGGTGAGGCTGAACCAGATGATGGGCTGGAACTCGGAGCCGGCCTTGGTGATGACGGGCTTCTCCGCTTCGGGCGGGAGCTCGCCCAGCGCCTGCTGGACCGCGTTCGAGACGTCGGTCGCGGCGAGGTCGATGTCGCGGCCCGCCTTGAACTCGATGTTGATCGAGCCGACGCTGAACCCGGAGGTCGAGGTGATGGTGCGGATGCCTTCGATGCCGTTGAGCACCTGCTCGATCGGCTCGACAATGGTGGCTTCGATGGTCTCCGGGCTGGCGCCGAAGTAGACGGTCGAGATGTTGACCACCGGGAAGTCGATGTCCGGGTACTCGCGCACGGGAAGCGCGAAGTAGGCGACCGACCCGGCCACGACCACCAGGATGTTCATCACCGTGGCGAACACGGGGCGGCGGATCGAGACGTCGGAGAGGAACATGGCTGGGCGCTACCGATCAGCGGCGCGCGGCGGCCTCGGACTCGCGCAGCAGGGCGGCGAGATCGCCGGACCCGAGCTGCTCCCGCACCATCTCCCGCACCGTGTCGCGCACGACCTCGCGCACGGTGTCGACGATCGCCTGCGTGCGTCGCTCGATCTCGAGGTTGACGCGGTCGCCAGGGCGCTTGTCGCCGAAGGTGGTCACCCGCAGCGTCTCGGGGACGAGATGTACGGTGAAGGTCGAAGCGTCACGGTTCACGTCGACCACCGTGAGGCTGCAGCCGTCGAGCGCGATGAAGCCCTTGGGGAACACGTAGCGCAGGAGCTCGCGCGGCGCGCGGAAGGTGACGACGTGGTTCCCCGGCGGGCGCTCGACCGCCGTAATCTCCGCGGTGCCGTCGACGTGGCCGGAGAGCTCGTGGCCGCCAACCTCGTCGCCGGCGCGCGCCGAGCGTTCCACGTTCACCCGGTCGCCCGGGCGCAGCTCGCGCAGCGTCGTGCGGTCCTGGGTCTCCTGGATGGCATCGAACGCGACGCCCTCCGGGGTGATCGCCGTCACGGTGAGGCAGACGCCCGAGACGGCGACGCTGGCGCCGGTCTCGAGGCCCCGGAGCAGCGTCTCCGGCAGGTCGACGAGGAGGGTCCGCAGGCCCGGACGCTCCACGATGCGGACGACCGGACACGAGCCCTGCACGATGCCGGTGAACACGATTCGGGATGATAGCAGCGGGTCGTGAGTCGACAGTGGCTCAGCCTGGCGGGTGAAGCTGAGCGGCCACACCGGATGGATGCCGGATCCCCCGCCTTGGGAATAGACTGGGTGCATGCCCCCACGCGAGCACGTCACCGACGTCACCGAGACCGATTTCGCGGAACGCGTGCTCGCCGCCTCGCGGAGGGTGCCGGTCCTGGTCGACTTCTGGGCCGAGTGGTGCGGCCCGTGCC
>DATKDQ010000258.1:0-5748 GCA_035544635.1 Thermoanaerobaculia bacterium
GGTGGGCATCCTGCGCGAGGCGCGGCTCCCGCCCGCGGTGCTGACCAACGGCACCGGCCTCACGCCGGAGCGCGCCGACGCGCTCTGCGCTCTCGGCGGGCTGCGCTACCTGTCGATCAACCTGTCGACGCTCGACCGGTCACGCTACGCGCGCGACCGCGGCGGCGACCACCTCGAGCTCGTGCTGCGCAACCTGGACCACCTCGCCCGCCTACCGGTAGCCGACGAGATGGTGATCGTGGTCTTGGGCCAGGGCGACGACGTGCACCGGCGCGACCACGAGGAGATCGCGGCGCGCTTCGCCGGCACCCGCTTCGAGGTCAAGCGCTTCGAGGTCATGGACCGCGCCGGGTACCTGCGCATCGGCATCAAGCCATCGGCGCCCACCCGCCGCCTGCGAGGCTGCGAGAACACCGGCTCGCGCCCCCTGCAGCACCTCCACATCACACCGCGCGCGAAAGCGATCTTCTGCTGCCAGGACTACGAGGAGTACCACGTGGTCGGCGATCTCACGACGGAGAGCGTCGCCGGTATCCTGGCCGGTCCCGAGCTGGCGAAGCTGCGGCGGTGGTCCTACGGCCTCGAAGAGGCGCCCGCGGACTTCATGTGCCGTAAGTGCGTCTATGCGCTCTTCGAAGGCTGAGCGCGCCTGACCTCAGCACGCGGATCGACCCGCTCCCGCGGATCCACCGCCGCCACCGGGGTGAGCGCACCGGTGCCCGAGCTCGTCGGTGAAGACGGCGAGCAGGGCCCTGGCGCTCCGCTCTTCGGTGAAGCGCTCGGCGATGCGGCGTCCCGCCGCCCCCAGCCGCCGGCGCAGCGCGACGTCGTCGCGCAGACGACGCACGGCAGCGCGCAGCGCGTCGCCATCGCCGTGCGGAACCCGTAGGGCGGCCTCACCCAGCGGGTCGAGCGCGCGCACCGCACCGATATCGGTGAGCACACACGGCCGCGCGCAGCCCATCGCCTCCAGAGCTGGCAAGCCGAAGCCCTCCACCTCGTCGCACAGCCCGACGTAGGCGTCGACCGCGGCGTGGATCGGGGGCACCGCGCTCGGCGGCACGGCGAGCCTGCGCTCGGCGTCCGGCCACAGCGCGACCTCTTGCGGATCGGCCTCGAGCGCCAGCCGCACCAGGTCGAGCCATCCTTCCTCGGCGAGCGGGCGCAGCGCGCGCAGGCCCCACTCGATCCCCTTGATCGGCACCTCCCAGGGGCCGGCGACGAGGACGCGAAGCCTGCCGTCGGCCGGCCGCTCGACTCGGGGCGGAACGAAGAGCTCGGGCTCGAAGGGCTGGGGGATCCAGTCCGCCGCGAAGCCGTGACGCTGGCGCAGCAGCTCGACCAGATGGGGCGAGACCGCGAGCTTGCGCGTGGGCAGCCGGTACACCGCCTCGATCTCCCCGCGGCGATCGGCCACGCCCTCGTAGAGCGGCTCGTAGCACTGGCACAGATGAAAGGCGCGCGCGCCGTCCACGTCGAGCGCCGCCGGCACCGTGAACCAGATGGTCCCGATCGCGACGTCGGCGCGACCGATCTCGTCCGGCACCAGTGCCCCCACCTGGCGATAGCCGCACTCCTCCGCCGGAAACCACACCGGCGGCGGATCGGGAGACAGCACCTCGGCGTCGACACCCAGTCGGCGCAGCGCGCGCGCGTGCTGGAACACCACCTTGACGCCGCCGTAGAGCGCGGCTCCGTTGAGCAGGAAGACGGCCTTCATCGCGACCCGCCGGCGCACGCGATCGACCGGCGCTTCACCGCGAACCGTCGTCCGACCGCCGCGGCGGCCCGATTGCTCGAGCTCAGTACCAGTTCCGGCACGCCTGGCAGATCGGCAGCTCGTCGATCCGGCCCTCGAGGTGCAGCCGCCGCAGACGGCGCAGCGCCGGCCCGCGCCAGATCTGCTGCAGCGTCTCGCCCGCCGCCACGTCGCCGACGATCAGCTCGTCCTCGCTGTCGTGGCAGCAGGCGGATACCTTCCCGTCCGCGTGCACCGAGAGGTTGCGCCACAGCATGCGGCAGGGGCCTCGCCCCGGCGCCACCGCCGCCGGCTCATGACCCGGCGCCGAGTGGTCCGCGACCTTGCCCGCCCAGTCGTTGTACTCGTTGATGCGCAGCTCGTCGTCGGGCCGCAGCAGAGGCGACCAGCGCGCGAAGAAGGCGTCGATCTCGCCGTCGGTCTCGCGCATGCGGATGATGCGCAGGCACACCTTCGGCCGCGACCGCTCGCCGCGGGCCTCGAGCAGCCGGCGCACGCCCGCCTCGACCTCGTCGAGATCGCCGCCGACGCGCACCGAGGCGTAGGTCGCCGGGGTCACGCCGTCGATCGACACCACCACGGCGTCGACGTCGAGCGCGATCACGCGTGCGACGTTGCGCTCGTCGAGCAGCGTGCCGTTGGTGAGGAGGACGATCGGCCGCACGCCGCGCTCGACCGCGTAGGCGAGCAGCTCGGCCCACCGCTTGTGCAGCATCGACTCGCCGAAGCCCTGCGGCAGCAGCAGGAACCCGCGCTCGCCGGTGGCCTGATCGACCAGGCGGCGGAAGAGGTCGTCGTCCATGAGCTGCTTCGGCCGGCGGGTGGTCGGCACCGGACACATGACGCACGCCAGGTTGCAGACCGCGGCGAGCTCGATCGCGAGCTCGACTGGGAACTCGAGCTCGGCGCCACCCTCCTCCAGCGGACCCTCGGCCAGCCGCTGGAGACGCGACGCGAAGATCCGCCGGGCCTCCGCCCCGAAGAGCGAGGCCACGGAGTCGTCGACCTGCGGGTCGATCGCTGCAGAGAGGGTGGCGTCGGGCATTCGATGGGCGGCCGTCGCGGATGATGGGGCGAGAGGCGGTCGCGGGCGCAGCGTCGAAACGATAGCACGCGCAGGTAAGTTGCTCCCCTCCAACGGGGCGCAGATCGCCTTCAGAAACGCGCGGTTGCCGGCCGCAGCAGCGGTGCCACCGCGGCGCGCAGGAGCACCTCCTCGGGGCGGAGGCAGACGCTGTCGTCACAGGCCTGGAGCCGGACGGCGACCGGGACGAAAGCGCCCGAGCCTTCCGGCGGATGGAGTCGCACGCGCACCGCGACGCGGCCGGTGTACACCGACAGTGGAGCCTGCTGGAATCCGAGTCGCACTTCCTCCGGCTCGGGGTAGGTGAGGTCCGAAAGCCGCCACCCCGCCTCCACGCCCTCCGCCGGCAGCTCGACCCGGGTCGCGACCAGCGCATCCTCGAGCGGTGCGAACGAGTTGACGTGCCAGCCCGGCGCCAGGTCGAGCGTGATCTGGAGCTCGAGGGCGTCGCGCCCGCCGCCGGAGCCAGCCACTACGACCTGGCGTGCCACCGCCGCGAGCGCGACCTTGCCGCGCGCCGCGTAGCGCCGGATCCCGGTGTCCCCGGCCAGAAGCTCGGTCCGGCCCAGAAGGAGGTAAGGAAAGCTCGACGGCGAGCGCTCGAGGAGACCCGAGAACGCGACCACGAGAGCCTCCGCTCGATCGCGGCGCTCGAGCGCCCCCGTGCGGTGGTACGCCATCGCCAGCGCGCGCAGGGCGACCGAGTTGCCCGAGGGAGTGGCGCCGTCCTGCGGCGACTTCGGCCGCGCGATCAGACCTTCCCCCGGCGGCGCGGCGCCCAGGAAGAACCCCCCGGCCTCGCCATCCCAGAACTGCTCGACCATACCGTCGAGCGTCTCGGTGGCGCGGTCGAGCCAGCGCCGCTCCCCGGTCGCGTCGTAGAGCGTGAGCATCGCCTCGGCGAGGCAGGCGTGATCCTCGAGCAGCGCCTCGACCGACGAGCTGCCGTCGAGCCGCACCCGCCACAGCCGGCCCGGGCCGCGGCGCGCCGTGCTCCACACCAGCTCGCCGGCCCGCTCGGCGGCGGCGAGCCAACGCCCCCCGCCGTCCTCGGCGCCAGAGTCGTCACGCGCTCCGCTCCCCTCGACGAGCGCCGTGATCATCATTCCGTTCCAGCCGGTGAGGATCTTGTCGTCGCGCAGCGGCCGCTCGCGCGTCTCCCGGAACGCGCGCAGGCGCTCCCGCACGCCGTCGAGCCGGGCCAGCGTCGCCTCGAGCGGCGCGCCCGTCTCTCGCGCTACCTGGTCGAGCGGCCACGGCAGATGGAGCACCGTGCGGCCGTCCTCGAAGTTGCCCTCGGCGGTCACTCCGAAAAGCGCCGCCGCCCAGCTCGCGTCCTCGGGGCCGAGGGCGCGCTCGAGCTCCCGCGGAGTCCAGACGAAGAACCTCCCCTCGGACCCTTCGCTGTCCGCGTCGGTGGCCGAGTAGAAGCCGCCGTCGGGCGAGGTCAGCTCGCGCAGCACGTAGTCCAGGACCTGCGCGGCGGCGCGCCGGAACGACTCGCGGCCGGTGAGGCGCCAGCCCGCGACGTAGGCCCGCGCCAGCTGCGCCTGGTTGTAGAGCATCTTCTCGAAGTGCGGTACCCGCCAGGCCGCGTCGGTCGAGTAGCGGTGGAAGCCGCCGCCCACCTGATCGAAGATCCCGCCCCGCGCCATCGCCTCGAGCGCGCGCTCCGCGACGCCGCCCGCGCGGCCGCCCGATCCGCGCGCGGCCTGGTCGAGGAGGAGGAGGAGCTCGGGCTCGTGCGGGAACTTGGGAGCGGTCCCGAGCCCGCCGCGGGTCGCATCCTCGTGGGCCGCGATCTCCTCGATCGCGCGAGCGGCGGCGTCGGGGGCGATCGCCACCGCCTCGGCGCGCGCCGCCGCGACTTCGCGCACGGCGTCGGCGAGGCTCGCCGCGGTGACCTCGATCTCGGCCCGGTCCTCGCGCCACATCCGCGCCACCGCACGCAGCACCTCGGCGAAGCGCTCCGATGGCAGGTAGGTGGCGGCGAAGAAGGGCCTTCCCTGCGGCGTCAGAAAGCTCGAGAGCGGCCACCCTCCGCCACGCCCGGTGAGACGGATCGCCGTCATGTAGATGTCGTCGACGTCGGGGCGCTGCTCGCGATCGACCTTGATCGCGACGAAGCTCTCCGCGAGCAGCGCCGCAATGCCCAGATCGTCGAAGCTCTCGCGCTCCATGACGTGGCACCAGTGACAGGTCGAGTACCCGATCGAGAGGAAGATCGGTCGGTCCTCGCGCGCCGCCAGGGCCAGCGCTGCGGGCCCCCAGGGATGCCAGTCGACCGGATTGTGGGCGTGCTGGCGCAGGTAGGGCGAGTCCTCGAGCAGGAGGCGGTTGGTGAAGCGCGGACGCCCGTCGGGCAGGAGGTGCTCGGTGCGGGGGTCGAAGCCCGGCTGGCGCGCGGCGAGCGCCGCCGCCAAGCGCGCGCGGAGCTCGGGCGGATGGTGCGGGAAGCCGAGGTCGGCCCCCGGCGCGGCGCTGGCGGTCGCGAGGCAGAGGGCGAGTGGCGCGCCGGCGAGGCGTGCCCGCCGGCGATGGACGCGTACGCGCACGCGACTAGGATAGCCTCGCCGCCCAGGAACCCGGCGCCGTCGCCCGCTAGGCGACCGATCCGGCGCCGCGCCGGATCGGGATCGCCAGGTCATCCCTAGCAGCGTGGGGCGAGACTGACATTCGCCACACGCTGCTAGGACGCCGGGCGATCGCCGTCGCCCAGCTCCTCGCTCGTCGCGCGCACGCGATCACGCAGCGCCGTGACCACCTCCGGCAGCGTCCGTCGCGACGCGCGGTTGATCGCCCACTTCGGGATGGCGCCCCCGGGGTCGCTCCACAGCACGTAGGTCACGCGGCTGCCCCCGCGCCACGGCTCCACCAGCCAGTGGCCGCGGGTGTCCTTGACGTT
>DATKDQ010000259.1:0-3307 GCA_035544635.1 Thermoanaerobaculia bacterium
CGGCGCTTCGGAGCTCCCGATCGGCACTCGCGTAGAGCCCTCACCCGCCTTGCGAGCGTGTCTTATCACGTCGGGGGGTTCCCGGACCGTGAAATGCAGGACGTTTCCAGGGGGGCGCGGTCAGCCGGCGGCCCGATCGAGCGCCTCGGCCAGCGCCTCCGGGCTCGACACCGGCAGCTCGCAGCGGTACTCGCGGCAGACGTGCGCGACGGCGACCTCCGGTCCCGGGCGGATGCCGTCGAGAAACGGCAGGCGGCGGCCGAGCCGCGCCTGCCCCTCCCCGCCGTCCGCGTGGAGAACGACCCGGTGCGGCATGAAGCGGGAACGCACCGTCTCGAGCAGCCGCCGGGTCTCGGGTGCCTCGAGCGCCCCGCCCACCACCACCTGCGACGGCTCGCTCAGCAGGTGATCGAGCGCCACCAGCATCTGCGGCACGGCATGCGGCGCGCGCTCGAGGAACGGGCCGGCAGCGCGCACGATCTCGGCCGCTCGCTCGCGCCACTCGGGCCGGTCCAGGAACCACGAGAGGCGCACCAGGTCGAGCGCCGCGATCGCGTTGCCCGAGGGCTCGGCCCCGTCGTAGAGCTCCTTCGAGCGCACCAGGACGTGGGGGTCGACCGGGTTGTCGAAGAGGGCTCCGCCGTGCGGATCGGCGAACCGCTCGAGCAGCTCCTCCTGCAGCGCTTCGGCCCACTCCAGCCAGGCGGCGTCGAAGTCGGCCTCGTAGAGATCGAGCAGTCCCTGGACCAGGAAGGCGTAGTCGTCGAGCTGCGCCGCGAAGCGTGCCTCTCCGGCACGGAAGCGGCGCCGGAGCGAGCGGGTGTCGGGGTCCCAGAGACGATCCCGTACGAAAGCCGCCGCGCCGCGCGCCGCTTCGAGGTCCTGTGGTCGCCCCATCACCTGGTAGGCGCGGGCGAACGCCGAGAGCATGAGCCCGTTCCAGGCGACGATGACCTTGTCGTCGAGGTGTGGTCGCGGCCGGCGGTTGCGCTCGGCGAGCAGGCGGGATCCGGCATCGTGGACGATCCGGCGCGCGGCATCGACCGCCAGGCCGCACTGCTCCGCCACGGACTCGAGCGAGGCGGCGCGATAGAGCACGTTGCGGGTACCGAGCTCGCCCTGCGGGTCGGAGATGGTGTTGCCGGCCTCGCTCAGCCCGTAGTGGAGGCAGACCACCTCGGTGGCGGGCGGGTCGAGCAGGGCCTCGACCTCCGCGCGCTCCCACAGATAGAACGCGCCCTCCTCCTTGTGCTCCGGTCGTGAGGGATCGGGCGCGCTGTCGGCGTCCTCCGCCGAGTAGAAGCCACCCTCCGGCGAACGCAGGTCGCGCGCGACGTAGTCGAGGACGTCGAGCGAGACCTCCGCGAAGAACACGTCGCCGCTCACCAGGTACGCCTCGAGGAAGGCGGACGCGAGCTGCGCCTGGTCGTAGAGCATCTTCTCGAAGTGCGGCACGCGCCAGTAGGCGTCCACCGAGTAGCGGTGGAAGCCGCCGCCGAGGTGGTCATAGACGCCGCCTGCCCACATCTTGCGCAGGCTCGAGAGCGTCATCTCGAGCGCGTCGCGATCGCCGCTCGACGCGTGATGGCGCAGGAGGAACGCGAAGACGCTCGGCCGCGGGAACTTGGGCGCCTCGCCGAAGCCGCCGAGGCGGCGATCCCAGCTCGAGTGGAGCTGTCGGAAGGCGCGGTCGAGCGCGCTCCTCGAGGGAAGCGACGCGGCCTCCTCCAGGCCGCCCGACTGCGCTCGCAGGGCGTCCACGATCTTGGAGCCGGAGTCGACCACCTGATCGCGCTGCTCGACCCAGGCGCGATGGAGCTGGCGCAGGAGGTCGGGAAACCCGGGCCGGCCGTAGCGCGACTCGGGGGGGTAGTAGGTGCCGGCGTAAAACGGGTGGAGGTCCGGCGTGAGCCACACCGAGAGCGGCCAGCCGCCGCTCCCGGTGAGAGCCTGGACGGTGGCCATGTACATGCGATCGACGTCGGGACGCTCCTCGCGGTCGACCTTGATGTTGACGAAGAGGTCGTTCATCAGGGCCGCGATCTCGGAGTCCTCGAACGACTCACGCTCCATCACGTGGCACCAGTGACAGGTCGAGTAGCCGATCGAGAGAAAGATCGGCTTGTCCTCGGCGCGCGCCCGCTCGAACGCGGAGTCGCCCCAGGGGTACCAGTCGACGGGGTTGTAGGCGTGTTGCTGGAGGTAGGGGCTCTTCTCGTCGATCAGCCGGTTCGGCTCGCGATCCGCGATCTCCGCGTCCCCATGCCGATCCTCGCCGCCGCTCGACATCGAGTCATTGTACCGGACCGCTCGCGCGGCGAGCGGCGCTCCAGGCCGGGAGTCGCCGGCGCCAGGACGCTTCGGCCGACTGGGGCGTACAATGAAGAGAGTATGGCGAAACTCGACGACTTCGACCTCCGTCCCGGCGACCCCGGCAATCCGAGACGCCCCCCGCCTCCCCCACCCGAGAAGCCCGTGGTCGAGTCTGCCGCCGACGAGTGGTCGTCCGAGGACGACTCGAGCGACGAGCCGATCGATCGGCATGACGGCCCGAGCCGCAGCCGCGTGGTGGGCATCGCCGTCGCCGTGATCCTGGCCCTGGGTCTCGTGGTCTCGTTCTGGCTGATGTCGCGTCGAGTCGAGCCTCCGGAGCCCGGCACCAGCGCCGCGGCGACCCAGTTCGAGCCCTCGGCCGCCGGCGACGAGCCCGCGCCCGCGGCCCCCGAGCTCGAGGCACCGCTGCCGCCGCTCGACCAGAGCGACGCCCTGGTACGCCGGCTGGTCGGCGGGCTGTCGAGCCACCCCGCGCTCACCGCCTGGCTCGCGACCGGGAACCTGATCCGCACCTTCACCGCGTCGGTGGAGAACGCGAGCCTCGGTGCCAGCCCGTCACCTCACCTGTGGTTCCTCGCGCCGCGCGAGGCCTACCGCGTGGTCGAGCAGCGGGGTGAGACGGTGCCGGATCCCGCCAACTATCGCCGCTACGACGTCGTGACCGAGGTGTTCACCTCGATCGACCCGCAGGCGACGGCGGAGGTCTACCGCCGCCTGTCCGGGCTGGTGCAGGAGGCGTTCGCCGAGCTCGGCTACCCCGATCAGAGCTTCGAGAGCGCGCTGGCCGCCGCGGTCGAGACCCTGGTGGCGACGCCGATCCCGGACACCCCGCCCGCGCTCGAACGCCACGTGAACACCTATCGCTACGCCGATCCTCGCCTCGAGGAGCTCGCGCCGGTGCAGAAGCAGCTCCTGCGCATGGGTCCGGACCACGCGCGCCGGATCAAGGGTCAGCTCCGCCGCATCGCCGCGG
>DATKDQ010000260.1:0-4067 GCA_035544635.1 Thermoanaerobaculia bacterium
CGTACAGAACGCCAAGGACACGGCGAAGATGGGAGCGGATTGGCAGGCCTACTTGAACAAGACCGGGCCGATGACGCGCCGCGTCGAGCTGAGGGGCGCGACCGCCCGTCCTGAGCTCGACTATCAGCCGTAGGGTACCGGTCGCGTCGCCTCCGATCTGCGCAGCCCCGTCGTAGGTGGCGAAGCCGGCGACGCTGCCCACCTCCCGGAGCGATCCCTCGTCGAGGAGAAGCGCGATCCGCTCCCGGCACGTGAGCTTGCCGCGGCTGCGCTGGCGAAGGACCCCGGGGTCCTTCGACCCCGGGGCCAACCGCGCCTGGGCCATGCCCTGAAGCGTGGCGATCTCCTCGAGCACGGGCGCCCATCCGCGCTGCCGGGCACGACCGGGACGCCGCTCGACTGCCGCTGCCTGAACGCGTCGGAGGCACGGGACCGCTATATGATCCTGCCTCCATGACCAAGGAGCCCTCATCTTGAGATACCTGGCCCCGAAGTCCGTCGAGGAAGCGGTACAGATGCTGGCGTCGACGCCCGACGCGCGCGTCTTCGCCGGCGCGACGGACCTGATCCCACAGTTCCGCGCCGGCCGGCGCGAGCCGGGCACGATCGTCGACCTCAAGCGCGTCCCTCGCCTGATGGCACTCGCCCGCAGCAACGGCACCTGGGCGGTGGGTGCGGCGACGCCGGCGTCGGACATCACCGTCAACGCGAACTTTCGCGCCGACTTCCCCGGGCTGGTGGAGGCGGCGGGGCTGATCGGATCGGACCAGATCCAGAGCCGGGCGAGTCTCGGCGGCAACCTGTGCAACGCCTCGCCAGCCGCCGACACGGTACCGCCGATGGTGGTGAACGGCGCCCGCGCCGTGCTCGCCTCCAAGAAGGGCATCCGCACGGTGGCGGTGGCCGAGGTGTGCACCGGGCCCGGATCGACATCGCTTCGCCCGGACGAGCTCTTGGTCGAGCTCCAGCTCGACCGACCGCCGGCGCGCACCGGCGACGCCTACCTGCGCTTCATCCCGCGCACCGAGATGGACATCGCGGTGGTCGGCGCCGCGGCGCGGATCACGCTCGACTCGAACGGCCGCTGCACCGCCGCCACCATCGCCCTCGGAGCGGTGGCGCCCACCGTCGTGCGCGTCCCGGCGGCCGAGCAGGCCCTGGTGGGATCGACCCTCGACAAAGCGACTCTCGAGGCCGTCGCCGCCGCCGCCAGCGCGGCCTGCAACCCGATCGACGACAAGAGAGGCACCAAGACGTACCGGCGACAGGTCGCCGGAGTGCTTGCGAAGCGGGCCGTCCTCCAGGCCGCCGAGAGGGCGCGCCGGCGCAAGGGGGGAAGGACGTGAGCCGCACCCAAGTGACCTGCACCGTCAACGGCGACCCGGCCGAGTTCCTCTGCGACGCCGACCAGTCGCTGCTCGACGCGCTGCGCGACGAGATGCTCCTCACCGGCGCCAAGGAGGGCTGCGGCACCGGCGACTGCGGCGCCTGCTCGATCCTGCTCGACGGCCGCCTCACCTGCTCGTGCCTGGTGTTCGCGCCCGAGGCGCAGGGCAGAGACATCACGACCGTCGAGGGGCTCGCGCTCGGCGATCACCTCCACCCGCTCCAGCAGTGCTTCCTCGAGGGTGCCGCGCTCCAGTGCGGCGTGTGCACGCCCGGCTTCCTCATCGCCGCCAAGGCACTCCTCGACTCGAACCCCGAGCCGACCGAGACCGAGATCCGTTACGCCCTCGCCGGCAACCTCTGCCGCTGCACCGGCTACGACAAGATCGTGCGTGCCGTCGAGTCGGCCGCCGCGACCCTGAGAGAGACCGCATGACGACGACCGAAAAAAAGACCTCCAAGCAGGGATCCAGCAAGCCGGCCTCCGCCAAGAAGTCTGGAGTAGGGGCGGAGCCTGCCTCCGCCCGCTCCGCCAAGGGACAGTACAAGTACGTCGGCACCCGTCCGGTGCGCCCGGACGGCCTCGACAAGGTCACCGGCCGCGCCCGCTTCGCCGCCGATCTCGTCCTGCCGGGGATGCTCCACGGCCACGTGCTGCGCTCGCCGCACGCCCACGCCAGGATCGTCTCGATCGACACCTCCGCCGCGCTCGCCATGCCGGGCGTCAAGGCCGTCGTCACCCGCGACGACTTCCCCGACGCCGTCCCGGGCAATCCGGTGAGCGACGTCGCCTGCAACCTGATGGCGCGCGACCGCGTGCGCTACGAGGGGCAGGTGGTGGCCGCGGTCGCCGCGACCACGCGCCGGCAGGCCCGCGCGGCTGCCGCCGCGATCGAGGTCGAGTACGAGGTGCTGCCGCACGTGCTCACCGTCGACGAGGCGATGGCCGCGGGCGCGCCGCTGCTCCACGAAGGCATGTTCACGCGCGGCGTCGAGCCGGCGCCGACCCAGCCCTCGAACGTGGCGATGCGCTCCTACTTCGAGGCCGGCAGCCTCGACACCGGCTTCGCCGCGGCCGACGTCGTCGTCGAGCGCGAGTTCACGACCAAACCCGTGCACCAGGGCTACATCGAGCCGCACGCGGTGGTGGCCGACTCGACCCAGGAGGACAGATCGGTGGTCTGGTGCTCGTCGCAGGGCCACTTCCGGGTGCAGCAGCAGACGGCGAAGATGCTGGGTTGGGAGCCCTCGCAGATCAAGGTGCTGCCGGCCGAGATCGGCGGCGGCTTCGGCGGCAAGACCACGATCTACCTCGAGCCGCTGGCGGTCCTCCTGTCGCGCAAGGCGAACCGGCCGGTGAAGATGGTCATGACGCGCGACGAGGTGTTCCGCGCCACCGGCCCCACGCCGGGTACCCGCATCAAGGTCAAGCTGGGCGCGCGCAGAGACGGGTCGCTGGTCGCCGGCAAGGCGTGGCTCGCCTACGAGAACGGAGCGTTCGGCGGCTTCTGGGCCATGCTCGGCGCTTGGTGCGTGTTCGCGCCCTACCGCATCCCCAACTACCAGATCGAGGCCTACGACGTCGTCGTCAACAAGCCGGTCAACATCGCCTACCGCGCGCCTTCGGCGCCGATGGCCGCGTTCGCGACCGAGACCGTGCTCGACGAGATAGCCGTCGAGCTCGGCATCGACCCGATCGAGATCCGACTGCGCAACGCCATCAAGGAGGGCGACCCGACGGTGCTGGGGCCGCCGTGCCCGCGCATCGGGCTCGAGGAGACGCTGCGCGCCATCCGCGACTGTCCGCAGTACCGGGCACCGCTCGGCCCCAACCAGGGCCGCGGGGTGGCGACCGGCTACTGGTTCAACATCGGCGAGCAGTCGAGCGCCACCGTTCACCTCAATGAGAACGGCACCGCGATCGTTCTCACCGGCAGCCCCGACATCGGCGGCAGCCGGGCCTCGATGGCGTTGATGGCAGCCGAGGAGCTCGGCATCGACGACGAGCGCATCAAGCCCGGCGTCGCCGACACCGACTCCGTCGGCTACACCGACACCACCGAGGGCAGCCGCACCACCTACGCCACCGGCTGGGCGGTGGTCGAGGCCTGCCGCGCCATGGTCGTGAAGCTGCGCGAGCGCGCCGCCAAGATGTGGGGCGTCGACGTCGCCGAGGTCGAATGGAGAGACGGCGCGGCCCACCACACCAAGGGCGCCAACGATCCGCTCCCGCTGGCGAAGATCACCGCCAAGGCCAAGTCGACCGGCGGCCCGCTCGCCGCCAGCGCATCGCTCAACGCCCGCGGCGCCGGCCCCGGCTTCTCGACCCAGGTCTTCGACCTCGAGCTCGATCCCGAGACCGGTCTGGTCAAGATCCTGCGCGTGACGACGGCGCAGGACGCCGGCCGCGCCATCCACCCCAGCTACGTCGAGGGCCAGATGCAGGGCGGCGTGGTCCAGGGCATCGGCTGGGCGCTCAACGAGGAGTACATCCACAACCGCAAGGGCGTGATGGAGAACGCCGGCTTCCTCGACTACCGCATCCCGGTCGCCTCCGACCTGCCGATGATCGACACCCTCATCGTCGAGGTCCCGAACCCCGCGCACCCCTACGGCGTGCGCGGCGTGGGCGAGGTCGGCATCGTGCCGCCCATCCCCGCCATCGCCAACGCCATCGCGCG
>DATKDQ010000261.1:0-3842 GCA_035544635.1 Thermoanaerobaculia bacterium
ACGGTGCAGGGGATGATCCTCGGCACCGCCGCCTACATGGCGCCCGAGCAGGCCAAGGGGATGGCGGTCGACAAGCGGGCCGACATCTGGGCGTTCGGCGTCGTGCTCTACGAGATGCTCGTCGGCGGCTCGCTCTTCGCCGGCGACAGCGTCGGCGACACGCTGGCGGCGGTGCTCCGCGCCGACATCGACCTCGGCAAGCTGCCGCCCGAGACGCCGGCCGCGATCCGCAGCCTGCTGCGCCGCTGCCTCGAGCGGAACCCGAAGAACCGCCTGCACGACATCGCCGACGCGCGGATCGTGCTCGAGGAGGTGGTCGCCGGCAAGCACGACGAGCCGGGGTGGAGCGGCGTGGCGGCAAGCGCGAGCGCGAGCGCGGGCGCCGGCGCGGGGCGGTGGCGGCTCGCGGCAGCGGCCGGCGTGGTCGCCGGACTGCTCCTCGGCCTCGCCGGCACGGCGCTCTGGCTCGCCCGCGGGGCCGGCGAGAGGGCCGCGCCGGCGCTCACCCAGTTCGAGGTGCGCGCTCCCGAAAAGACGGGCCTCGTCAGCGGCCTGGCGATCTCCCCCGACGGCCGCAAGATCGCCTTCGTCGGGCGCGGTGAAGACGGCCGCACCGCGCTCTGGGTGCGCAGCCTCGACACGCTCGAAGCGCGCAAGCTCCCCGACACCGTCGACGCGCGGTACCCCTTCTGGGCTCCCGACAGCCGGCGCCTCGCCTTCTTCAGCCAGCGCAGCCTCAAGTGGATCGATTCTCTGGGCGGCTCGCCGCTCGAGATCGCGAGCACGCCGTCGGTCCAGGAGGTGCGCGGCGGCGCCTGGGGCGCCGACGACGTCCTGATCTACGCCCCGACGTTCACCGGGCCGCTCTTCTCCGTCTCCGGGCGGGGCGGCCAAAGCCAGCCCGCGACCCGCCTGCCGGACGACGGCTCCATGGGCACGACGCGGTTCCCGTCGTTCCTGCCCGACGGCCGGCGTTTCGTCTTCTACTCGTCGCCGGGCAGCGGCACCGAGCCGGGCTCCATCCACCTCGGTCGCCTGGGCTCGCTCGACGCCAAGACCCTCGGGCCGGCGACCTCGACCGCGGTCTACGCGCCGCCCGGCTACCTCCTCTACGCGCGCGGCGACGCGCTCGTCGCCCACCGCTTCGACGAGGAGCGCGAGGAGCTCGTCGGCGAGCCGACGCCCCTCGGCGTGCCGATGGGCGGCTCGATCAGCGTCGCCGGCCAGCGCTCGCTCGGCGTGGCAGCCAACGGCACTCTCGCCTACCGCACCGACAAACGGAGCGCGACGCAGATCGTCTGGGTGGATCGCGCCGGCAATCTGATCGAGGCGGTGACCGACGCCGAGTCGTCCTGGCACTACGCGCCGCGGTTGTCGCCCGACGGCCGCTCGCTGCTGGTGGCGCAGTACCAGGCGCGTGGCAAGCTCGGTGAGGCCTGGGTGCACGACCTGGAGCGCAAGGTGGCAAACCGCGTCACCTTCGGAGAGGGCGACACCTACATGGCGATCTGGACGCGCCCCGACGGGCGCGAGATCCTGTTCAACTCCGTGCGCCCCGGCAACTCCGGCGGCATCTTCCGGATCGCCCGCGACCGGCCCGACCAGGAACGTCTCTGGCTCTCCGGCACGATCTACCAGGCGCCGGTCTCGGCGACCCCGGACGGCCGGCGGATCCTCCTCGAGCGCAGCGGCGCGACCGGCCAGGTCGAGCTCTGGTTGCGCGATCTCGACGGCGAGGGCGACGAGGTTCGCCTGACTGCGGAAGGCACCGGCGAGTTCACCGGCGACATCTCCCCCGACGGGACGTGGGTCGCCTTCGCCTCCGACGTCACGCGCAACTGGGAGATCTACATCCGCCGGCTGGACGGCGCCGGTGGCGCCATTCGCATCTCGAGCGGCGGCGGCTCGCAGCCATTGTGGCGGCGCGACGGCCGCGAGCTCTACTACCTCGACACGCTCGGCCGCCTGGTCGCGGTGCCGATCGCCGCCGGCGACCCTCTGCGGCCAGGCCCGCCGGAGACGCTGTTCGCCGCGCGGCTGGAAGAGTCGGCGGACCGCCAGTACGACGTCGCCGCCGACGGCCAGCGCTTCCTGCTCAACCGCAGCCTGACCTCCGACACCGCGCCGCTCGTCGTCGTGCTCGACTGGACCGCGCTGCTCGAGCGGGGAGCGCGATGATCGGCAGCCGCCTCGGCCCCTACGAGATCACGGCAAAACTCGGCACCGATTCCAGGCTCGAGCGCGACGAACGCGGGGAGTGAGCTCCCCGCCCCGATTGAAGATGTAAGCAAAACGAACTAGAATGAAGACATGTCCAAGGACGCCACGATCACCCTCCGACTGCCGTCCGATTTGAAGCAAAGGCTGGAGTCTCGTGCCGAATCGGAGCACCGATCCCTGTCGGCCCAGGTACTCGCCGACCTCGAGCGGTCGTTGGCCGACGACCGCCAACCGCCGCGAGCTGGAGGCACCTTCTTGGGCCTCTTCGCTCCCGGCAAGGTGCCGACGGACGACGACATCTCGGAGGTTCGACAGCTCCTCTGGGGCCGGCTCGGTCGTCGTGAGTAGGTACGTCCTCGACACCCATGCCTGCGTCTACGCACTCGTCGCCCCGGGCAAGCTCGGCCGCCGGGCGCGGCGCGCGATGACCGCGATCGAGGCCGGCGAGAGCGAAGGATGGATACCGGCCGCCGTGGTCGCCGAGGTCGTCATCCTGAGAGAGCTCGGGCGCATCGACATCGGCCTCGCCCAGCTGAAGTCCGCGATCGAAGAGGCCCCGGCGCTGCGCTTCCTCTCCCTCGACCTCCGTCAGCTCGACGAGTTTGCGACCCTCGGGGCCCTTCGCGACCCCTTCGACCGCCTCATCGTCGCCGCGGCGCGCGCTCTCGACGCGAAGCTCGTCACCCGGGATCGCCCCATCGACGACCTCGGGCTGGTGCAGACGATCTGGGCCTAGCCGCCACCCGCGGGCGACCAGGAGCTCCGCGTTGGTGTCATCGTCGCGGCCGCAGCGTCAGCACCTTCTGAGATCCGAGCCCGTCCTGGGGCCGCCGAGTGCTACGATCGCCTGACCTGGTTGCATCCACCCACCGCGATCGCGAACCGCATCGCCCGTCGGAGGCCCGATGATCGGCTCCCGTGTCGGCTCGTCGTCGCTCTTCGCCTGCGATCTGCATCTCGGCGAGCGCGCCGAGGTGGCGCCGGCGCCGCAGGGCGACCGTTTCCTGCTCCTCGAGCCGGCCGGCGATCGCTGGCCGACGCTGATTCTGGTCGACAACTGGCGGGCGCAGCTCGAGCCGAAGCGATGACCCCATCCGACAGAATCGGAACACGATGATGGGAGTCGAGTGATCGGCCAACGCCTCGGCCCCTACGAGATCACCGCCAAGCTCGGCGAGGGCGGGATGGGGGAGGTGTGGCGCGCCACCGACTCCAGGCTCGACCGCCAGGTGGCGATCAAGGTCCTGCCGGCGGCGTTCACGACCGACAGGGAGCGCCTGGCGCGGTTCGAGCGCGAGGCGAAGCTGCTGGCCAGCTTGAACCATCCCAACATCGCGTCGATCCACGGGCTCGAGGAGTCGGCCGGTGTTCGGGCGCTGGTCATGGAGCTGGTCGAGGGACCCACGCTGGCCGAGCGGCTGGCCCGCGGGGCCCTCGACCTCGAGGAGAGCCTCGCCATCGCCCGCCAGATCGCGGAGGCCCTGGAGGCGGCCCACGAGAAGGGGATCGTCCACCGGGACTTGAAGCCCCAGAACGTGAAGATCGATCCCGAGGGGCAGGTCAAGGTCCTGGACTTCGGACTGGCGAAGGCGATGGAGCCGGCCGGCACCGCGTCGGGAGCC
>DATKDQ010000262.1:0-4860 GCA_035544635.1 Thermoanaerobaculia bacterium
CCCCGTACCAAAGGGTGGGAGCCGCGGTGATCTCGCGCCGCGTGGCCGAGGTGGAGCGGGCCCGCGATCGCATCGCCCCCCGGCCCACGTCCGTTGGATAGCATTCGCGAGCCCGGTCGCCGGACCGAGCTGCTTCGCAAACGAGGGTCGCCATGAAGTGGTCCTGGAAGCTCGGCGAGTTTCGAGGCATCGGCGTGTTCATGCACGCCCTGTTGACGATGGAGAACGTGGGCGAGCTCGTCGCGATCCGATCGGCGGTCGCGGCGGCCGGAGCGCGGAGCGACGCGCGCCGATGACCCGCCGCGAGCGGCCGGCCCCAGCGGCGCAAGAGACGCCCGCCTGGCACGCGCTGCCGCCGGAAGAGGTGGTCGCGGCGCTGGGGTCGTCCCCCACCGGTCTCGACGATGGGGAGGCGGCGCGGCGGCTCGGCGAGTTCGGCCCGAATCTCCTCCCCACCCGGCCGCCGCCCACCCTGCTCGCGATCGTCCTGCACCAGTTCAAGAGCCCGCTGATCTACGTGCTGCTCGCCGCGGCGGCGGTGGCCCTGGTCCTTGGCGACACCACCGACGCCGGCTTCATTCTGCTCGTCGTGCTCCTGAACGCCGCACTGGGCACCTTCCAGGAGTGGCGGGCGGAACGGAGCGCGGCGGGACTGCAGCGACTGCTCGGCTCGTCGGCCCGCGTCATCCGCGGCGCGAGCGATCGCCGCCTTCCCGCCGAAGACCTGGTCCCCGGCGACCTAGTGGCGCTCGAATCGGGAGATCGAGTGCCCGCCGACGTCCGCCTGCTCCAGGTGAACAACCTCTCGGTCGACCAGTCGTTTCTGACCGGCGAGTCGCTGCCGGTCGCGAAGCAGGTCGCGGCCATCGCCGAGGACGCGCCCGTCAGCGATCGGCGCAGCGTGGCGTTCGCCGGATCGACCGTCATGTCGGGCCGGGCCCGGGCGGTGGTGGTGGCCACGGGGCTCCGGACCGAGGTCGGCACCATCGCCGAGTCGGTGAGCCAGGCCGACACGGCGAAGCCGCCGCTCGTGGTGCGCATGGAGGCGTTCGCGCGCCAGATCAGCTTGATCGTCCTGGCCGCGTGCGTGGGGCTGGCGGTCGTGGCCGCCGTGCGAGGCATGCCGTGGCTGGACGTCTTTTTCCTGGCGGTGGCCCTCGCCGTTTCCGCGATCCCCGAAGGTCTGCCGGTGGCGATGACGGTGGCGCTCTCGATCGCCACCACCCGGATGGCGGCGCGCAAGGTCATCGTCCGCCGCCTCACCGCCGTCGAAGGGTTGGGCAGTTGCACCTACATCGCGACCGACAAGACGGGAACGCTGACCGTCAATCGGCAGACCGTCCGGCTGCTGTCGCTCCCCGGCGGGACCCGCATCCGGGTATCGGGCGAGGGCTACGCCGGCGACGGCGAGCTCTGTGCCGAGGACGGCGGCGACCTCCCGGCCGGAACGCGCGAACGGGCGGAACGCCTGGCGCGAACGGTCGTGGTCTGCAACGAGGCCAGCCTGCGACGGCAGAACGGTCAGTGGCATCACCGCGGCGACGCCGTGGACGTGGCCCTGCTGGCGCTCGGCTACAAGGCGGGGATGAGTCCGGAGGCGGTGCGGGGCGACCTGAGGATCGTGGGCGAGATCCCGTTCGAGTCGGAGCGGAGCTACGCAGCCACCTTCTACGAGAGGGAGAGCGGGATTCGGGTAGCGGTCAAGGGTGCGCTCGAGGTCGTGCTGCCACGGTGCGCCGAGCAGCTCGGCGAGCGGGGGCCCGGGCCGACCGATGCCGCCGCGATCGAGCGCGACGCGCTGGACCTCTCTGAGAGGGGGTACCGGCTCATCACCGTGGCCGAGGGTGAGGCCGGCGAGCCCAACGGCGATCGCGCCCGGGGCGAGGACGATCTACCCTCGCTCACCCTGCTCGGGGTGGTGGGCTTGATCGACCCGCCCCGCCCGGAGGCGGCCGAGGCCGTGGCCAAGTGTCAGCAGGCGGGCATCGTGGTGGCGATGGTCACGGGAGACCACCCCGCCACTGCGCTGGCGATCGCGCGCGAGCTGGGCATTGCCGAGTCGGACGAGGAGGCCGTCACCGGGCGGGAGCTGGCCGAGCTGGGCGACGCCGAGCAGCCGGGCTTCGTGGAGGCGGTCGACACCAAGCGCGTCTTCGCCCGGATGACCCCACTCCAGAAGCTCCACATCGTCGACGCCCTGATCCGGCTGGGCCACTTCGTGGCCGTCACCGGCGACGGTGTGAACGACGCGCCGGCGCTGCGCAAGGCCAACATCGGCGTGGCGATGGGCTCGGGGACCGACGTGGCCAAGGACACCGCCGAGATCATCGTGGCCGACGACAACTTCGCGTCGATCGAGGCCGGCGTCGAGGAGGGGCGGTTCGCCTACGACAACGTCCGCAAGGTCACGTATCTGCTGATCTCGACCGGGGCGGCCGAGGTGCTGCTGTTCACGCTGGCGCTCGCCACCGGGCTGCCCCTTCCCCTGCTCCCGGTGCAGATCCTCTGGCTCAATCTGGTGACCAACGGTATCCAGGATGTGGCGCTGGCCTTCGAGGGCGGCGAGCCGGGGGCGATGGCCCGCCCTCCCCGCCGGCCTCGCGAAGGGATCTTCGACCGCCTGATGATCCAGCAGACGGTGCTGGCCGGCGCGGCCATGGGGCTTCTTGCCTTCGTCAACTGGCGCGCCCTCCTCGACTCGGGATTCAGCGAGGTCGAGGCGCGGGCGCGCCTGCTGCTCCTGTTCGTGCTGATGCAGAACTTCCACGTCTTCAACTGCCGGTCGGAAACGGTCTCCGCCTTCAGGGTGCCGCTGCGCCGCAATCCCGCCCTCGCCATCGGCGTGCCGGCCGCCCTCGGAATTCACCTCCTCGCCACCTACCTTCCGATGCTGCAGGGCATCCTGCAGATCCAGCCGATCGCGCTCCGTGAGTGGCCGGTTCTCATCGGCATGGCGGCGGCGATCCTGGCGGCGATGGAGCTCTACAAGCTGTGGCGGGCGCGTTCCCGAGCGTCCCGCGCCGGCTAGCTCCGGAAATGCTGGGTAACATTTCCTCCGCTAGCCATGCCTCCCGCCGAGCGCCTTCGGCGCCGGCTCAGTCGCCCGTCCGATTACTCGGACGGGCTCCTAGGTCATCCAGGAGAAACCGCGTACCCGCGCAGCGGCTCGAGGACCTGCCATGAAGCGAATCGCCGTTCTCACCAGTGGAGGAGACGCACCCGGCATGAACGCCGCCGTTCGCGCCGTGGTCCGCGCCGCCGCGGACAAGCGCTGGACCGCGCTCGGTGTTCGGGATGGCTTCGCCGGTCTCATGGCGGGCAGCCTGGTGCCGCTCGGGGCGCGTGACGTCGGAGGCATCATCCAACTGGGCGGCACCTTTCTGGGCAGCGCGCGGTCGCCGGAGTTCAAGGAGGAGACCGGCCAGCGCCGGGCGCTCGACGCCCTCGCCCACCACAAGGTGGACGCGCTCGTCGTCATCGGCGGCAACGGATCGCAGGCCGGCGCGCACGCGCTCGAGAGGCGCGGCTTTCCCGTCGTCGGCATCGCGTCGACCATCGACAACGACCTGCACGGCGCCGACATCACGATCGGAGTCGACACCGCCCTGAACGTCGCGCTCGAGGCGATCGACCGGCTGCGCGTGACCGCGGCCTCACACCGCCGGGTCTTTCTGGTCGAGGTCATGGGCCGCGACTCGGGGTACCTCGCCGTGGTGGCCGGGATCGCCGGCGGCGCCGAGGTGGTCGTCGTTCCCGAGGTCGAAGTCGGACCCGACGACGTGGTCGCCGAGATCCGTGGCATGCGGGAGCGCGGCAAGAATCACGCCCTGGTCGTCGTCGCCGAGGGCGCGCGCCATGGCATCGCCGCTCTGACCCAGCATCTTGCCCGGGCCGACCTGGGATGCGACGTCCGCGCGACCACCCTGGGGCACGTCCAACGGGGCGGCACCCCGGGGGCCTTCGATCGGCTGCTCGGCAGCCGGCTGGGAGCCGCCGCCGTGGAGCAGCTCGCCACCGGCACGGCGGGGGTCCTGCTCGGCCTCGTCCGCGGCGCCATCGTTCCGACGTCGCTCTACGAAGTCGTGGCGACGCCCCGGCGACTCGATCCGGCGCTCCTGGATCTGGCCAGAATGCTCGCGCGCTGACGCTTACTCCGGGGCTCGCCGAGCCCGCAACCGTCGAAAGGAGAATCATGACCGCCACCCGCATCGCCATCAACGGCTTCGGCCGCATCGGGCGCAGCGTCTTCAAGCAGCTCCACGGCGACCCGCGCTTCGAGGTGGTCGGCGTCAACGATCTCGCGGACCAGGGCGACCTCGCCTACCTGCTGCGCTACGACTCGGTGTACGGGCGCTATCCCCACGCGGTGACCGAGCGGCCGGGAGCCCTGCGGGTCGGAGACTCCGACGTCGCCTTCTTCTCGGAGCGCGATCCGGCGCGCATCCCGTGGCGTGACGTGGGAGCCGAGATCGTGATCGAGTCGACCGGCGCCTTCCGCTCGCGCGCCAAGGCGGCCGGCCACCTCGAGGCGGGAGCCGCCCGCGTGATCGTCTCGGCGCCGTCGGACGACGCCGACGCGATGTTCGTCATGGGCGTGAACGAGACGGACTACGATCCGGCGAAGCATCAGGTCGTCTCCAACGCGTCCTGTACGACGAACTGCCTCGCACCGGTGGCCAAGGTGATCGACCAGGCGTTCGGGATCGAGACCCTGATGCTCACCACGGTGCACGCCTACACCTCGAGCCAGTCGCTGGTCGATACCCCGTCGCGCAAGCGCCGCCGCGGCCGCGCCGCCGCGCTGTCGATCATCCCCACCACCACCGGCGCGACCCAGGCCACCGAACGGGTGCTGCCGCG
>DATKDQ010000263.1:0-3303 GCA_035544635.1 Thermoanaerobaculia bacterium
T
The DNA here is from genome assembly GCA_035544635.1 of Thermoanaerobaculia bacterium. Classification (GTDB taxonomy): domain Bacteria; phylum Acidobacteriota; class Thermoanaerobaculia; order Multivoradales; family Multivoraceae; genus DATAFT01. The sequence goes on from DATKDQ010000263.1 coordinate 2, forward strand.
CTTCCTTGAGATCGCGCGCCAACTGGATCCGCCGGCCCGCCTCGTTGTGGTCGATCTCGATCAGGAAGATGCGCGACCAGCAGTCGATCGCGTCCTGGAACTTCTCGGCGTCGAACGCACGCTGCCCCTCGGCGAGGAGCTGATCGATGCGATCGCCGCTCGAGGTCGGGGCGCCCAACGGACCCGCCGTCACGCGCTCGAGCTCGGCGAGCATCTCCTGGAGCTCGGGCGAGTGGGGATCCAGCGATCCCGCCATGTCGAGTAGCCGGCGGGACGCCTCGATCTGGCCGGAGTCGAGCGCACGACGCGCTCCTTGAAGGAAGGAGTCGGCCTCACCCGGGCCGCCGTCGGCCCCGCCGGGGGCATCGTCACCGGCGGTCGAGCTCTCGAGCGGTCGGAGCCCGATCGGCGGAAGCTGCGGCGGGGCGCTGTCGGCTGGCCCGCTCTCCGCCATCAGCCGCTCCAGCTCCTCGGCGCTCAGGCGCACGGTCTTGAGCACCTCTGGCGGAGCTTCGCTGTGCCCCCCCAGGAGCTCGGCGGCGTTCGGGAGGGGCCCGTCGGCGGAGTCGAGACGCTCCCGCAGTCGCTTCGCCGGCGTGAAGAGAGGATCCAGGCGCAGCATGAAATCGCAGCCCAGGAGGGCCTCCTGGAGCTTGCCCTCGGACGCCAGCTTCGCGGTGTGGTCGAAGGTGGAGAGGACGCGGCTCTGGATGTCCGGAGTGAGAGACGGATCGCCGGGATAGGTCATCGCTCGTGCGCTGGCGCCCTGGGTCCGCGCGACGGTGTGGCGCCGCTCTCCGTCACCGTGCTGGCACGAACCGGCGCGTGGGCCGGCCACGGGGATCGGCGGCCGCCCGAGGTGCGGGAGCGAAAGTGATGGTAGCAGAGTGAGTTGGCTATAAACAACAGTATCGGTCCCCGTGAGGGACGATCGTAGCCTGCTTCCGGGCGCCTGGCCACCTCGCGCCGGTTCTATACTGGCGCCGTGCCCCTGCTCGAGGCGGTGCCCAACGTGAGCGAGGGGCGCGACGCCGGGCGGGTCCGCGAGATCGCGGCCGCTCTCGCCTCCGTGCCCGGCGTTCGGCTGCTCGACGTTTCCTCGGATCCCGATCATCACCGTTCGGTGCTCACCGCGGCGGGCGAGCCGGCCCCGCTCGAGGAGGGGCTGACGAAGCTCTGTCGCGCCGCGCTCGAGCGGATCGACCTGCGCCACCACGACGGCGTCCATCCCCGCATCGGAGCGATCGACGTGGTCCCGCTGGTGCCGCTTGCCGGAGCCGCGATCGAGAACGCTGTCGAGAGCGCCGAGCGGCTCGGTCGCCGGGTCGGCGAAGAGCTCGGCGTGCCGGTCTTCCTCTACGGCGAGGCCGCCCGCTCCGCCGATCGTCGCGCGCCCGCTGCCCTGCGTCGCCTGGGGCTCGCCGCCCTTTCCGAGGCGATCGACGGCGGGGCTCTCACGCCGGACTACGGTCCGCGCCGGGTGGACCCCAGGGTGGGTGTGACCTTGATCGGCGCCCGCGGGTTCCTGGTCGCGTTCAACGTCCAGCTCGCGACCGAGGACGTGCGCATCGCCCGCGCGGTGGCGAAGGCGATCCGCGAGCGCGACGGCGGCCTGCCCGGAGTGCAGGCGCTCGGGCTTGCGCTCGAGAGCCGGCGCCGCGCGCAGGTGAGCGTCAACCTGCTCCCCACCGCCCGCGCCTCGCTGTTCACGGTGGTCGAGCGCATCCGCGACGAGGCGAGCCGCCACGGCGTCGAGATCGAGTCGAGCGAGCTCGTCGGTCTGGTGCCGGAGGAGGTCGCGCTCGACGCCGCGGCGGACGCGCTCCGTCTGCCCCGGCTCTCGCCCGCGCACCTCCTCGAGCGCCGCCTGGCGAGCAGTTAGCGGGCGGCGTCCAGACCCTCGAGGATCCGGTGCGGCACGCCTTCGAAGCTGCCCGACGACATCGTCACCACCACGTCGCCGGGCCCGACCGCGGCGAGCACGGCGTCGAGCACGCTGGTCACGCTCTCCCAGGCGGCGGCATCGACACCTCGCGACGCGAGCGCGCGCACCAGCTCGCCGAGGTCGAGGCGCTCCTCGTCGCTCAGGCGCCGCGCGTGGAAGATCGGGGCGAGATGGACGGCGTCGGCGCACCCGAACGCGCGGAGATAGTCGTCGAGGAAGAAGCTCCGCCCGCTGGTGAGCGATCGCGGCTCGAACACGGCGATCAGCCGGCGGCCGGGGAAGCGCTGGCGCAGGGCGCCGAGAGTCGCTTCGATCTCGGTGGGATGGTGGGCGAAGTCGTCGATGACGGTGACGCCGCGCGCCTCCCCCACGCACTCCAGCCGCCGGTGGACGCCGCGGAACCGGCTCAGCGCCTCGCGCACGGCGCCCAGCGGCAGCCGATCTCGGCGGGCAAGCGCCCACACCGCGAGGGCATTGCGGACGTTGTGCATCCCGGGGACGCCGAGCTCGATCGCGATCTCGCCTTCCTCCTGGTCGAGAATGCGCAGGCGCGTACCCGCCGGGCTCGCCTCCGGAGGGGCGAGCGGGCGTACGTCGTTCTCGGGGCCCAGGCCATAGAAGCGGACCCGGCAGGACGCGGCGGCGGCGAGCTCGCGCACCCCGGGTGCGTCCCCGTCGGCGATCAGGAGACCCTCGCTCGGCAACAGGCGAAGCAGCGAGCGGAAGGCGGCGAGAAAGCTCTCCGGGTCCGGATACAAATCGACGTGGTCGTGCTCGACCCCGGTCAAAATGACCGTCTCCGGGCGGTAGTGGAGGAACTTGGGTCCGCGGTCGAAGTACGCCGCGTTGTACTCGTCACCCTCGATCAGGAAGCGCCGACCGCTGCCCTTGGCGAAGCTCGACGGCAGGTCCCGCGGCAGCCCGCCGACCAGGTAGCCGGGGTCTTCCCCGCATCGCGAGTACACCCATGCGGCCATGGCGGTGGTGGTGGTCTTGCCGTGCGTGCCGGCCACCACCACCGGCGCCCGGCCCGCCAGGAACAGGGCCCCGAGCGCCTCGGGCATCGACATCTTCGGCCAGCCCAGGCGCTCGAGCTCCTCGACCTCGGGGTTGCTGCGCGGCACGGCATTGCCCACGATGACGAGGTCGGGTCGCGGGTGGAGATGACGCGGATCGAAGCCCACCAGCGGCCGGATGCCTTCGCGCGCGAGCAGGTCGCTCATCGGCGGATAGAGCGGGCCGTCGGATCCGCGCACCTGGTACCCTTCTTGCTTGAGCAGGCACGCCAACGGTGCGACACCGGTGCCTCCGATCGCGATGATGTGGATCGATCCGCGCCTGTCTCGTCGTTCGCCCG
>DATKDQ010000264.1:0-6229 GCA_035544635.1 Thermoanaerobaculia bacterium
AGCCACCACTTCTTGTTGTGGCGCAGGAAGTCGTAGAGCTCGCGCAGGAATCCGGGGGAGCTGGCCTCGGCGCGGTCCTCGAACTCGGATCTGGGCATGACGGTGGTCTCGAGTCCCTGGTCTGGCCGCGACGATGGGTGCCCCTACGCGCCGTCAGTACTGCCGGAAGTAGCGTTCCACGTCGGGCTTCCCGCGCCGGTCGATCCAGTAGCTCTTGGCGTCGCGATCGAAGCGGCGATCGAGCGGATCCCGGCCCGCGACCCGGAGCGCGAGGCCGATCGGCGTCAGGACCAGATAATAGATGAGTCCCAGGATCAGGTGCGACAACACCCAGCCGATGGGGGAAAGGCCCACCATCATCCCGATCCACACCCGCAGCGCGAAGCGCGGTGACAGGATACTCGTTACCGAGACCACGGCGGCGACGGCGGCGATCGCGATCGCCGCCCGCAGCAGCCCGGCCCGGGCGTAGATCAGGTACGCGACCCAGCCCCAGAACAGCGGGAAGACGAGCGCGGCGAACCAGCGGAGCTGCGCGCGGGTCGGGTTGCGATTGACCTGGATCATCGTCCTCTGCGCTCCGCCCCTGCACTGCGAACGCCGGCGCCGCAGGAACCTCTCGGTGCCGCCCTAGTCAAGCTCGAATCCTCGTTCGTACCCCGCCACCGCGGCCCTCGCGCTCGCCGGCTGCTCCTCCTTCACCAGCAGGAAGTCCTCGAGCACCAGCGCGTCCATCCCGGTGGCGAGGAAGCAGCGGTAGGCGTCCTCGGGAGTGCACACGATCGGCTCGCCACGCACGTTGAAGCTGGTGTTGATCAGCACCGGGCAGCCGGTCTTGCGCTCGAACGCCTCGAGCAGGCGCGTGTAGCGCGGGTTGCGGCCGGCATCGACCGTCTGCACGCGAGCCGAGCCGTCGACGTGGGTGACGGCGGGGATGACCGACCGGGCGACCTTGCGCCGCTCCAGCCCGACGTGCCCGTTCTCCTCGACCACCGCGCGCCGCTTCGACGGATGCACCGGCGCCACCACCAGCATGTAGGGCTCGTCCTCCTCCTCGCGGGTCTCGAAGTACTCGTGCACGCGGCTGCGCAGGACCGACGGCGCGAACGGCCGGAACGACTCGCGGAACTTGATCTTGAGGTTCATCGTCGCCTGCATCTCGGGGTCGCGCGGATCGCCCAGGATGCTGCGCGCTCCGAGCGCGCGCGGTCCGAACTCCATCGGACCGTGGAACCAGCCGACCACCTTCCCGGCGCGCAGCAGGTCGCTGGTGCGATCGAGGAGCTCGGGCTCGTCGGCAAAGCGCCGGTGCGGGATCGACCGCTCGGCGAGGAAGCGCTCGATCTCCCCGTTCGAGAAGCGCGGACCGAGCAGCGATCCACGCTGGCTGTCGCCGGCGCGCGACACCCGATCGCGGCCGAGGAGCTGGTGCCAGACGAAGAGCGCCGCACCGAGCGCCCCGCCCGCATCGCCGGCCGCGGGCTGGACCCAGAGCTCCGAGAACGGCCCCTCCCGGTGCACGCGGCCGTTGGCCACGCAGTTGAGGGCGACGCCGCCCGCCATGCACAGCCGGCTCTGACCGGTCGCCCGGTGCACGTGGCGGACCATACGCAGGACGATCTCCTCGGTCACGAGCTGGATCGACGCCGCGAGGTCCATCTCGCGCTGGGTGATCGGAGCCTCGGGCCGGCGCGCCGGCCCGCCGAAGAGGCGCTCGAAGCGGCGTCCGGTCATGCGCAGCCCGGCGCAGTAGTCGAAGTAGCTCAGGTCCATGCGGAACGAGCCGTCGTCCTTGAGGTCGAGGAGGCGCTCGCGGATGACATCGGCAAAGCGGGGCTCGCCGTAGGGAGCGAGCCCCATCAGCTTGTACTCGCCCGAGTTCACTTTGAAGCCGCAGAAGTAGGTGAAGGCGGAGTAGAGGAGCCCCAGGCTGTGCGGGAAGTGGAGCTCCTGGTGGAGCTCGAGGCGGCTCCCCCGGCCCACGCCGATCGAGGCGGTGGCCCACTCCCCGACGCCGTCGAGGGTGAGGATCGCCGCCTCCTCGAAGGGCGATGGGTAGAACGCGCTCGCGGCGTGCGCTTCGTGGTGCTCGGTGAAGACCAGGCGCCGCCGGTACGCCTTGGCGAGGCCGCGGTGAAGCTCGCGACGGGTATGGAGCTTCCTGGGCAGCCACACCGCCATCGCGCGGCGGAACGAGTCGAAGCCGCGCGGCGCGTAGGCGAGGTAGGTCTCGAGCAGGCGTTCGAACTTGAGCAGCGGCTTGTCGTAGAACGCGACGTAGTCGAGGTCGGCGGCGGCGAGCCCCGCCGTGCGCAGGCAGTGCTCGATGGCGTGGACCGGCAGGTCCTCGTCGTGCTTCTTGCGGGTGAAGCGTTCCTCCTGCGCGGCCGCGACGATGGCGCCGTCGACCACCAGGGCGGCCGCGGAGTCGTGGTAGAAGGCGGAGATGCCGAGGATGGCGGTCAAGGATCTCGGGTGGGTCGCGGCCGCGCGGGCCGGTGGGTCGGCAGCCGCCGGATACTATAGGCGACGGCCCGAGCCAGCCCCGCCGCTCGTACTCTCCATGAAGACTCCGCCCGCGCAGCCTCCCCGCCCGAGCTCCGCCCCTCCGCGGAGGCGTCGGAAGCGCCCGCGCGGCCTGGCTCGCCGCTGCGCCGTCTCGACGCTTGGCGCCGCCTTGGCCCTTGGCCTCGGAGCGTGCGCCCGGCGAGGCGGGGCCGTGGAGGAAGCGCCGGCGGCGATCAGCCTGCGCGAGCTGGTCGAGGCGGGCGCCTTCGCGGTCGACCGCGAGGAGGCGGATGCTCCGGAGCGCGGCGCTGCGGGGGACGACCCGACCGTAGAGACCACCGGGCAGGCGGGGTCGTGGAGCCTCAGCTTCGCGGCCCCGCCCCGGGTCCAGCGGGTGGCGAGCGGTCTCCACTGGCGCACCGCGGTCCTGACCCAGCCGGGCACCTGGACCTGGGAGGTGACGGTTCCCGCGGGCGGGCGTCTCCATCTCGGCGTCGAGTCGTTCGCCGCAGCCGGCGCGAAGGGCGAGCCGCCTCCGCTCGAGGTCGTCGTCTCGGTGGTCGATGGGGAGCGCAGGAAGGCGCTGCGCGTGGTGTCGCCTGGCGAGCTCGACGCGCCCGACTGGCTCGATCTCGAGCTCGATCTCGTCCGCTGGTCGGGCCGGCGGGTGCGACTCGAGATCGCCGCGCGCGTCGTCGGCGAGCCCGCCCGGCGCGCGGCCGCGGCCGAGATCGCGTGGGCTCCGGCGCGCATCGTCGCGGACGGCCCGGTGGCGGCTCCGATCGACGCCGCGTCGCTCGCGGGCACGGCGGCCTCCGCGGCGAACGCCTCCGCTCGGGGGCCGGCGATCCCCGCGGCTGCCGTGCGGCCCTCGATCCTCCTGATCGTGATCGATACCCTGCGCCCCGACTACCTGTGGCCGTACGGCGCTCCGCGCTGGAACAGCCCTTCGATCGGGCTCGAGGTGGCGCGCCGCGGGATCGTCTTCGAGAACGCCTACGCGCAGGCGCCGTGGACGCTGCCGTCGATGGTCTCGCTCCTGACCGGCGTCCTGCCGGGTGTCCTGCTCGGCACCCAGGTCGGCTCGTTCGCGATCCCGCCGGAGCACGCGACGTTGCCCGAGCTCCTCTCCGCGGCTGGGTACGACACCGCGGCGTTCATCGGCAATCCGACGCTGCACCAGGGCAACGGTTTCGGCCGCGGCCTCGACGACCTCTACATCTCGCCCCCGGAGACGGCGTTCGTCACGCTCGAGGACGAGCTCCTGGTGCGCAAAGCATCGTCGTGGCTGCGCGCCCGGGGCGGACGGCCGTTCTATGCGCACGTGCACTTCCTCGCGCCGCACGATCCCTATGCCAACCCGGTGCAGTTCCTGGGTCGCTCGCCGCGCCGGCCCTTCTATCTCGGGCGCGTGAACGGACGCGACGTGCACGACCTCTTCTTGGGGACGAAGACGCTGGACGACCCGGCCGAGGACGTGCCGCACCTCGAGGCGCTCTACGCGACCGAGGTGCGCTGGGTCGATCGGTGGGTGGGCAGGCTGCTCGACGCGGTTCCGGCCGAGCGGCGCGCGAACACGATCGTGGTCGTCACCTCGGACCACGGCGAGGAGCTCTACGAGCACGGCGGCTTCAAGCACGGGCGGACGCTTTACGAGGAGCAGCTCCGGGTACCGCTCCTGGTGCGCTGGGAGGCGGCCCTACCCGCCTCCAGGCGCATCGAGGCGCCGGTGCGCCTGGTCGACCTCGCACCCACGCTGCTGGAAGCGGCCGGCGTGCGCGCGCCCGACCGATCGCTCTCCGGCCGGAGCCTGCTGCCGCACCTCCTCGCCGGCGACGAGCCGGAGGACGCTGCGGTCTTCGCCGAGCGGCTCAACTTCGGTCCGGCGCAGGCGGCGGTGGTCTCGCGCGGCAAGAAGCTCGTGCTCTTCGACCTCTATGGCCGGGCACCGACCGAGGGCTCGATGCAGGAGCGACTGGTGGAGGAGGAGGCGGCGAAGCAGCCGCGGATCGCGCTCTACGACCTCGACCGCGATCCGCTCGAGCGCCGGAACCTGGTGGCCGAGGCGCCCGCGCTGCTGCGGCGCCTGCTGCCCCTGGTCCATCGCGGGCTCGACCGCACCACGCCGGGCCTGCGCGTTCTCGCCGGCAGCCTCCCGGCAGGCGCCCGGCTCGACGTGACGGTGCGGTTCGAGGCCGCGCCGTCCGAGTGGCGCTCCTACTTCCTCGGCGGCGCGGACGGAGCGGGGATCGTCGACCGTGAGCTGCGCCTCGACCTCGCGGCGGACGTCATCGAAAAGGGGGCCGTCGTCCTCGGCGACTGGCGGCGCGTCGAGTCGATCGAGGCGCGGCTCGACGGTGTCGAGATCGCGGCGGAGCGCATCTGGCTGCCGCGCGGCGCGGCTGCCGGCACCCTGCCGCTCGACCTCGCCATGCTCTCGGGGGAGGCGCCCGACGGCGCCGAGGCCGAGGGGTCGCCGCCGCCGCTCCTCTACCTCTGGGTTCCCGCCGCGGGGGTGGAGGCGGCGCCCGAAGGCAGGCCGGACGCCGAGACGCTCCACCGCCTGCGCGCGCTCGGCTACGTGTAGGAGCGGCTAGGGCCCGCCGAGGCGGCCCGACGGGGTACCGCTCGGGCGCGTATGATCAGTGCAGTGAGGAGGCGACGGAGTCATCACCAGCCGCCGCGACGCGCGGCGCGCGGCGGGTCGCGCCTGGCGACCTGCCGGCCGGCGATCGCCCTGGCCATGGCCGTTGCCTGCGCCGGCCCGGCGATCGCCCACGAAGAGCTCGAGTACGGCTGGAAGCTCAAGGGGTTCAGCGGGGTGTTGATCGGCCTCTTCTACCCCGACTCCGGCGAGGCGCGGATCACGACCGAGGAGGGTCCGGGCACCCGGTACACCACGACTCTCGAGCTGACGTCGAGACAGCGGGAGGGCGCGTACTACCGCTACGGCTCCGAGATCGGCAGCGAGGGCTCGCCGGTCCGAGTGTGGAGCGCCTACCAGTTCCGCGGCAAGTCCAAGGCGCGGGAGCAGGAGGTCGACGAGCACGACGTGCTCGACTTCCCGTCGGCCATCCAAACCCTCCGGCGCGAGCGCCCGATGGAGGAGCGCTGGATCCGCCTCTGGTCGGACGGGAACGAGTATCCGCTCACCGTCAGCCCGGACGGCGTGGAGGAGATCGACTGCAACGGTCACACCTGGACCACGCGGCGCTACGTCATCGAAGGACGGCGCGTCAAGGGAGAGCGTTACTGGAAGGGGCGCTTTCAGCTCTGGCTCGCCGACGACAAGGACGCCACACCGGTGAGGATCGTGGGGGAACGGGGGCTCCTCACGGTGCGTCTCGAGCTCGTCGACGTGGCGCGGGACGAAGAGTTTCACCGACGGCGAAGACAGGCAGCGGCCGGTGAGGCACGAGGAGGTAGTTCCGTCCCCTGACAGGGTCGAGGCGTCGCGAACCGAGCGCTAGTCCACTCGTCGGGCAATGCAACATTCGGGTGTTCCCCGGCCGCGGTCGCTTCGGCATCGGCGCCCCGCACGTTCGAGGCTCATCCGTCACTCCCGACCGAGAACTGCCGTCGGATCGAGTCTCGAGGCACGGAGTGCCGGCAGCAGAAGGGCGGGGAACGCCAGGGCGGTGCTGACAGCGATGACAGAGACGATGAGAGCTGGGGTCAGCCCAGCGCTGAACGAGTAGAGGACGACGAGCAGGCGGAGGAT
>DATKDQ010000265.1:0-6994 GCA_035544635.1 Thermoanaerobaculia bacterium
TGACGGTGCTGCGCGCCGTCTGCAAGTACCTGCTCCAGGCGCGGGTCGCCTGGAGCCAGGCCTACATGGAGCAGGCGCTGGCGGCGAGCCCGAACGTCGCGCGGCTCCTGGTCGAGCTGTTCGAGACCCGCTTCGACCCGGAGCTCGAGGAGGCCGAGCGCGGCGGGCGGGTCGAACGGCTCGGGCGCGCCGTGCGCGACGCGCTCGAGGAGGTCCCTAGTCTGGACGAGGATCGCATCCTGCGCGGGTTCCTCGGCGTGATCGAGGGGGCGCTCCGGACCAACTACTTCCAGCACCAGGAGGCCGGCGAGCCCAAGAGCTACCTGGCGGTCAAGCTCGACCCGCTGCAGATCCCCTTCCTTCCGCTGCCGCGGCCCCGCTACGAGATCTTCGTCTACTCGCCTCGCTTCGAGGGCGTCCACCTGCGCGGCGGCAAGGTCGCGCGCGGCGGAATCCGCTTCTCCGACCGGCGCGAGGACTTCCGCACCGAGATCCTCGGACTGATGAAGGCGCAGATGGTGAAGAACGCCGTCATCGTGCCGGTGGGCGCCAAGGGTGGGTTCGTGGCGAAGCGGCTGGCGGGTGGCCCCTGGGGGCCGGGGGCGGCGGGAGCCGGCCCAGGAGGGCTGGGGTCGGGGGGGACTGGCCCCGGGGCGTTGCGGGCGGTGGGGCCGACGGACGACCGCGCCGCGGTCGAGGCGGAGGTGATCGCGAGCTACCGCGTTTTCATCTCGGGTCTGCTCGACGTGACCGACAACATCGTCGCCGGCGAGGTGGTCCCGCCGCACGACGTCGTCTGCCACGACGACGAGGATCCGTACCTGGTGGTGGCGGCTGACAAGGGGACCGCCACCTTCTCCGACTTCGCCAACGAGATCGCCGCCGCCTACGGGTTCTGGCTGGGCGACGGCTTCGCCTCCGGCGGCTCGGCGGGATACGACCACAAGGAGATGGGGATCACGGCGCGCGGCGCCTGGGAGTCGGTGAAGCGGCACTTCTGTGAGATGGGGCGCGACGTCGAACGCGAGGCATTCACGGTGGTCGGCATCGGCGACATGTCGGGCGACGTCTTCGGGAACGGCATGCTGCGGTCGCGGCAGGCGAGGCTGGTGGCGGCGTTCAACCACCGGCATATCTTCCTGGACCCCGATCCGGATCCCGAGCGGAGCTTCGCGGAGCGCGAGCGTCTGTTCCGCCTGCCCGGATCGTCCTGGGCCGACTACGACGCCAAGCTCATCTCGGAGGGCGGCGGCGTGTACACGCGCCTGGCGAAGTCGATCGAGCTCTCGCCCCAGGCGCGCGACGTGCTCGGCATCGAGGAGGAGAAGCTGACTCCCGCCGAGCTGGTGAGCGGGATCCTGCGGGCCCCGGTCGACCTGATCTGGAACGGCGGCATCGGCACCTTCGTCAAGGCGTCCACCGAGAGCCACGAGGACGCTGACGACCGCGCCAACGATGCGGTGCGGGTGGACGGCCGAGAGATCCGCGCCAAGGTGGTGGCGGAGGGCGGGAACCTGGGCTTCACCCAGCGCGGACGCATCGAGTACGCGATGGCCGGCGGGCGCATCAACACCGACTTCATCGACAACTCGGCCGGCGTCGACACCTCGGATCACGAGGTGAACATGAAGATCCTGCTCAACGTGCAGGTGGCGGCGGGCGAGCTCACCCGCAAGCATCGCGACCAGCAGCTCGAGGCGATGACCGACGAGGTGGCGGCGCTCGTTCTGCGCGACAACTACCAGCAGGCGCTCGCGGTCAGCGTCGCCGAGGACCACGCCGTCGAGTCGATCGACCCCCACGGGCGCATGATCCGCGCGCTCGAGCGCGAGGGACGCCTCGACCGTATGCTCGAGGCCCTGCCGCTCGACGAGGAGCTGGCGGAGCGCAAGGCCGACGGCCGCGGGCTGACGCGCCCGGAGCTCGCCGTGCTCCTGGCGTTTGCCAAGATCGACCTCAAGGCCGACCTGCTCGAGACCGACGCGCCGGACGATCCCTACTTCGTCACCGACCTCGAGTGCTACTTCCCGTCGCCCTTGCGCGGGCGCTTCGCCGAGGCGATCGGCTCGCATCGCCTGCGGCACCAGATCGTCGCGACCGCCGTCATCAACAGCCTGGTCAACCGGACCGGCCCCAGCTTCGCCTACCGCATTCAGGACGACACCGGAGCGCCCACCGCCGACATCGTGCGGGCCTACGTGACGAGCCGGGACGTGTACCGGCTGCGCCCCTACTGGCAGGCGGTGGAGGAGCTCGACGCCAAGGTGCCGTGCGAGGTGCAGGCGGGTCTGTTCCACGAGGCGGAGAAGCTCCTCGAGCGGGCGTCGCGCTGGTTCATCCGGCGCCCGGGGCGGACGCGGGACATCGCGGCGGCGGTCGACGAGCTGGGACCCGGAGTCGAGCTGGTCCGGGATCGGCTCGACGAGCTGCTCCAGCCGCCCGACCGCGCCCGCCTCGAGGAGGCGACGCAGACGCTGGAGAGCCGCGGCGTACCGCCCGACGTGGCGCGCCGCGCGGCGCGGCTCGATCTGCTGTTCCCCGCGCTCGACGTCGTCGACGTCGCGCGCAAGCTCGCGGTCGACGTGCTTCCCACGGCGGCGCTCTACCTGCGCGCGGGGGATCAGCTCGGTTTCCACTGGCTGCGCAGCGCGATCGCGCGGATCCCGGCCGAGGTGCACTGGCACCGCCTGGCGGGCTCGACCGCCATCGACGAGATCTACGTCATGCAGCGCGCGGTGACCGCGGCCGCGCTCGCGGGCGCGGAGCGGGGCGACCCCGCCGCGATGCTCTCGAGCTGGATGAGACGGCGGGCCGAGGCGGTGGCGCGGGTGCGACAGATCGTGACCGAGCTCAAGAGCGCCGCTGCGATCGACTGGGCGATGGTGGGCGTCGCCCTGCGCGAGGCACGCGCCCTGGTGGAAGACGGGTAGCTCTGGAAACAGACGCGCGTCGACAGGAGGAACGAACCATGTGGCGAGCCAAGAGCGGTTGCATGCGCGGCATCGTCGGCGTCGATGCTCGCGGTCGGGTCCTCGCGCTCGTCCCCGTGATCCTGTTCGGCGCAGCGGCGGCTCACGCCAACGACTGCGACGCGCTCGCCTCGTATCGAGCGGGAGACGTTCGCGTCGACTCCGCCGAGCGCGTCGAGGCGGCCGGCGGACCGTCGACGGCCGCGCAGCCGACCGAGGGCGCCCGTGCGGCGGGCGGGCAGCCGGCCCACTGCAAGGTGGCGGGGACGATCGAGCAGGAGATCCGGTTCGAGCTGCTCCTTCCCGACTCCTGGAACGGCAGGTTCGTCATGGGCGGCGGCGGCGGCTTCGTCGGCTCGGTGCAGAACGCCGCGCAGACGTCCCTCCTCCATGGCGGCACCGCGCTCGAGCGCGGCTACGCCACGGCGGGGACCGATACCGGCCACCAGGGCCTGGGCACCGACGCGAGCTGGGCGCTGGAGAACCCGGAGCGCGAGCTCAACTTCGGCCACCGCGCCGTGCACCTGGTGGCCGAGGCCTCGAAGGCGATCCTCCGCCGCCACTACGGGCGAGACGCCGAGCGCTCGTACTTCTTCGGGTGCTCGCGCGGCGGGGGCCAGGGGATGATGGAGTCGCAGCGCTATCCCGAGGACTTCGACGGCATCGTGGCGGGAGCGCCGGCCTACGACTGGCCCGGCATCGGCGCCGGCTTCGTGCGGACCCAGCAGGAGATCTACCCCGATCCCGGGGACCTGTCGGCACCGGTGATCACCACCGCCAACCGTGCGCTCCTGGCGCGCGAGATCACGGCCCGCTGCGACGCGCTCGACGGCGTCGCGGACGGCGTGATCGACGATCCCCGGCGCTGTCCCTTCGATCCCGCGGCGCTCCCGCGCTGCCCGAGCGAGGAGGGGGGGCCGGAGTGCCTGACGGAACGACAACTGCGAGCGGTCCAGGCCATCTACCAGGGTCCCGACGTGGCTGGGAAGAACGTCCATCCCGGCTTCCCCTTCGGCGGCGAGAGCGACCTCGGCGGCTGGGACGCCTGGATCACCGGGCGCCCGAACGGCTTCGGACCGGGCCAGCCCAGCCTGCACTTCGCGTTCGGCACCAACATGTTCAAGTACCTCATCTACGATCACCCGGAGTGGGACTACTCGAAGCACGACTTCTCGAGCTGGGCGCGCTGGGAGAAGGACACCGCGCGCGCGGCTAAGATCCTGAACGCGACCGACCCCGACCTCTCGCCGTTCGCCCGCGCCGGCGGCAAGCTCATCCTCTGGCAGGGGTGGTCCGACCCGGCGATCACCGCGCTGGGGACGATCGAGTACTACGAGGAGGTGGTGGCGAAAGACCCCGGCGCTCGCGACTACGCGCGTCTCTTCATGATGCCGGGTGTGCTCCATTGCGCCGGCGGCCCCGGCCCCGATCGCGTCGACTGGCTCCAGACCATCGCCGACTGGGTGGAGCAGGGCCAGGCGCCGGATCGCGTCGCGGCGTCGAGGATCGACGCCAACGGCAGGGTCCTGCGTACGCGCCCGCTGTGCCCCTACCCGCTGGTCGCGCTGTGGGACGGCAAGGGATCGACCGACGCCGCCGAGAGCTTCACCTGCGGCGAGCGCGAGTGACGAACGCGAGCCGAATGACGACACCGAAGCGGACACCCAACCGGTGCGAACGGCAGCGCCGGCCCAGGTGACGACACCAGCGACGAGGTGGCGGCGGCTCGGGCGCGAGCCGCTCGTCCACTTCCTCGCCGGCGGGGCGCTGCTCTTCGCGCTCGACGGCTGGCTGGGATCGAGGGCCGAGGGGCCTTCGTACGAGCTCCACGTCGGCGCCGGCCAGATCGAGCGCCTGCGCCAGGCCTGGGAGGCGCAGAGCGGCCGCCCGCCGAACCAGGCCGAGCTGGCCGCGCTGATCGAGGACCACATCCGGGAGGAGATCTTCTACCGCGAGGCGCTGCGGCGCGGCCTCGACGACGGCGACATCCTGGTGCGCCGGCGCCTGGCGCAGAAGCTCGCGTTTCTGATCGAAGACCTCGCCCTGATCGAGCATCCGCGAGAGGACGCGCTGCGGCGCTTCCACGCCGAGCGCACCGAGCGCTACGTCGAGGGTGCGCGGGTGAGCTTCCGTCACGTCTTCTTCAGCCGCGATCGGCGCGTCGATCCGGCGGCGGACGCGGCGGCGACGCTGGCCGCGCTGCGCGCATCGGGAGGCGCCTCCGCAGGCGGCGCCGGCGCGGCGCTCCTGGCCTCGCTCGGTGCCGCCGGCCGTGCCGCGGACGGCTCGGCAGGTGCCGGCGCGAGCGCCGCATCCGCCGAAGGGAAGAGCGCCGCCCCGCTCGGGGATCCCTTCATGCTCCACTCCGAGTACGCCGGGCGTACTCATCAGGAGGTGCGCGAGCTCTTCGGCGTCGATTTCGCCGACGCGCTCTTCGCGCTCGCCGGCGACGGCTGGCAGGGTCCGGTGCGCTCGAGCTATGGCGAGCACCTGGTGCAGGTGATCGCGCGCGCGGCCGAGCGCGTGCCGCCCTTCGAGGAAGTGCGCGAGGCGGTGGCGCGCGATCTCCGTCAGACCCGCCGCGTGGAGGCGAACGAGGCCGCCTACCGCGACCTGCGGAGTCGCTACGAGATCGTGGTCGGGGAGCCCGCGGCCCCGCGCGCCGATCGCGACGGCGAGAGCGAGACGGCGGTTTGAGGGGCGCAAGAGGCGCCGGCTCGTTTCTGGCCTCCGCCGTGATGCTCGTGGCGGGCCTCTTCGCCCTGGCCGGCACCGCCGGTGCGCACGAGGTCCGGCCCGGCTACCTGTCGATCGGCGAGCGCGAGGATGGGCGCTTCGACGTCCTGTTCAAGGTCCCCGCGAGCGTCGAGGCTCGGCTCGCGCTCGAGGCGCGCCTTCCCGCGGCGTGCCGGGAGCTGTCACACCCTGCCCGACTCTGGGAGCACGTCACGGGCGCGACCATCGAGCGCTGGCTCGTCGACTGCGGCGAGGAGGGCCTCGAGGCGGGAGAGATCGCGATCGGCAGGCTCGAGCTCACGCTCACCGACGTGCTCCTGCGCGTCGAGTGGCGGGACGGTTCCCGATTCTCGGCGCTCCTGCGTCCCGAGGCGCCGGCGGCGCGGGCGGTGCGCGACGCGGCGTCGAGCGTGCCGGTGGCAGGCTTCCTGCGGCTGGGCATCGAGCACATCTTGCTCGGGATCGACCATCTCCTCTTCGTCCTCTGTCTCGTGCTGTTGGTCGAGGGTACCCGGCGTCTGCTCCTGACCATCACCGCGTTCACGCTGGCGCACAGTGTGACCCTGGCGCTCGCGACGCTCGGCGTCGTCCACGTGCCGTCAGGGCCGGTCGAGGCGACGATCGCGCTCTCGATCGTCTTTCTCGCCCTCGAGCTGGTGCGTCGTCGGCGCGGCGGGGAGGAGAGTCTCACGGCGCGGCGACCCTGGCTGGTGGCGTTCGCGTTCGGCCTGCTTCACGGCCTCGGGTTCGCGGGGGCGCTCTCGGAGATCGGCTTGCCCGAGGGCGACATCCCGCTCGCGCTCTTCCTCTTCAACGTCGGTGTCGAGGTGGGGCAGGTGGCGTTCGTCGCGGTGGCGCTGGCGGCACTCGCGGCAGGTAGGGCGGCCGCCCGCCGCGTCGGAGCGGCGCAGGCCGCCCGGCGCTGGATGCCGCTGGTGCCGGCCTACGCCATCGGGTCCGTCGCCGCGGCCTGGCTTCTCGAGCGCGTTGCGGCGATGCTGTGATCTGTGCGCCGCCGCGGGCGTGCCTTCCGGGGCAGCGGAGGAGGCAAGCTCCTTCCGTACCAGCACGCAGCAGCGCTCCGCGTCACACTGGCATCCCGCGGCACTCCCATCTGCGCGATCCGGGCTAGACTGCCGCGCGATCGGAGCGCCCGCGGCGAAAGCGGTCGCGGAGAGTCGGCAAGGAGGAATCGAGTGAGGAGACGGATCGCGCCCGCCCGCTGGCTCGCCTGGCTTTTCGCGGCGCTCAGACCGCGGGGCACGGTGCCGGCGGCGGCCCGCGAGCCG
>DATKDQ010000266.1:0-9128 GCA_035544635.1 Thermoanaerobaculia bacterium
AACGCGCGCCGGCTCGGCACCGCCGGGAAGATCCTCTTCCCCATCCCCAACCGGCGCCTCTCGAAGCGCCTCTACCGCATGACCGCGCCGACGCTCCTGGTGTGGGGCAGGCAGGACAAGCTGATCCCGCCGCCCTACGCCGAGCGGTTCCTCGAGCTCCTGCCCGGCGAGAGCCGGATCGCCTGGATCGACCAGGCCGGGCACATGGTGCCCTACGAGCAGACCGCCGCGGTGGCGGAGGCGATCGCCGGGTTCCTGGCGCAGTCGGCGTCGGCGGCATAGGCGGGCGACGCCGCGCGACCTCGGACTGGGCGCCCGGCTCTTCATTTCCAGATGAGCACCTGATCGAAACGGCAGGTGGGCGTCGGCCGCATCGGCAACGGCGAAGATCCGCGACCGACTTTGCGACCGGCGGATCATCCGGCGCGGCCGCCGCCGTACAATCGACGCCGCGAGACGATTCGGTCCGCTTTCCTCCAGGGGGTTTGATGTCCAGATTGGCCTTCGGCGCGTTCCTCGCACCTCATCACCCGATCGGCGAGCATCCGACGCTCCAGCTCCGCCGCGACCTCGAGCTGGTCGACCACCTCGACCGGCTCGGCTACGACGAGTTCTGGTGCGGCGAGCACCACTCCACCGGCTGGGAGGTGATCGCCTCGCCCGAGATGTTCCTCGCCGCCGCCGGCGAGCGCACGCATCGCATCAAGCTCGGCACCGGCGTCGTCTCGCTTCCCTTCCACCATCCCTTCCACGTCGCGCAGCGCATCGTGCAGCTCGATCACATGACGCGGGGCCGCGTCCTCTTCGGCACCGGGCCGGGAGCACTGCCGTCGGACGCCTACACGCTGGGGATCGATCCCATGGTGACGCGCGATCGTCAGGACGAGGCGATCGGCGTCGTGCGGCGCCTCCTGCGCGGCGAGGAGCGCTTCGACTACGAGTGCGAATGGTTCACCCTGCGCCAGGCCAAGCTCCAGCTCCTCCCGGTGCAGGAGGAGATCCCGATGGCGGTGGCCTCGATGATCAGCCCGTCGGGCATGACCCTCGCCGGCAAGTACGGCATCGGCGTGCTCTCGATCGGCTCGATGTCGACCGCCGGGCTCCAGGCGCTGCCCACGCAGTGGAGCTTCGCCGAGGATTCGGCGGCGCGGCACGGATCACACGTCTCCCGGCGCGACTGGCGCGTCGTGATGTCCTGGCACATCGCCGAGACGCGGGACCAGGCGAGGAAGGAGGCCCGCGACGGCTTCCTGCGCTGGCACAACGAGTACACGGTCGGCACGTTGATGATGCCCGGCGCGGTGGCCTACGACTCGGCCGAGCAGGCGTTCACGGCGCTCGAGGCGACCGCCACGGTGATCGGGACGCCCGACGACCTGGTGCGCGCCATCCGCCAGATGGAGGAGATCACCGGCGGCTTCGGCACCGTGATCGGCTTCGCTCACGACTGGGCCAGCCGCGAGGCGCAGCTGGGGAGCTGGGAGCTGGTGGCGCGCTACGTCATGCCCGAGGTCAACGGTCTGCTCGACGGGTACCGCGAGTCGCAGCGCTACGTGATCGAGCACCGCGACGCGTTCAACCGCGCCGGCGAGGCGATCCTGGCGAAGATCCACGAGAACGAGAGCGCCGCCCGCGCGCTGGCCGAGGGGCTGGAGGCGACGCAGGCCGCGGCCGCCGCGATCCCCGCCCATCACGCGCCGGGGCTCGACAAGCGCTGAGCAGAGACCCGGGAGCTGAGATCGCCACTCCGCGTAGAGGCGGAGCTTGCCCCGCTCGGTTCGCAGCGCCGCGCCCGCCGACCCGGGCAGCGGGCAAGCTGCTCCGCTACCTCCGAAGCAAGCGCCCCTACTCGGCGGCGTCTTCGAGGAACCACAGGTAATCCTCGCGCACGTCGTCCACGGCGGCGGCGCACAGCCTCTCACCGGCCTCCACCGACGCCAGCGAGGGATCCGATCCCATGCGGCCGTCGGGAAAGCGGCGCCGGAAGTCCTCGGCGTCGCGGATCGGCCCGCGTGGCGCGACCCGCGGGCTCATCTCGACCCGCCTCACCGCCTCGGGGTGCGCGAACCACGAGAGCGACACCTCGGAGGCGGTGGCATGCATCCCGTCGGCATCCCCGAAGAGCTCCTTCTGGAGCGCTCCCACGCGTGGACCGCTCCACCAGTTACGCTGGCGCAGGCGCAGGGGGGAGGGCATGCTGTCTAGCATGCCCTCCGCCCGCGGCGTGATCCCCGCCGCCCAGATCTCCGAGAACGCCGCCTGGAGGGTGGCGATGTTGCCGCCGTGCCCGTTGAGGAAGTAGACGTGGTCGAAGCCGTGGCGGGCGAGCGACTCGACCACGTCGCGCACCACCTCGAGCAGCGTCGAAGGCCGAAGCGTGATCGACCCCGGGAACGCCATGTGGTGCTGCGACATCCCCACGGCGAGGGTCGGCGCGACGATGGCGCCGACCGCCTCGCCGACCAGTGCCGCCACCGTCGCCGGGCAGATCGCGTCGGTGCCGAGGAGCCCGTTCGGCCCGTGCTGCTCGGTGGAGCCGATCGGGACCAGGATGCCGGTCGATTTCCCGAGGTATGCCTCGACCTCGGGCCAGGTCATGAGCTCTAGCCGCATCGTCTCCTCCCGTCCGTCACCACCGGCCGGAGGCGCCGCCTCCACCGAAGCGCCCACCGCCCCCCGAGAAGCCGCCGCCGCCCCCTGAGAAGCCGCCCCGGAAGCCGCCACCGCGTGAGGACCACCCCCCGCCCCCGCCGGGAGCGCCGCCGGTCGCCCACCGGGCCCCTTTGAAGAGCTTTCCTTCCTTCTGCTTCCTGCGGAACAGACCTCGCAATGGGGGAAACCCGAGGAGCCAGCCTACGCCGAAGAGCGCCCCCAGCGGCGCGCCGAAGATCGCGAGCGGGAACAGGAACCAGAACGGGACGAGGAACAGGTAGAGGAACCAGCCGACGGCCCCTTCGGTGGCCAGCGCGATCAGCGAGAACAGGCCGACCACGACGACGAAGAGGAGGAACAGGACGGCGCGCCCGGCGAGGCTCGGGATGCCGTCCGCGCCGCGCCGCGGCGGAGGCAGCGCGTTCTCCTCCCCGCGCAGGAGGCCGCCGATCGCCCGGACCGCGCCCTCGACGCCGGCGTCGAAATCGCCCGCGCGGAAGTCGGGGCGCATGACGTCGTCGAGGATGCGCCGCGACGCGGCGTCGGTGAGCACCGGCTCGAGGCCATAGCCGACCTCGATCCGCATCTGGCGATCGTCGCGCGCGACCAGGATGAGCGCGCCGTCGTCGAACGCGCCGCGCCCGAGCTTCCAGGTCTCGGCGACGCGGAGGCTGTACTCCTCGAGGCTCTCCCCCTCCAGGCTGGGGAGGGTGAGGATGGCGACCTGCGCGCCCTTCTCCTCCTCGAGCCGGCGCAGCTCCTCCTCGAGGCGCCGCTCGGCCTCCGGTGACAGCAGGTCGGCGCCGTCGTTCACCCGGCCGGAGAGAAACGGGACCTCGAGGGCGCTCGCTGCCGGGGGAGTCGCGGCCGCGGCCGCGAGCGCCAACGCCAGGCGGAGCGCCGGCCGCGGCGCGGCAGCGGCACGCGCGAAGGCGCGCGGCTGCGCTCTCGGCGTCGCGAACCGATCACTCACGATGGGCGCTCGGCTCATCCGGCAGCTCGTCGATGTCGGCGCCGGGGCCGGTCACTCCACTCGCCTCGAGCAGGGCGCCGATGTCTCCGATCGCGGCGAGCATGGACTGCGCGGCACGACCCTGGCGCAGGCCGCCCGCGAGCCGGTCGATGATCGGGGGCCAGGCCGCCGCCGGCACGCGCCGCTCGACGCCGCTGTCGCGCAGGATCTCGACGCGATGCTCGAACAGCGCGACCAGCACGAGGACTCCGGTGCGCCCGCGCGTAGTACCGACGCCGTTCTCGAGAAACGCGACCGCGGCGCGCCGCTCCACTCTCAGGTCGAGCACCTCGGCACCGATCAGGGCGCGATGGAGCGCCGGCGCGACCGCCGGCAGCAGATAGCCCACTCCGGCGCCGGCCCAGGCCGGCAGCGCCAGCCACAGCCAGATCGACCCGCCCCACAGCCCGAGCGCGCCGTGCAGGACGGAGGCCACCAGCGCCGCCGCCAGCGCGCCGAGCGCGGCGCCCTTCCACAGCGCGCCCTGGTACTGATCGCAGCGCTCGACGACGGTGGTGACGATCTCGCCGGCGCTCCTGCGCTCCGCCGCGGCGACCGCGGCGCGGATGGCCTCGAGATCCGCGTCGGTGAACACCGGACGCGGGCTCATCTCACCACCGCCGGGCCGGCGACCGGAACGCGCTCGCGGGTCCACCCGCGAAGGCTCTGCGGACCGACGGGGTGCCTCATGCTCGCTCCGGATCGGGGCCCGGGTGCCACCGAGCCTCGCTTCAGAACTGCACGGGAGGGGGCTCGTCGGCCCCGGCTACGGCTTCGAAGTACGGCTTCTGCTCGAACCCCATGATCGGCGCGATGATCACGGTGGGAAAGCGCCGGCGCGCCGTGTTGTACTCGCGGGCCGCCTCGTTGAAGCGCATGCGCTCCACCGAGATGCGGTTCTCGGTGCCCTCGAGCTGGGCCTGCAGATCGCGGAACGCCTCGGTCGCGCGCAGCTCGGGGTAGCGTTCGACCACGACCAGCAGCCGTGAGAGCGCGGAGGAGAGCTGGTCCTGCGCCTGCTCGAACTGGCGGAGCTGCTCGGCGTTCTCCGGAGCGCCCGACAGCGTGACCTGACCGGCCCTGGCGCGCGCTTCGGTGACCGCGGTGAAGGTGTCGCGTTCGAACGCGGCCGCGCCCTTCACCGTCTCGACCAGGTTCGGGATCAGGTCGCCGCGGCGCTGGTACACGTTCTCGACCTGGCTCCACGCCGTGTCCACCCCCTCGTCGAGCCCCACCAGCCGGTTGTACGAGCCGGCCGCCGTCGCGACCAGGACCACCAGCGCGAGCACCACCACGGCGCCGCACCCGAATAGAGCCGCCCTTCCCTTCGCCATCGCGCGTCTCCTCAGAGGCGGCATCGCGAGCCGCCCGCTTCATCGCGTGATCCCGCGGGGTGGCGGCCGCGTGAACCCCGTGACGCCGCCAGCGGGACCGGTGTCGCCACCCCGGCTCGCGGCCGGCGCGGCCGCCCGCCTGCGGCAGTGTAGCCCAGCGCTCGAGCGCTACCGCTCCGGCGCCGCCGTCGTGTCGGTGAGCTCGACGAGATCGACCATCCCGGGTCTCTCCACCGCGATATCGACCCGCCACGCCCGGCGATCGCCGTAGTAGGAGCGCAGCGCGCCGTCCGCCCCCGGCATCATCGCGCGAGCCCAGACGATCGGCCGCGAGTCGATGTCGGCGCCGTTCCACACCCACTCGTCGTGGACGTCGGCAAAGGGGCCGTGGTGCACGAACACCAGGTGGCGCCCGCCCTGATCCTCCAGATACCGCTCGATCGAGGCCTTGGCCCGGTTCGCGCTGCGCGCCGCCCCGACGCGGAGCACCGGGTCCGGAATCGCGAGCCGCGATACCAGCGCCGCCCCGACGACGGCGGCCATCAACACTCCGCGACGCACTCCCCGCCGGGCGGCCGCGACGATGACGATCCGCCAACCTTGAACCACGACCAGGAGCACGAGCGGGAGCACCGGCGCGGCGTAGTGCGCGTAGTGGTGCATGGTGACCGCCATCGAGACCAAGAGGAGAGCCAGCCCCGCGATCGCCAGCCGGACTCCCCGCAGTCGCCACGCGCAGGGGACGAGGAGCATAGGGAGAGTCAGCACCGGACCCAGCAGAATCGCGCGCGACCGCTCGAGCCGGCGCAACCGGGTCGAAGCCCAGCCCGCGAGCGACTGCTGAGACTGGAGCTCGCGCACCTCGAACTCGGCGAAGTAGCGTCGCAGGATCTCGTGGCGGTACTCCGGTACCGGACGCAGCGGCTGCAGCACAAAGAGCGGCTGCACCAGATACGCCTGGTTGTGGACGGAGTACGGAATGCGGAGAGGATGACCCGTGACCGCGACGTTGTACCAGCCCATCGCGGCGAAGCCGAGACCGAGCACCGCGAGCATCGGAACGGCGACCCGAAGCCAGCGCGTCCTGCGCAGCTCGGCGCGCGCGAGCCAGACCACCAGCGGCAACCCCGCCGCCAGGCTCACCAGCGCACCCTCGAACGGGCGGGTGTTGGCGAGCACGAGCAGACCGATAGCGAGCACCAAGGGGCTCGCCCAGGCGACGCGGCCGGGGCGCGACCGCACGATCCGCGGCAGGGCGCCGAACACGAGGGCGCCGCCGAACGCGCCGAGCGCACCGCCCCAGTAGCTCCCACTCCAGTAGGACAGGAGGGCCACCTGGACCACGGCGAGCGCGCCGCCGAGGACCGACCAGCGCGACGGCAGGTAGCCGCCCAGCATCCAGGTCATCGCCCCGCACATGGCAGCCACGCCGAGCCAGACGCCCACGATCGGCGACCCGAGCCGCTGCCCCAGCGCGAGCAGGAGACCCTGACCCGGCGGGTACTTCGACGCGTAGGTCGGCTGATGGAGGACGTGGAAGCTCTCGAAGTGACGCCAGTGCGGGTGCGCCGGCATCGCGAGCCGGCCGTGCGCGAAGGTGTCGGCGGCGAGGAGGTAGGCGAGCTCGTCGTGGTAGACCGGCCGCGGCGCGCCATCGCGCAGCGTGATCACCGCGGCGGCAGCGAACGCGAGCAGCCCGACCAGGAGCGGTCGCATCAGCGCCCGGACCGCGCCTCCCTCCCGCCCGCGCTCGCCGGATCGCGACTCGACCGCTCGAGAGCGCCCGCGGGATCCTCGGTCACGAAGCGGCGGCGGCCTCCGCACGCACCTTGCGGCGCGCGGCGATCGCCGCCTCCAGCACGAACTGGATGTCGGAGCCGACCGGCAGGAACCGCCAGCCCTCGGCGGCGCGCCGCGCCGCCTCCTCGGGACCACTGGTGAAGATGCCCGGCACCACGCCGTGACGCTGGCAGGACTCGAGCACCAGCTGGCACAGCTCGCGATGGCGCACGTCGGGGTGGTCCGCCTTGGGGGGCAGGCCCATGTCCATCGCGAGATCGGTGGGCCCGATCATCACGGCGTCGACCCCTGGGACCGACAGGATGTCATCGACCCGCTCGACCGCCGCCACGGTCTCGATCTGGACGATGCAGGCGATCTCCTCGTTGGCGTGGCGGACGTAGTCGCGGCCGCCGTAGAGCGCCGCGCGCCACGGCCCGAAGCCGCGCCGGCCCTCGGGCGGGTAGCGGCACGCGGCGACCGCCTCCTCCGCTTCACCGCGGGTGTTCACCCATGGCACCACGACGCCGTAGGCGCCGCTGTCGAGCACGCGCTTGATGTGCACCGGATCGTTCCAGGGCACGCGCGCGAGCGGCATGGTGTCGCCGTGCGAGATCGCCTGGAACATCTGCACCATGGTCTGGAGGTCGACCGCCGAGTGCTCGGCGTCGACCAGGAGCCAGTCGAAGCCCACCGCCGCCAGGTGCTCGGTGAGGAACGGGCTGCAGGCGGAGAGCCACACCCCGAACGCCGGCTCGCCGTCTCTCCAGAGCTGCTTGATCCGATTGGGCCGCATCGTGTATGGCTCCTGACCGGTGAGTTGCCACTTCCACCGCCGAAGTGGCGTGCCCGGATCATAGACCAGGGCCTTGCGGGCGATGGGATAGTCCGTCCCGGCTCTGGAGATCCATCCACCCGCGGGGGCATCGCTACCGCCACGCGAACACCGGCTGCTCGTAGTGCGCCACCCGCGTCGCGCGGCCGTAGAGCGCCACTTCGAGGAGCTGGTAGATGAACGCCGCGGTCGGCGCGTGCACCTTGCCGCCGAGAATCGGCATCGAGAGCACCGGGCGGTCGCTCTGCGGGATGTGGGAGAGGATCGGTACGTCGGGGCGGTCGAGATCGGCGATCGGGACGCGGTAGGCGCGCGCCACCTCGCGCGGGTCGGGCGTGAGCTCACGGTAGTCCTCGCACCAGAGCACGACGGGGCTGATGACGAAGCCGGAGCGGGTCTCGAAGTCGTCGAGCCGGCCGACGATCGCCAGCGCGTCGAGCGACAGCCCCAGCTCCTCGTCGAGCTCGCGCCGGGCGGCGTCCGCCGCGCTCTCGCCCTCCTCCATCCGGCCGCCGGGAAGCGCCCACTGGCCACCGTGATGGGTGAGCTTTTTCGCGCGCCGGGTGAGGAGGAAGCAGGACCGCAGCTCCCGGTTGGGTGCGAGCGTCACTGCGACCGCCGCCCGGCGGGAACCCGGGCTCTCGATCGCGCGCCACTCGAAGCGCCGCACCCGCGCTTCGACCCAGGCGCGCAGCACGTCGTCGTGCTCGATGGGGTACGCCGGCATGCGAGCGCCGGAGTATACTGCCGCCCTTACGCCTTTTTTTTGGCGACGACGGGGTGACGGCCGGGGCGCGACAAACGAGTATCCAGTCACCCGAAGGAGCGCACCGATGGACTTCAACGACTCCCCGCAAGAGGCCGAGTTCCGCGGCGAGTGCCGCGCCTTTCTCGAGCGCAACGCCAAGCGCAGCGACGGCGCGCCGGGCGTGTGGCGCTGGCAGGGGAAGATGTCGCTCGACGACGCGGTCGCGCGCGCCAAGGAGTGGCAGGGCAAGAAGTCCGACGCCGGCTTCGCCTGCATCCACTGGCCCAAGGAGCACGGCGGCGCCGGGCTCTCGCTCATGCACAGCATCATCTACGACCAGGAGGAGGCCGGCTTCGAGGTGCCGCGCGGCTTCGTCGAGCTGGGGCTCAACATCTGCGCGCCGCCGCTCGCGGCCTACGCCTCCGACCAGCAGAAGAAGCGGCTCCTGCCCAAGATGGCGCGCGGCGAGGAGATCTGGTGCCAGCTCTTCTCCGAGCCGGTCGCGGGATCGGACCTCGCCGGCCTGCGCACCCGCGCGGTGCGCGACGGCGACGAGTGGGTGGTCAACGGGCAGAAGGTGTGGAACTCGGGAGCCCACTACTCCGACTGGGCGATCCTGGTGACGCGCCACGACCCCAGCATGGCGAAGCACAAGGGGCTCACGTTCTTCTTCGTGAGCATGAAGTCGCCGGGGATCGAGCCGCGCCCGATCAAGCAGATCTCGGGCTCCTCCGGATTCAACGAGGTCTTCCTCACCAACGTGCGCAT
>DATKDQ010000267.1:0-11484 GCA_035544635.1 Thermoanaerobaculia bacterium
GCTCACCAGGACCTGGTCGTAACGCGCTCCCCCGTGAGTCGGATTCGGCGCCATTACATTCTCCCTACTGCGCTTTCGAACAGGTTATCATCGCGGTTCCTCACTGCACACGCCGCTCTCCGATCTGCGCTCGCTTTCGAGCCAGCAGGGTAGGGCGTCCCATTCTCGTCGCGAGGGGTGCTCACCGCTGCGGCTCCGGCTCAGTCAGCGTAGCCGCCCGAGGCGCGCCCGGCGGCGTTGGGCAACACCTGGCGCCAGCAGCGCAGGTGAATCGCGCGGTAATCGCGATGGCGCACGAAGCCGCGAGCGAAGACCGTGCCCGAGCCGGTGCCGCGGCCGAACCAGGAACCGAACTGGCGCTCGTTGACGAACAGGCGGAATGTGCGGCTCCGCGGCATTAGCTGAAACCTGCGGAGGATTTGCCGCAAGGCTACACCAGATCGCGCTACCGGAGAAGCCGGTCGCTCTGGGCGGGTCTTACCGCCGTCCGGCGGCCGGCGTGTAGCCGTCCGACGGCGTTCCCATGAAGGCGACGATCGCGCGCTCCTCGGCCTGACTGAGGCCGAGGTCCCCGAGTTCGTCCCGGTTCATGTTCGCCATCACTTCGGGCGCGGGCCAACAGTTGCGGGCGAGCGCCTCGCGTTCCGTGAGCGAGCCGCGCCATTCAGGGCTCGTGGGGGGCTCGTGGGAGCGTCGCTGGGAGCCTGGCGCCCGCCCCGTGAGCATCTCGACTGGGGCGACTGCGCAGCCGAGCAGGCGCGCGCCGAACCCTGATGCCGCCGCCGTCACGACAGCCCCTCCACGAGGAGCTCGAGCACGACTCGATCGCGTCTCGCGGCGGGTAACCCGTGATCACCGTCGATCAACCCGCTTGCGTTTGCAGCGGAGAGCTCTGGCGCTGTCAGTCCGCGGCCAAGCGCTCCGCACCCTCGAGCCGTGACTGGCGTCGCTCGAAGGTCAACGTGAGTGCACCCAGCGCTCGGTGCCGCGCATGGATCAGCCGATCGACGAAGCCCGCCCCACCCCGTTCGCCGAGCACCGGCACAGAGGATGCGGGCTCGAGCTCGACGACCCCACTCGCCACGAACCGGTGCAGGAGAGCGACAGCCTCGCGCTTCGGCACGCCGTAGTGGTGGTGCAGGGCGTGGTAAGCCTCGGCAACCACGAGGTCGGTGACCACCACCATCTGCCCTTCGTCCAAGGCCTGCTCCAGTCGTTGCTTGGCGCGCAGGGCCTGGGTTTCCGGGAGCCCCGCGAGCAGGCGGACGACGATCGACGTGTCAAGGCCGAGGGCCGTCATCCGCCATCGCCTCGCCGATGCTCCTCTCGATGACATCCCACCGATGAGACTTGCCCCTGGCGTAGCGCTTCGCCGCTGCGAACCAGGACCAATCACGGCCGGGGGCCCGCAAGACCCAAACGGACTCGCCCTCGATGGTGCGCCGGTCCAGCTCGATCTTGTCGCCGGCCTTGATGCCGAGGTCCTCGCAAACCTCGACAGGGAGGGTTGCCTGTCGCTTGGCAGTGACCGTGAGCCTCTTCATGCCCACGAGGATACCGCAGCTCGCCTTACGCGTCCAGGAGATGGTAAGGGGCGCCGCATCGGCGGCCGGCGCCGAGCGGCGGATCTGGCTTCGCTGGCTCGCCAAGCCGCAATCGGCATCGAGCTGCCTGGTGACGCTCGGCGGCCACACCGTCAGGGTGTGGGGTTGCGCCTTCTCCCCCGACGGCAAGCTGATCGTCTCCGCGTCGAGCGACCAAACGCTGAGACTCTGGGACGCGAGGACGGGGGCCGAGATCGCGATCCTCAGGGGTCACTTGGACGCCGTGCATGGCTGTGCCGTGTCTTCCGACGGCCGGCGCATCCTCTCGGCATCGGCCGACGGCAGGCTTCGGCTGTGGAAGGCTCGCGGCGGCAAGCCCTTGCGGTCTTTCGTCGGCCATCAGGGATCGGTCGACGCCTGTGCGTTCTCCGCCGATGGCCGCCGCCTTCTGTCGGCCGCCGGCGATGCGGCGCTGACGGTAATGAGCGATCGCACCAGCCGGCGGTGGGACGTCGAAGATGGCCGCGAGCTCGCGGTGTTCCGTGGTCACGCACGCGAGGTCGAGGCCTGCGCCTTCTCTCCCGACAGCACGAGGATGGCCTCGGCCTCCCGTGACGGGACGGTGAAGGTCTGGGATGGCTTCGAGGCGGGGCGGCGGCCAATGACCCTTGCGCACTCCGGCCCGCCTACAGCTGCGTCTTCTCCCCAGACGGCCTGCTCATCGCGTCTGAGGCTTACGGCGGCCTGCGCATCTGGAAGCCGACCTCCGGCGCGCTCGTGGCGGAGGCTCCCGTCAGCTGCGGTCGCGCCTTGGCCTGGAGCCCCGTCGCGCCCCTGCTCGCTGTCGGCTCCCGCAACGGAGAGCTTCACCTCTATCGGCTCGAGAACTGCGAGCTCGCCGCGCTCCTGGTGACTGCCCGCAGCCGCCGACGCTGGCGCTGGAGCCTGCGGCGGGAGAGCGTCTACTCCCTGGTCTGTCCCCATTGCGGTGCTGTGTCGGAGATCCCGCCCGCCGCCCTCGGTAAGCAGACGGCATGTGGGGCCTGCGGCCGGCAGGTGTTGCTGAATCCCTAGCGGTCGGCGGCACACCGGTGCCGCGGAGGCTACCCATCACCACGCCCGCAGCGGCGGTGGAACGCTCCGGGCGCTCGCCGGGTTGCTGCGCAGCATGGCTTCGGCGCGAATCAGCCACGCCCGGTAGAGCGGGGCTAGGAAGCGTCCGTCCCACTCGCGGGCATCGATCGCCAGCAGCTCTCGCACTTGGTCGCGCGCCACGGCCTCCAGCCGCGGATCGCCGCGGTATCTGGCGGCGGTCCAGAGGGCGAGGCTGGCGTCGAGATGATCGGGGTCGACGTTGCCTTCCTCGGCGATCTCCGCGATCGCGGCCATCTCGGGTGCGACGTCGCCGCCGGCGCGAATCCGCGTCAGCAGACGGCGGCGGAGCCGTTCGGCCGTCTCGGGCCGCCGACCGATGAAGAAGAGCGCGTAGAGCATGAACGCCACGAACGGTCCGAGCAAGGGTCGCCAGATGACGACCAACGTCACCATCACGAACCAGCGGTCGAGCAGGAAGTCGACGGCCTGGGCTGCCTGTGCCCAGGGCTCGAGCAGCGGCGCCGCCGCGAAGAGCGCTCCCAGCCAGGTGGCCGGAGAGTAGGCCACTTCCTCGCGGAGCGCGACCGTGGCTCCGGCCAGCACGCGGGCAATTCCGAAACGACTCACTTGGCGGGCCGGAGGTACCAGATCGCCGCGACGATCAGGAAGAGCAACGCGTGGTTGGCGCAGCGGCGGATCAGCGGCCAGTTGCAGTTGAACATGCTACCCGTGGACTTGACGGTGTCGCGGATCGAACGGTCCTGATCCACGGCGCCCAGTATGAGGTTGGAGATGCCTCCCCAGACTCCGAAGAGCAGGATGAGCGCGAAGACCTTGAGGTTGCTGTAGGGCTGGAGGAACCAGAGCATGGCGTGGTAGACACCGAGGTTGAGCAGGCTCATCAATCCCGCTTCCGCGACGACCCTGGGATGGCTCATGACCACCGCGGTATCCCGTCGCATGAAGAGGATCTGGTAGATGGTCAGCACGGTGAAGGCGTAGAGCGCCAGGAACTGCAGGCCCAGCTCCGTTGGCGTGGTCCCGAGGACCAAGGTGCGCAGCGTCTCTTTCATCGTTCCCTCCTCTTTGGCAGTGGATGCCGGGTTTGCGCCGGACGGCCGAAGCGGGCCCGCAAGACCCTGCGGGCCACGTAACAGCTCGAGATCGACGACAACACGGCGCCGACGAGCAAGAAGCGCCAGGGCGTTTGCAGCGCCTGCAAGGCCTGCGGTGCGCGCGGGCCGAGCCAGAGCATTGCCGAGAAGAGCGTCGCGTAGATGGCGAGCGGAATCCAGCGCACGACGTCGAAGCAACCAGCCTCGGCATAGCCCTTCCTGTCGCCGGCGTAGGGTCTTCCCGAGAAGCGAGCGTAGGCCCTGGCGACTGGCAGCGCGCAGCAGTTGGCGCCGAGCAGCAGGCCCAACAACCAGACGCCGAGCACCCATGCCTCGACGTCCGCCGGGAAGCCCAGGGTGGCGAGGAACGCCCTGCCCGGCCGGTCGAGAGACGAGATCAGCGCGCCCCACGCTAAGAGGTGGAACATGCCGGGAACGAAGGTGTGGAGCTGGGCCGAGTAGTAGGCGGATCCCGCCGGGGCGAAGGTGGGGTCCATCAACGCGACCTTGGCGGCTTTCATCGGATGGGTGGACTCACCCTCACCGCCCCCTCGCTTCTCGCACGGGGGACGGAGCCAGCGGTCGCAGCGCGGGCAGCGGCCTCTCCTGCCCGCCAGGTTCGCCGCCAGGGTCAGCGACTCGCCACAGCGGCAGCGCAGGGAGAGGGTCTCGGCGGCGGTGGCCTGCCGCAAGAGCTGGGCGACCCGCTGCCCGCGAGACATCAGCGCTCCCTCCGCAAGAGCAACGGGTCGCGGAAGCCGCAGGACGCGCAGTGGAACAGACGCCGGCGGCCGGCGATGCGGCTGCCGCAGAGCGGGCAGTCGAGGGCGCGGAAGAAGGGGAGAATCGGCAGCAGCGCGAGGTCGAGGATCGCCCGCAGCGGGCGGGGCAGGATCGGCTGCCTCCAGACGTGCGAGTCGCCCTTCAACACGATGCGCCACTCGATCATGTAGGCAACCGTGAGCAGGGTGAGGACGACCCCGCCATAGCGCGACCAGCTCGCTGCGGCACGCGCCGCCGGCGCGTCGCCCATCGCGGTCGCCAGCGCGTCGAGCGAGATCGCGAGCGCCGCGCCGAGCGCGGCGGCGGCCGCTGGCAGAACCAGCCACCGGCGCAGGCGGGCGTTTCGCCAGAGCAGCCCTGCCCGCTCCGCCAGACGCGTGCGCCTCCCGCGGCCGATCCGACCGATGCGACGCGTCGGCGGGCGCTGCGGCGGGGCGGTGCCGGCCAGCGACCAGATGTGGATCGTCCCGTCGGCAGAAGCGCTGGCGGCCACGCGCCCGGTCGCGTCGAGCGCGACGTCGAGGACTCGCTCCGCGTGGCCGTGCAGGCGCTTGACGGCGCGCCGGCGGGCAGCGCTCCACACCCCGACGGAGCGGTCGTAGGCGCCGCTCACCGCCACCGCACCGTCGGCAGAGAGCGCCACGGCATGGATGACTGAGGCGAGGACTCCGGCCGTGCGCCCGCCGCGCTCTCCGACCTCGTGGCAGCTACCTGCCGGGCCGCCGGCTCCCTGCTGGTTCCAGAAGGCGACCTCGGAGCCGTCGAGCAGGTCGTACGGCACGATGCCTCCGGCATCGGGGACCTGCCCGGAGCAGGAGACGATGACGGAACCGGTCGCATCGATCGCGACCCCCTGGACCGGGGTCGCGTGCCCGCGCAGCACCGCGCGGACCCGCCCCCGGCGCGCGTCCCAGACGCGGACGAAGCGATCCTCGCCACCCGACACCACCACCGAGCCGTCGGCCGTCGCCGCCACGCAGCGCACCGGGCCGAAGTGGCCCGCCAGAGGGCTGCGCTCCGCGCCGCCCTCGACGTCCCAGACCCGGACGAGCCCGTCGTCGCCAGCGGAAACGAGCCGGCCTCCATCGGCGAGTGCGACGCTCCGAACCTCACCGTGGTGGCCCGCCAGCACGGCCACGCAGGAGGCGCTCCTCACCTCCCAGACCTTCACCGTGCCGTCGGCGCCGCCCGAGCTGGCGGCCCGACCGTCGCGGGAGATCGCCACCGCGTTGACCCCCTTCTGGTCGGCCGGAATCACGTGCCTGCACACTCCCCGCGCGACGTCCCAGATCCGCAGGGTGTCGTCCTCGCCGCCGGAGACGGCAAGGCTGCCGTCGGCCGAAAGGCGCACCGCGGTGACCGGTCCGGCATGGCCAGCCAACGTGCTGCTGAGTGCGGGCTCCTCGACGAACGGCGGCCGGTCGAGTAGCTCGATCCAGGGCCGGGAGCTCCAGCCGCTGCGCTCGAGCGCCGCCTCGGCGGCTCGCGCCACCGGCCCTCCGGCCGCGTAGTTCCAGGCGAACGGCACGACCTGCTGGGCATCGCGGTCGAAGATCGAGGCATGGCGCGTGATGAAGCGGCGGAACGCGCGGACGTGTTGCGGCCCGCTGTCGCCACTCTCTGCCGGCCACGCCCTCGGGTAGTCCTCGACCAGATCGTAGGTCACCCCCGCGGCACACTTCATCTCGAGGAATTCGAGGTCGGTGAGCGTCGCTTCGAGGTCGTCGAGGAGACCCCCCAAGCCGCCCTGCCACTGCTGCCACGGCAGCTCGGAGGCCTGGCGGCGATTCGGCAGTCTCGATACGGGGTCGAGCCAGGCTTGTTGCCCGTCGAAGTGCGCCGCGAGCGACTGGTGGGCTCGCCGGAGCGTCGCCGGATCCAGATGTTCGTGCGCGAGGACCTCGGCGAGCTGGCGGTGGTAGAAGCCGATGACCCGCGTCCCGTCGGCCTGGCGCTCGGTGAGATAGGGCTCGAGGTCGAGGTACAGCCGGGACCAGACCACCACCGGCAGGCGGGCTACCCGCGGCGAGCGTGGGCTGCGGAGCCGGAAGGCGGCGAGCACGGCGGCGTCTGCCGAGAGCAGGTCCAGGAGCTCGTCCTCCGTCAGGCCGTGGCGCGCCGCCACCAGGTAGCTCGAGGCCTGCGTGGTAAGGACCGCTCCGTGGTTGGCGTCGTCGGACAGGCGTTCGATCAGGGCGCGGACGGCGCCGGGCACGCCGTTGCCCAGGCGGCCGACACCATCGAACGAGCGCCAGCGCCGGACCTCCTCGAAAGCGAGCTTGAGGTAGAGCGGGAGACCCGAGCGCGCGAACTCGTGGTGAACCGCGGCACGCTGCTCGCCGGTGAGCTCGCGGCCGGCGCTCGCCAGCCAGCGCTCCAGCAGCTGGTCGCCCTCGGAGGCGGGCATCGGCGCGAGCTCGACGAAGTCCGGTGGCGGCTCGCGTGTCCGCAAGTGCTCCAGGCTGTCGCCGGTGGCCACCGACACGATCAGCTTCGCGTGCTCGGCGAGTCGGATCGGCAGCCAGTCGAGGTCAGCCACCCGCTCTGGGCTCGTCAGCTGATCGAGCGCGTCGAGGAAGAGCACCAGGGGCCGGCCGGCGCGCCCCGCCGCGAGGCGCCTGGGCAGCTCCTGGATGAGCAAGCGAAAGTCGCTGGCGATGGCCGTGTCGTCGAGGTCGTACTCACGGGCGATCTCCAGGCAGACGCCGGCCAGCAACCCGCCGCCGTCGGCCGATGCCGGGGTGGCGCCGACGAAGCGCTCGATGACCACCGCGTCCGGGTGGTCCTCGCGGGCTCGCCGCACCGCTTCGGCCATGAGGGCGGACTTGCCGCTGCCGCCGTGACCCCACACGACGAGCGCCCGATCGGCGTCGCCGCGCAGGTAGGCGGCGATGTCCGCGAGCGGCGAGTCCCGGCCGGTGAAGCAGCGCGCGCGGTCCCTGCCAAACGCCGCGTGCAGCGTGCGTTCGCGGGCCTGCTCGTCTTCGGTCTCGAGACGATCGACCTCGCGGCGGATGACGCGCGAAAGCCGCGACAGCATGTCCTCGCAGAGGGCATCGAGATGGTCCGTCGAGACCCCGGAAGCGGTCCAGCGCGCGCGGTAGGTCCTCACGTTGCTGCCCAGGTGGCTGCGGAGGCGCCCTTTGAGGGCATCGAGGCGTGCCGTTGCCTCGCGGTCCAGTGCGCCGTCGCGATCGAGGTCGAGGTAGTCCGCGCTCGCCGGGCCGGGCACCAGGCCCTCGATCGTGCGGAAGAAGCCGAAGACGTGGCGCCGAGGGTCCTGGGCCTGGAGTGCGCCTGCCTCGATCTCCTGCTCGGTGGCGGAGGCGGAGTACTTCAGGCGGGCCGCGGCGGGGAGGCCGGTTGCCTCCGCTGCCCTCTCGAGCGCCCGCCGCAGGGGACGCTCGACGCGCCAGTGCCAGACCTCCGGATCCGCGAGCTCTCCTGCGCGGCGGCGCAGCTGGTCGACCGGGGGCCGCGCATTGTCGTCGCGCCGGTACCAGTCGAGCAGCCGTCGCTCCTCCGGCTCGCTGATGCAAGCGGCAAGACCGGCGAGCTCATCGGCCAGGATCTCGTAGGGGAGCGGACGCCAGCCGTAGCGGTCGCCCAGCAGCAAGATGAAGTTCGGCCTTGGCGTGATCGCCTGACAGCGGGCAACCTCCTCGATGCAGATGGGGAGTGCGCGCTGGTCGTTGGTCGCCTCCCCGCTGACCCCCCAGCGCAGGTCGATCGCCTGAAACCTGCAGTCGTGCGCGCGGCAAAGCTGCTGCAGTGCGGGGAAGACGCGCTCCTGCAAGGCGTCTCTCTCGGCTTTGAGATCCGTGAACGTCGAGCTGACGAAGACCCGGAATGTCCGACTCGTCCGCGGCATGACGAGCTCCGACTAAGCGACCAAGGGGATGGGGTGCCGCAATTCTGCTCCTCGGGGCGATCCCGGGCAAGACCTCCATGCCGAGGACGCGCGCCTGCCGGAGAATGGGGGCCTCACGCGGTGGGAACTGGATGAACGACCCGCGGCGCTTCTGGCACTGGCTCGCGGTGGGCGAGGAGAGGATGGCGGTCTGGCACCGGCCGGGAGGGAAGGCCCTGGCGCGCCTGGCAACCGATGGCTGCGGTCGACGGCGGCGGCGAGGAGGGGCTCGGGGAACGCGACCGCGTGGTGCGTGGAGAGGCGCGGCGCCACCGCGGCGAGCATCGCCGCCACCTGCTTGGCGCTCGGCGGCGGCCGGAAAGTGAAGAGGCGGTACTCGCTCGCCGTCGCCTTGCCGTCGCGCAGGACCGGCTTTTCGTCGGCGCCGAGCTCGATCGCGACGCCGTTGGCGGGCAGCGTCGGCTCGACCGTCGTCTCGACCTGTCCGGTCGAGCGCTCGGCGGGTGTGTCCGCTCCTGCGGGTGCGCAGAGGACCGCGAGCAGCACGAGCAGGGGAGCGGCCGGAGCGCGCATCGTCCGAGTCTAACGCGCCTCGGCGCGCTCCAGCGCAGCGCGCTGCCGCAGGCGCCGGCGCCGGTGCAGGAGCGCCAGCAGCTCGGGCACCGACGTCGCGCGCGCACCGGCGCGTACGTTGGCCGCGCCGATCTCGAAGGCGAGCCGCCACTGCGCGAAGAGCGTGCGGTACGCCGCGCGCAGGCTGGCGCCCGGCTCGTAGATGTGGGTCGCCTCCGAGGTGACGCCGTTGACCTCGAGTACCGAGAGGTCGCGCCCGGCCTGGAACGCCTCGAGCGACGGCGCGCGCAGGTCGAACCGGCCGAAGTGGAAACCGGGGAGGCTGTGCGCGATCTCGTCGATTCGGCGCGCGAGCGCCGGCGTCTCGAGCGCGCGGCCGTCGCAGAAGATCGCGCCGCGGCAGTGGTTGCCGATCTCGACCAGCCGCACACGCTCGCCAGCACGAGCGTCGCGAGAGCGGCGAGGAGCACCGCCGGCAGCGCCCACCGGCCCCAGCTCTCGAAGTAGTGGAGCGCCGCGCCGTGCGCGTAGCGGGCGAGCCCGACGAGCAGCGGCGTCCAGATCGCGCCGGCAACGGCGAGCGCCAGGGCGATCGGCACGAGCGGCGCGTGGAGGACGCCGGCCGCGACGAAGAGCGCCAGGCGACTGCCGGGCACGAAGCGCGAGACGAAGACCGCGCTCGGACCGCGCCGCGCGAACCAGCGCGCGCTGCGCTCGACCGCCTCGGGCGTCACCAGCCAGCGCAGGGGCCGCCGCGCCAGCGCCGGCCGGCCGAGCCAGCGCCCCGCGGCGACGAGGAGCAGGTCGCCGACGAAAATGCCGACGAAGCAGGCGATCACCGCGGGCAGGAAGCCGATCTCGCCGCGCGCGACGAGGAGGCCGGCCGCGATGCAGGTCAGGTCCTCGGTGACGAGCGTCACCGCCGCGAGGGCGAGCGGCACGCCGAGCGTCGACGCGGACGCGGCGGCGAGGGCGCTGCTCACGAGGAGGCGAGCCGTCGGGTCCGATCACCGTTCCGTCCGGGACCTATAAGTCCGTGATGCACTCTCGCATCAGGAAGCCCGCCGCAGGCGGCTACACGGTCACGCACACCATCGACACGTGGCTCGCGCGCGGAGTCGGTCTCGTGAAAATGGTCGTGCCGAGCGAGACGGGCGAGCCTTTTTACACGCTGGAGCTGCAGTCGACGACCGTCAAGTAGCGCCGAGCCATCCCGGCGCCAGCCGTCACCCGAGTCACGAGCGCGGCACTCTGTTGCTCGAGATGCCGTGCTCACTCGAATCGGTTGCGGGTGCGCCCTTCGACAAGCTCAGGGCGCACTGAGCGAAGTCGAAGAGCCACATCCGACAACGCCTCGGCAATAGCTTATGTCGACCGTGCGGCCCACCTTGTGGCGCGACCACGCCGCCAGCTCGAAGGGCTGTGGCGGCAAGGGCCTGAGCACCTCCTGCCTGGATTGGGAAACAGCCTCGCCTCGAGCTCGTCCTCCGGCATCTCGGCCACGAGCTTCTGGCTCCGCACCGCCTGGCAGTAGATCAGGTCGCTGGCGCCTAGGCAGCCGACGAAGATTGCGGGCACCAGATGCGGGTGATCTCGTTCCTCACCGACCCGCCGGTCGTCGGCAGGATCCTCAGGCACCTCGATCGGAAGTCATCACCCGAGTCCCAGCGCGGCCCTCCAGCTACTGCCCCCCACCTCGCCTCCTGACCCACTCACGCCGAGGCGACCCGGCGGCCAGGGAGAGTGTGTCCCCAGTGGCGGCTTCGCCGCCCATCCCGGCCCTCCGGAGAGCCGTTCGAGAGGCCGGAGCGCCGGAGCCACTCTCTCCAGCCCCGCGGTTCGGCCAACAGGAAGTGAAATCCGCGCTTCTGGCGCGCGTCAGGCTGAAATCCGCGCTTCTGGCGGGCGCCAGGCTCCCAGCGACGCTCCCACGAGCCCCCACGAGCCCTCACTTGCCCCCCAGGCCGGATGGAATACCCTAGCCCTTGGCAGCGATGGCCCGGCGCGCAAGGTCCTTGAAGGGGCGTACTTTCCTGACCTACTCGATCTCCTCGACCAGCACGCAGGAGACCTGCTCGGCGGAATCGATCTCTCCGATATCGAGTGGTACCACCGTCTCCGCAACGATCTTTATCATGGAGCCAAGGGTGGCCTAACCGTCGAACTGTCGGACATCGACAATTACTTGGCCATTGCGACCGTTTTACTTCGCTTCCTCTTCGGAGTGGACACAGGCCAAGCACCCATTGGACCGACGGGCGCATTTATCGAGAGGTGGACGGAGCTCGAAAACCGGATCAAGACCCTCGCGCTGGAGAATGGGCTTTCGGCGAAGGAGGTCACAAGGGCTCCGCCGACACACCTATTGAGGATTGCATAATCAGTTGACGGATCAAAAGAGTTCTGCTTGCTTCCAGAAGGCGACGACGAGGGTCGATCTTTTGTTCCAAATGCGGCGGAGCGCACGACGCGCTTCCGTGCTCAGATCCAGGAGGTTTTGTGG
>DATKDQ010000268.1:0-13330 GCA_035544635.1 Thermoanaerobaculia bacterium
CGCTGCGGCTCGTACTCGCCGGGGCTGCAGTAGGCGCGCAGACCCATCGGGCCGAGGCAGACCTTCTCCAGGGCGGGCGACCACTCGACGTAGTTGCAGACGTAGAGATCGAGGTCGCCGTCGGCGTCGTAGTCGACGAACGCGGCGCTGGTCGAGTAGCGCGGATCGCCGACGCCCGCCCGCGCCGTCGCGTCCTCGAAGGTGCCGTCGCCGCGATTGCGCCACAGCCGATTGGGGCCGAGGTTGGTGACGTAGAGATCGACATCTCCGTCACCGTCGTAGTCCGCGGCTGCGACTCCCGAGCCGTAGTCTCCGTCGCCGAGGCCGGCGGCGGAGGTCACGTCCTCGAGGCTGCCGTCGCCGCGATTGCGATAAAGGCGGTCCGCCGCGCGGGGATCGTCGCGCGGCGGCAGTGGACCGGACTGCACCAGGAAGACGTCGAGACGACCGTCGCCGTCGAAGTCGAGGAAGGCCGCGCCGCCCTGCATCAACTCGGGATAGTAGAGCTCTCCCGACGCGCCGTTCTCGTGCCGGAAGTCGAGCCCTACCTCGGCGCTGACATCGACCAAGATCGGCGCCGCGGCGGCGGTCGGAGCGCCCACCCCTGAGACTGTCACGGCGCGGCTCGCCTCCGGACCCTTGCAGCGGAGGTGGAGCAGCCCCATCGAGGCCAGCAAGGAGGCGGTCAGGAGGCGGCGGGACCGAGTCACGGTCGCCGCCCGGCGAGCAGCGAGCGGGCGCCCGCGTGCTCGGGGTCCAGACGCAGCACCGCCGCGAGCTCGGCGTCAGCCTTCTCGAACTGTTGCTGCGAGGCGTAGGTGGCGGCG
The DNA here is from genome assembly GCA_035544635.1 of Thermoanaerobaculia bacterium. Taxonomy (GTDB): domain Bacteria; phylum Acidobacteriota; class Thermoanaerobaculia; order Multivoradales; family Multivoraceae; genus DATAFT01. Next base: position 828 of record DATKDQ010000268.1, read on the forward strand.
AGCGCGAAGTGGGGCTCGGTGCGGTCGGGTCTGCTGCGGATCGCCGCCTCGAGCGAGGCCTCCGCCTCAGTGAAGCGCCCCTGACGGCCGTAGACGATCCCCAGGTTGTAGAGCGCATCGAAGTGACCGGGCTCGGAGTCGAGCACGGCGCGATAGAGGGTCTCGGCGCCCTCGGCATTGCCTTCCGCCAGCAGCCGGTTGGCCACCTGGACCAGGGATTGAAGGTCGTGACGACCGGTCCGGATGAGCTCCATCAGCGGATCGGGCGGCCACGCCCGCGACCTGGAGTCGAGCCGATCGAGCTGACGGAGAGCGGTCTCTCGCCGGCCGAGCTCGCGGTAGGTCATCGCCAGCAGGTAGGTGCCCTCGCGGTCTTCGGGAGCGCGGCCGACCGCCTGCTCGAACAGCGCTGCCGCGTCCGGGAGCCGCCCTCGGCGGCGCGCCACCTTGCCGCGTCCGAGGTATCCCCAGGGATCGTCGGGTGCCCGGTCGACGAGCTCGGCGTACATCTCCTCGGCCGCGGCGAGCTGACCGTCGGCGAGGAGGAGGTTGCCGAGCCGGAGGTAGGTCGCGAGGTAGCCGGGGTCGAGCGAGAGCGCCCGGCGAAGCGATTCGATGGCCTCGCCGGTCTGCCCCCGACCGCTGGCGAGCACCCCCAGGTAGTACGGCCAGGCGGCAGCCTGCGGGGCCAGACCGTGGGCGATCTCGTACGAGCGGCCGGCAAGGGCGAAGTAGCCGTGGGCGTGGTAGAGCCGGCCCAGCTCACCGTACGCCTCGCCGCTCGTCGGGTCGCGCCGGACCGCCGCCACTCTCCCGTCGACTGCAGCCTGAAACGAGCGATCGAGCGCGCCGAGATCGTCGATCAGTGGGACCTCGGGGGACGGAGCCCCCGGCGGCGCGAGGTGGTCGCGCGACCGCGGGGCCAGCGCGAAGACGAGGATCGTCGCCACAGTGGCGAGCGAGACGGCCACCAACGCCCCAGCCCACGTTCGCCGGATTCGGGACGGCGATCGGACCGGCGGACTCAGCGGTCGCGGCCTGGCCCTGGGCTGCTCTGCTCGCCGCCGGTCATTTCCCATGGTCAGGAGCCCCTCCGGTCATCTTACGGGCGACGCGCGCCGTCCTCGGCGCCAAAGCACTCCACCCGCAGCAACTGGTCCGCCGTCACGCCCTCGAGAACCTGCGTCGTGCCGTCGGCCCAGGTGACGTGGAGGCGGTCGATCCGATCGACCTGGCCGAGCCCGAAATGGACTCGCGGGTCGTTGCTCGCGCCGTAACTGTAGGCCGGCTGCACCTGGCGCCGGCGGATGCGCCCGGCGGCCTCGATGGTGATGACCGACCCCAGACCGTCGCGGTCGAAGTTCCCCGTCAGACCCATGAGCTGCACCGAGAGCCAGTGACTTCGGCTCCCCACCTCGTTACGCAGCAGCCGCACCGGCCCATCGTTGTTCGCCACCAGGATATCGACGTCGCCGTCGTTGTCGTAGTCGCCGAAGGCGGCGGCCCGACTGACCTCGAGCAGGGCGAGGGCGGGGCCAGCCCGGGCCGACACGTCCTCGAACGGGCCGCCGGGGAGGCCGCGCAGCAACTGGTTGGGCTCGGCGTAGTCGAACTCCATGTCGTCGCCGACGTTCACCCTGCCGTTGGCGATGAAGAGGTCGAAGTGCCCGTCGTTGTCGTAGTCGAAGAAACCGGTGCCGAACCCGGTGTAGGGCTGGCTGACCGCGCCGAGCCGCAGCTCGTCGGTCAGGATCCGGAACTCCCCGCCGCCGAGGTTGCGGTAGAAGGTGTTGGTCTCACCGCTCAAATTGACGACCCAGAGGTCCCAGGCGCCGTCGTCGTCCCAATCCTCGGTCGCCACCCCCATCCCCGCCTCGGGCAGGCCGAGGTCGTTGATGGCGGCGCCCCGGTGGAGCGCCTCCTCGCGGAAGGTGCCGTCGCCAGCGTTGATCCAGAGGTGGTTCGGCATCTGGTCGTTGGCGACGTAGACATCGACCCAACCGTCACCGTCGAAGTCGGCGGTCACGACGCCCAGGCCGGCCGCCTTCACGGCTCGCATGCCGGCGTGGCGACTGACGTCGGTGAAGGTGACACGACCGTCCGCGCCGGCGCCGTCGTTGCGGTAGAGCGTGTCGGACTGGGGCGGATACTCCCCAGGCCGGCAGTAGCCGCGCCGGCCGTTGAAGCCCAAACACGGGCGCTCGGCTCGCGGTGACCACTCGAGGTAGTTGCAGACGTACAGGTCGAGGTCACCGTCGCGATCGAAGTCGAAGAAAGCGGCGCACGTCGAGTAGCCGGGGTCTCCGACCCCGGTCTCGGCGGTGACATCGGTGAAGGTGATCAGGCCATCGGCGCCCGGGCCGTCGTTGCGGTAGAGGGTATTGGCTCCGAGGTTCGTGACATAGAGGTCGACCCAGCCGTCGCGGTCGTAGTCGGCGACGGCGACCCCGGTGCCGTACCCTCGATCGCCGACGCCCGCCGTCGCGGTGACGTTCTCGAAGGTGCCGTCGCCAAGGTTGCGGTAGAGCCGGTTGGCGTTGAGCTCGGTCGAGGGTCGAGCCGGGAGCGGACCCGACTGCACCAGGTAGACGTCGAGCCAGCCGTCGTTGTCGAAGTCGAGGAAGGCGGCGCCGGCGTGGGCGAGCTCGGGAAAGTAGAACTCGCCCGTGGCGCCGTTGTCGTGGACGAAATCGAGCCCGGACTCTGCCGCCACGTCGACGAAGAGCGGCGGCTCGCTGTCGGTCGAGTCGAGGTGCTGCGGTCGGTCACCCTCGGCCGGGCCGCAGCCCAGGAGCAGCGCCGGGATCAGGCCGGAGGCTGCTCGGACCAATCGATTGAACCAGGCGTCCGGTTTTCTGAAGAAGACGAGGAGGCGGTCGGCTCGCTCCATCCGGTCGGTCATCCTACTCCGCGGCGCCACGGGGTCGCTGCCCAGGCACGGTAAACGGTTGCTCGAGCGGTGCTTCCGCGCCAGGGGTCGATGAGGAGGAGCAGGTGTTTCAAGGGCTGATCCTCGGCCCTGCACCGAGACGGCTCGGTGGCTCGAGAATTGCACAGTGCGAACGTGTGGATTTTTTTCTCTTAAAGAGACACCTGCTGCCGTGGCGGGTGAGCCTGAGACGGCCACGATGGCCGAGTCGCACTGACCGTAGGAGGTAGCTAGACGCAATGAGGACAACCCTCAGAGTATGGCTGGTGCTCAGTTTGATCGCCGGGCTCGCGGCAGCGGACGGGCCCGAGACCGGCGTCGTGAGCGGTAGGGTCACCGACGTCCAGGGGCAGAATCTCCCCGGCGTCATGGTGACGATCGATAGTCCGCGAGGCGCGCAGTCGACCGTCACCAACGAGGCGGGCTACTACCGCTTCGCGCTCCTGGTACCCGGCTCGTACACGGTCAAAGGAATGCTCGAGGGGTTCCAGGAGGCCGCGGGGTCGGCGCAGGTCTCGGCCGGCGGCAAGGCCGAGATCAACCTGGTGATGGCCCTCGGGACCGAAGAGACGATCACCGTCACCTCGGAAGCACCGATGGTCGACAAGTTCAACGTCACCGCCGGTGGCTCGCTCACCGGAGAGGTCGGGCAGCAGATGGCGGGCACCACCCGCTCCTACTACGGCATGATCAACATGCTCCCCGGGGTGACCAACGACGCCGACAACCGTGACATCCAGGAGATGCGCCCCTCGGTCAATGGCGGCCACTTCGCCGATCAGGGGGTCTACATCGACGGCGTCGACACCACCTTCTCGCGCCTCGGCGGCAGCCGCGTCATCCTGCCCACCACCGCGACCACCGAGGTCACGATGGAGGCCGGCGGGGCCGGCGCGGAGTACGGGCGGGTGGTCGGCTCGTCGACCAACGTGATCATCAAGTCGGGCACCAACACCTTCCACGGCGACGTGCTCGGGGAGTACTCGAAGGGCTCGTGGTACGGCGAGTACGACGAGCATCCCATCCTCGAGACGCTGCAGATCGGGCCGGCGCCGCGCGACTTCTTCAAGCGCAAGCCCGAGGAGAAGGACCAGGAGTCCGAGAGTCTCGAGGCCTCCCTCGGCGGCCCCATCCTCAGGGACAAGGCCTGGTTCTTCGCCGCCTACAACGACTCCACCACCGGCAACTTCGACCAGCTCATCGGCGGCAGGCTGATCGACTCGAGCGTCGAGTTCTCGGCGAAGATCGCCAAGCTCAACTTCCAGCCGGGCACCCAGCACCAGGTCGCGCTGTCGTGGGTGGACAGCCCGGTGCGCCGCAACTACGCGCACGTGCCGCAGAACGACGAGTGGGGGCACACCCCGCACGACCTGAGCGGTGATCTGGCGAGCTTGAGCTGGAACTTCTCGATCTCGAGCGACCTCTTCCTCGAGACCAAGCTCGCCACCCAGACCTCGGACGAGAACAAGCTCCTCGCCGCCAACGGCGACACCGACATCGTGCAGGCGATCCTCACCAAGCAACGGGCGCCGAACGGCTACCCGGGCGACCCGGCCATGGCCGAGCTGTGCGCCCTCGAGAACCTGGGCGGCGACGCGTGCCACCTGCCGGGGAACAACTACCGCGTCTACGCCGACGACGCCGACAACCAGTCGTGGCACAACGGCTGGATCCTCGACAACGGCTTCGGGCTCAACGAGTACCCCCGCGAGCAGGCCAACGCCGCGCTCACCTGGTTCGCCAGCGAGCACCACGAGGCCAAGTTCGGGGTCGACTGGCAGGAGGTCGAGTGGCGCCAGGACGTGCACCGCATGGGTTTCTACAACGGCGACAACTTCAACCCGGCGAGCCCGACCGGCTACGACAACTGCGGCTTCGCGCAGGGCAACATCTGCTCGTGGATCGACTACAACCCTCCGGACCTGGTGGCCCAGGGCCGGTCGAGCGCCGACAGCAAGAACGCGAACCTGACGCTCTACGCCCGCGACCGTTTCACCATCGGTGACCACTGGACCTTCAACGTCGGCGTGCGGGCCGCGCAGCAGGAGAACCTCAACGACCTCGACCACAAGGTGGTCGACACCACCACCATCGAGCCGCGGTTCTCGACCAGCTACGACATCAAGGGCGACGGCAAGATGCTCGCCAGCCTGAACCTCGGCCGCTACTACGCCCAGCTCAACCAGCAGTTCACCAATCGCTGGCTGATGGAGGGGTGGACCGGCCACAACGCTTCCGACTGGTGGCTCTACTGCTCGGCACTCGACGTCTTCCTCGGGAGCTCCGGCATCGTCCCCGCGCTCGGCTTCTGCGGCTTCTTCGGCGAGGGGTACACGGTGCCCTTCCAGCAGGACCGGCCGGGCCGCCAGTTCGAGCTCGCCGCGGCGGGCGTCATCCCGCCGATCGAGCTCGACCCCTACTACAAGGACGAGATCATCATCGGCTTCGAGTGGCAGTTCGCCCGCAACTGGGCGTTCGACGCCAAGGCGATCTACTGGGAGCTGGGTGACATGATCATGAACACCATCCAGCGCGAGCCCGACAACACCACCTTCCTGCTGAGCTCGAGCGTGGACAACTTCCGCACCAACCTGCGCGCGCTGGGGGCGGTGCCCGAGCACCTGATCAACGCCTTCGAGGACCCCTTCAAGGAGTACACCGCGGTCCAGTTCCAGCTCAACCGGCAGTTCAGCAAGGGCTTCGCGGTCTACAACAACCTCACCCTGGCCAAGCTCGAGACCACCGGCTCCGGTGCCTGGTGGGACAACAGCAGCTCGGCCTACGGCGAGGACCTGGGTCAGGTGCTCACCCAGGGGACGATCAACGCCTGTACGGCCCTCCAGGCCGCTCGTACCGTCCCCGTCGACTGCCAGGCCCTCCTGAGCCCGCATCTCGGCAAGTCGCTCTCGACCATCAACCGGGCAGGCCGGGATGGGCTCCAGGGTGGCGTCGGATCCGGTGGAGAGAGCCACCAGGGCTCCGGCGTCGACCGCGAGTACATCTGGAAGACCTTCGGCTTCAAGCAGTGGAACGTCGGCAACCACACCTTCAACCTGGGCGGGCTGCTGTCCGTCCAGGGCGGGGTCGCGTGGGGCCGGGCCGAGAACCTCCCCGCACCTTCGGTCAACGACATCCTCAACAACGTGTTCGTCCCGTTGGAGAGGAACGGCACCCGGCGGCTCGACGGCTTCTACGACCTCAACCTGAGCGCCGCCTGGAGCTTTCCGATCCGTGGAGACGTGCGCGGCGAGCTTCGGGTCGAGGGTACCAACGTGACCAACGAGCAGGAGCAGATCAACGTCGGGCTCTACGGTGAGCCGATGCGGGTGCGGCGCGACTTCCAGCGACCGCGCCAGCTCCGGTCCATGCTCTCGGTTCGATTCTGAGTGAGGTGCGGGTAAGGCGACGGGACTAGTCAGGTCCCAGTCAAGTCAACGAATCGGCTCGCGCCAGCGAGCCTCGCGAGATCCCGGGGAGGAGGTCTGAGGCCTCCTCCCCTTTTCTTTTCTTTCGTTCCTTCCTGCGCTGTTCCGCCGCCTCACTGCGGGCCGATCCAGGGGGCGCGCACCGGCTGGCGTTGCTCGTAGAGCGTCAACCGGTGACGGCGGCGCTCGGAGGTCGACCCGCTCGACGCCTCCTCCTGAGCCAGCGCCCGTCGCTGCCAGACCGCAGCTTCTTCCCAGCGGCCCGCCTCGGCCAGAGCCATCGCCAGGGTCTCGAGGTGATCGACGGTGGGGTCGACCTCGACCACCCGCTCGGCGAGGACGATGGCGCGCTCGCCGTCGCGGACCGCGGGATCGGGGCAGGTAGCGAGGAGGCGCGCCAGCAGGTCGCCCAGCGCGGGGTGATCGGGCAGTCGGCCGACACTCGCTTCGAGGGACTCACGGGCGCGGCCATACCGGCCGGCCAGAACGAGCGTCATCCCCCGTCCCAGGTGAGCCCCGGCGTCCTCGGGGGAGAGCTCCACGAGCCGGCCGAACTCGTCCGCCGCCGGGGCGAGGTCGCCGCCGCGGGCGAGCTCCTCGGCCAGCGCAGCTCGCGCCGGCGCGCCGCCCGGGTCGAGGTCGACCGCGCTGCGCAGGTGCGCCAGGACCTGTTGGCGCGGCGTCCCGCGCGGGTCGAGCCGGGCCAGGAGGAGGTGCGCCTGGCTGCGCTCGCGATCGGCCCCCGCCGCCTGCTCGGCCACCGCCCGCAGATGTCGCTTCGCCGCTTCCAGGTTCCCGAGGTCGGCCTCGATCGCGCCGAGGGCGAGGCGGGCACCGGGGGTGGCGGCGTCGATGCTCAGCACCTGCTCGAGCTCCGCGATCGCCTCTGCCCGCCGCCCCTGCTGGGCCACGAGGCGAGCCCACAGCACGCGAGTCGGCAGGTGGTCGGGATCGATCTCCACCGCCCGCGTGAGATGGCGCACCGCCCCGTCGCCGTCTTCCCGCCGGCCGAGGATGACGGCGAGATTGAAGTGGGCATCGAAGAAGTCGGGCCGCACCTCGATCGAGCGGCGCAGGTGGCGCTCGGCGTCGGCAAGCCGGCCGAGATCGATCAGGGCCCGCGCCAGGTTGTAGCGCGCATCGGCGTTGTCGGGGTCGGAGACGAGGAGCTCCTCGAAGGCACCGACGGCAAGCTCCGGACGACCGCGGCGTCGAGCCTCGACGCCGCGGAAGAGAAGCGCCCTCTGGCTCACGCTCAGGGCGTCGAGCCGGGCCGCCAGGGGATCGGGGAAGAGGATCGGCTGCTGCCGGTTCTTGGCGAGCTCCGCACGGGCCCGCTCGAGCTCGCCGAGCGCGCGGTACGCCATCCCCACGTGGTAGTGGACCAGGCTCCCCGCAGGCTGACCCGCAAGCGCAGCCTCGAAGTGGCCGGCGGCCGCCGCGGGGTCTCCGCGCGCCGCCACGATTCGACCGAGCCCGAAGCGGGCAGCCGAGCTCGACGGCTCGCGCTCGAGAGCAGCGGTGAAGGCGCGCTCGGCTTCGTCGAGCTCCTGCTCGCGGAGATGGAGGTCCCCGGAGCGCAGGAGCGCCGGCACGTCCCCGGGGCGCAGAGCGAGGGCCGCATCGACGCTCGCCCGCGCCTCCACGAGATCACCGTCCCGAACGTAGAGGATCGTCTGATAGTAGGGCCAACGGAAGTCGACGGGCTGGAGCGCCCGCACCTGGCGGAGACAGGGCTCCGCAGCCGCCATCAACTCGTAGCGCAGGTACACGAGGCAGAGCTCGCCCAGGGCCTCGGTCACGTCGGCGCGGCGTGAGCCATCGGCCTGCATCCGCTCGACGGCCAACCGGCTCTCCTCCAACTGCTCTCGAACCGCCGGCTCGAAATCGTCGAGCACCGGGACCGGAATGGCGCCGAGGTCGGCGACGGCGGCCGCGGATGCGGGAGCCGTGGTGGGAGGGGAAGCCGGGTCCTGCGGCTGCCCCCACGCCGCCGGCGAGGCGCAGGCGAGGAGCAGCGCGATCCTCGGGGCGACGCGGGCCTGCGCGCGACGCCTGGAGCGCACCCCGCAGGCGGCGGGTGTCCCGCCAGGGGCCGCGATCGCGATCGTCCTCGGGATGGAACGGCTCAAGGCTCGCGAAGAGCTCCCACGGCGGAAGGAGCGCCCGCCGCGCGGGGCGAGCGTCCGGTTCCCTGACGCACGCTCAGGTAGCGGCCGGGAGTGAGCTTCTCGAACTCCTCGACCGTGCCGTCCGGCCACGAGACGCTCAGGTCGACAGCCCCCTCGCCGGGCAGCGCGAAGAGCAGTCGCGGATCGCTGGCCGCCGAGAAGCTGCCGTCGGTGTGGACGCGTCCCGAACGCCGCCGCCCATCGGGCAGGACCAGGGCGGCAAGAGCCCCGTAGGCGTCGCGCTTGCCGGTCCGCTCGAGCAGACGCAGACCGAGCCAACGGCCGCCGGGCGAGCGCCGGTTGAGGAGGACTCGCATCGGACCCCCGTTGTTGGTTACGACGAGGTCCGGATCGCCATCGTTGTCGAGATCGCCCACCGCCAGGCCGCGGCCGACCCCTGCGAAGACCGGCCGCTCGCGCCGCGCCGCCGGCACCTCCTCGAACTCGCCGCCTCCGGTGCCGCGAAAGAGCTGGTTCGGGAGACTCAGGGGGTGGGGATCCCCCGCGTGCACCTGCTCCGGGATGCGGTGCACCGCGCCGTTCACGACGAACAGGTCCTCGATGCCGTCGCCGTCGAAGTCGAGGATGGCGGCGCCGAAGCCGGTCATGCCCCAGCTCGGCCCCGCCAGCCCACTCGCCCAGGAGCCGTCGGTGAACATCCCTGAGCCGTCGTTGACATACAGCGTGTTGTACTCGCGCAGGAGGTGGGTCATGAACAGGTCGATCGCGCCGTCGCCGGTGAGATCCCCTGCCACCACCCCCATGCTCGCCTGCGGTTGGCCGTTGGCGTCGAGGGCGGCGCCTCGCAGCAACGCGTCCTCGATGAAGGTGCCGTCCCCCTGGTTGACCCAGAGGTAGTTGGCCATCTGGTCGTTGGCAACGTAGAGGTCGATCCGTCCGTCGCTGTCGAAGTCGGCAGCCACCGCTCCGAGCGCGGTGGCCGCGGCGGCGGCGAGCCCGGCTCGCGCCGTCACGTCCTCGAACGTGCCATCGCCTCGGTTGCGCAGCAGCCGATGCCCCTCCGGCGGCTGGGCGAGCGGTCCGCAATAGTCGAGCGTTCCGTTCGGCAGGAAGCAGGGCTGGTGGGTCGCCACCGTGAAGCGGTGGTAGTTGCCGACGAAGAGATCGAGCCAACCGTCGCCGTCGAAGTCGAAGAAGACTGCCGGCACGCTCCACCGCCGATCGTCCGCCCCGGCGGATGCGGTCACATCGGAAAAGGTCCCGTCCCCCAGGTTCCTCAACAGATGGTTCGATCCGAGATTGGTCGCGTACACGTCCACCCAGCCGTCGTTGTCGTAGTCACCGGTCGCCACGCCCATGTTGTAACCGGTCGCGGTGAGCCCGCTCGCCTCCGTCACGTCGGTGAAGCGCAAAACCCGCCTGCCGTCCGCTGCCGCCTCGAGATCGTTGCGAAAGAGCCGATGGGTGAGCGGCAGCGGGCCGGGGGGAGCGAATACCAGCTCCTCGAGCGAGGCATCGTCGATCAGGTTGCCCTGCCCGACATAGACGTCGAGGTCGCCGTCGTTGTCGTAATCGAAGAGCGCCACGCCCGGTCCCATGACCTCGGGCGTGTAGAGCTTCCCCGACATGCCGTTGAAATGGTGGAAAATGAGACCGACCTCGGCCGCCACCTCCTGGAATGCGGCCTCGCCTCCACCATCGGCGACGATCGGGCCCGGGCCGACGAGCAACACGAGCAAGAGGCACCTCGGGATCGAGCTCTGACGGCCGGGGCATCGCCGGATCCGATCCACCTCGACAGACTATCGGCCGGCGGGCTCGCGGTCCATGACCCACCACCGGCAGCGACGTCGCAGGGGGCCCTGCGAGCCGGACCCGTGTATCCTCGACACCTACGCTCATTCTCGGCATCCGTTCAACCATGCGGTCATCGACCTTTTTCGGATCACGTTGCCGTCGCGGCGTGCCGGGCGTGTCGTGCGGCGTCCTCGTGCTCGTGCTCGTGCTCGCAGCCTGCGGCGGCGACTCGTCGAGACCGGCGGCCGCGAGGCCGGCATCGGCTGACGCCGCCGGCGCCACGGCCCGCATGACGCCGGAGGAGAGCCACCGCAGGATGCTCCAGGTGCTCGACGAGATCCGCCGGCGGGCGAACCTCGAGAACCTCTGGCAGGGAGAGGGCGCGCTCGACCTCGCACGCCAGCGGCTGGCGAACGTCGCGCCCGACGCCGATCCGGCGGCGCGGCACGCGGCGCTGCTCGAGGCCGGCCACCACGAGCTGCGGATGGGCAACGAGCCGGAGGCGATCGCGCGGTTCCGCGAGGCGTACGAGCTGCTCCCTCGCTTGGCGGGCAGGATCTCCGCCGACGAGCGCGCGCGCACGGCGTTTCGCTACGGAGTGTCCTGGCTGCGCCGGGGCGAGACCGCGAACTGCGCGAGCCGCCACGGCGCCGAGAGCTGCATCCTCCCCCTGCGCGGCGCGGGCATTCACCAGGACCAGGAAGGCTCGCGCCACGCCATCCGTCTGTTCCGCGAGGTGATCGAGTCGACGCCGAAGCACTCGATCGTCCACGCCAAGGCGCTCTGGCTCCTGAACATCGCCCACATGACGCTCGGCGAGTATCCGCACGGCGTGCCCGAGGCCTACCGGATCCCGGAGGACGTCTTCGCGTCGGACCTCGAGTTCCCCCGGTTCGAGAACGTCGCGCCCGAGCTCGGCATCGGCGGATGGACCCTCTTCGGCAGCGTCATCGCCGACGACTTCGACGGCGACGGCTGGATCGACGTGATGGTGACGGCGTCCGACATCGAGGGCCATCCGCGCTACTTCCGCAACAACCGCGACGGCACCTTCACCGAGCGCGGCAAGGAGGCCGGGCTCGAGGGCCTTCACGGCGGGCTCAACGCCATCCAGGCGGACTACGACAACGACGGCGACGTCGACGCCTTCATCCTGCGCGGCGCCTGGCTCTCGGTCGCGGGCCGCCATCCCAGCTCGCTCCTGCGCAACGACGGCGGCGGGGTCTTCACCGACGTCACCTTCCTGGCCGGCCTCGGCGACGAGCGGCTCCCCACCCAGACTGGAGCGTGGGCCGACTACGACAACGACGGCAACGTCGATCTCTACGTCGGCAGCGAGCACGGCGACCACCTCTTCGACGGCCCGTGCCGCCTCTACCGCAACTCGGGCGACGGCACCTTCACCGAGGTCGCGAAGGAGGCCGGGGTCGACCACCGCGGCTTCGTCAAGGGTGTGGTCTGGGGCGACTACGACGAGGACGGCTTCCCCGACCTCTACGTGTCGACGCTCGGCGGGCCGAACCGGCTCTACCACAACAACCGCGACGGCACTTTCACCGACGTGGCGCCCCAGGCCGGCGTCGATCGCCCGATCTACAGCTTCCCGGTGTGGTTCTGGGACTTCGACAACGACGGCCACCTCGACCTCTACGTCCCCAGCTACAAGGGCGTGGTCGACGCCGTCGGGGTGGCGGCGATCAGCTACTTCGGCGCCGAGATCCCGTGGGAGCGCCCGGCCCTCTACCGGGGCGACGGGCGCGGCGGCTTCCGCGACGTCGCGGCGGACATGGGGCTCGACCGGTTCCACCTGCCGATGGGGGCCAACTTCGGCGACGTCGACGGCGACGGCTGGCTCGACTTCTACCTCGGCACCGGCTACCCGGACTACGAGGGGCTGCTGCCGAACGTGCTGTACCGAAACCTCGCGGGCCGCGGCTTCGCGGACGTGACCATGGCGGCCGGAGTCGGGCACCTGCAGAAGGGCCACGGCATCGCGTTCTTCGACTACGACCACGACGGCGATCTCGACATCTACGCCCAGATGGGCGGCGCCTTCCCGGGCGACCGCTTCGCCGACGCGCTGTTCGCCAACCCCGGCTTCGGCAACCACTGGATCGAGCTCGTACTCGAGGGGCGCCGGACCAACCGCTCCGCGATCGGGGCGCGGATCCGCGTCGACGTCGAGGAGAACGGCAGGATGCGCTCGATTTACCGGGTGGT
>DATKDQ010000269.1:0-2074 GCA_035544635.1 Thermoanaerobaculia bacterium
GGGCGGTAGCTCCAGTTGAAGCGGACGTTGGCGCCCACCAGCTCGGCGGCGTCGTTGTACTGGAGGAACGCGTTGAGCCGCAGGTCGGGGCTGAACGAGACGTCGAAGCGTTGGCCGAGGATGCGGGTGATGAACGCGCCGGCGGGTAGGTCGACGTCGTTGTAGTCGAGGCTGGTCTCGGCCCGAAGGTTCCGCGAGATGCGCAGCCGCATGGTGACGCTGTACCAGTCGCGCGTGCCGTCGAAGAAGTCGCCGGCCGTGAGACGGCCGCGCAGCGAGACCCGTCGCGACTCGTTGGTGCGCCCACCCAGTCGCGCGCTCTCGAACTGGTAGAGCCCGGGGGGGATGACGATGCCGGGCCGGATCTCGAAGGGCCGGAACAGCCGCTCGGTGTCCCAGTCGTAGTAGAGCCCGAAGCCGTCCTCCTTGAAGGTGCCGAGGCCGATCGGCGCGATCTCGATCCGGCGCGACTCGAGCTCGCCGCTCGAGGCGCGGGCGAAGTAGTCGTAGCGGGCCTCGGTGAACCAGCTGCGCAGACCCCACCTACCGATCAGGGGACGCCAGGTGAGACGCGGGGTGAACCGCTCGAAGTCGCGGCGCAGGAGGAAGCCGGCGTCGGGCTGGTAGCCCTCGTTGACGCGCACCCAATCCAGCGTTCCCTCCAGCGTGGTCGAGCGGTAGCCGCCGCTCGCGCCGGCCGCCCACGAGTCGCCCGCGGTGTCGTCGTCCCGGGTGTCCGACCAGAAGGCGGCGAGGTCGGTCGCGCGCGACGGCTTGTAGTCGAGGTCGACCCCGTACACCTGGTTGCGTCCGACCGACCGGTCGTTGCGATCGGTGTAGATGAGGCCGAGACCGGAGCGCCGGCCCAGGTTGCGCTTGAGCCGAACCACGCCGAAGTTGCCGTCGGGAACCGTGCTCCCGCCATCGAAGCCGGTCTCCTCCGTGAGCACGTCGAGCACGCCGATGTTCCAGTCGCCGGCTCGCCCCGTCATGCGCACGCCGTAGTCGATCGGCACCTGGCGCCCCTGGTCGAGGCCGATGCGCCGCGAGAAGAACACCTTCATGAGCGGCGGCTCGAAGCTGTCGCGCTGGGGAAGCCCGAACTCGAAGATGCCGGCGTTCTCGAGGAAGAACTCGCGCTTCTCGGGGAAAAAGAGCGAGAAGCGGGTGAGGTTGACCTGCTGCTGGTCGGCTTCGACCTCGGCGAAATCGGTGTTGTAGGTGAGGTCGAGCGCCAGGCTGCGCGTGACCCCCCACTTCAGGTCGAGGCCGACCTCGCCATCGTCCCGGGTGGAGCCGCCGTCGGCCCCTGGCGCCCGGGTCAGCTCTCCGACCAGGAAGGGCTTCACGTTGAGCGGGTGCGCCGGCTCGATCCCGCGCATACCCTCGACCGTGCCGGCGAGCGAGATCCGATACACGGCGTACTGAGCGAGGTCACGGTAGCTGCCGATGTCGCGGCCCAGCGGGGCCCAGTTCACCTCCTCGCTCTTGCGCCGGATCATCCGCCGCACGTTGATCCCCCACGCGTCGAGCGCCGGGTCGAAGCGCAGGGTGGAGAACGGGATGCCGAACTCCGCGATCCAGCCGTCGGAGGTGCGGCGGCAGGCGACCCACCACACGCCGTCCCACTGCCGATTGATGTCGCGGCCCTCGTCGGTGATCAGGGCATCGAAGCGGGCGCAGTTGGGGTTGGTCTCGAAGGTGTAGGCGTTGCGCCGGTCGCCGAAGGTGTCGAGCACGATGGCGATGGAGTCGTCACGGTAGAGCGGCGCGTCGCGCTCCATCTCGCCCGCGACGATCGCGTGCGGCTCCGAGTCCCGAGCCTCGACCCCGATGTAGAGGAAGGTGTCGGTGCGGACGACTCGGAACTCGGTGTCCTCGGTGGCGGGCTCGAGCTCCTTGGGCTCGCGCTGGCGAAAGCCGGTCCCGGGGACGGCCTCACTCCAGGCTGCCTCGGAGAGATCGCCGTCGATGGTCAGCGCCTGGTCGGTGCGCACCGCCCGGACGGTGCGGATCTCGCGCGACTGAGCGGCGGCGAGCGAGGGGGCGAGCAGCAGGGCGAGCAGCGCGACGT
>DATKDQ010000270.1:0-4379 GCA_035544635.1 Thermoanaerobaculia bacterium
GCGAGGCCGCCGAGCCAGGCGGTGGAGTAGACGATGCTGCCGCGGGGGCCCCAGGTGGCGCCGGGGCCCTGGGCGGCGTTCTCGGCGATCAGCAGCGCCTCGCCGCCCGCCGTGGGTACCCGCAGCAGGTCGCCGTCGCGGACGAAGCCCACCCAGCGGCCGTCGGGCGACAGGAACGGCAGGTCGGCTCCCTCCGTGCCCGCCAGCGGCTGCGAGGCGAAGCGATCGACATGGTGGAGGAAGAGCCGGCTGCCGTCGTCGGTCCAGCCCTTGTAGACGAGGAAGCTGCCGTCGTCGGCGACCGCGGGATCCTGCACGAACCCGACCCCGCGCGGGGGATGGATCGCGAAGCGGATGGAACGTGGCGCGCCATCGTCGCGCCGCGATCCGAGAACCCAGCCCAGCGCGACAGCGCCGGCGAGCAGAAGCACGGCTGCGAAGGCGCGCGCGGCACGGCTCCAAGGGCTTCGCGTGGCCGGCGGTCGCGCCTCCGTGGCGCCGTCGGGAGCGGCGAGCGCATCCTCCAGGGCGATGCGCACGTCGGCCGCGTCGTGCAACCGCTCGCGCGGGTCCTTGCGCAGACAGCGGTCGAGCAGCGTGCGCAGTGCCAGCGGGACCGCCGGCAGCTCGCGCGGGTCGGGGTCGCTCTTGAGCACCGCGGCCAGCGTCTCGGAGATCGAGCTCTCCTGGAACAGGCGGCGGCCGCTGAGCATCTCCCACAGCACCACCCCGAAGGCCCAGATGTCGGCGCGCTTGTCGGCCGGCTGCCCCTTGGCCTGCTCCGGGCTCATGTAGGCGGCGGTGCCGAGCAGCACCCCCGCCTGCGTCGCCTGCAGGGTCAGCGTCGGCGAGTGGGTGAGGCCGGGGGCGGGCGCCGACCCCGGTTCGGGATCGAGGGCCTTGGCCAGGCCGAAGTCGAGCACCTTGACGCGGCCGTCGCCGTCGACCTTGACGTTGGCCGGTTTGAGATCGCGATGGACGATCCCCCGTTCGTGCGCCGCTTCCAGCGCGGTGGCGACCTGCAGCGCGATCGGGATCGCCTCCCGTACCGGCACCGGGCCGCGCGCCATGCGCTCGGCCAGCGTCTCGCCCGGCGCCAGCTCCATCACCAGGAAGTGGGTCCCGCCCTCCTCCCCCACCTCGTGGATGGCGGCGACGTTGGGGTGGTTGAGGCTGGCGAGCACCCGCGCCTCCCGCTCGAAGCGCGCCAGCCGCTCCGCATCGGCGACGAAGGCGGCCGGGAGCACCTTGAGCGCCACCTCGCGGCCCAGGCGGGTGTCGGTGGCGCGATAGACCTCGCCCATCCCGCCCTCGCCGACCTTGGCGGTGATCTCGTAGGAGCCGAGGCGGCTGCCGATCATCGGGACGTGGGCATCGAGTGGCGAGGTGGAGCGACTCCGAATCAGGAGCTAGAAGGATCGATCACGGTGAGACCGGCGAAGCGGCGCTGGAAGAACCCGCGGTCGCGCGCCAGGAGGCGGTCGGCTCGGAGCTTCGCGTGGGCGCCAATCAGAAAGTCGGGCACCAAGTGCTCGCGGCGCCCTCCCGCGCGCCGGTAGGCTCGCCAGAGATCGCCAGCGAGATCGGCGCAGGCCTGATCGAACGGATCGAACACGATCCCCGCCGCGCCGAGATGCTCGCCGATGCGCTTCGGTTCCCGAAGCGCGGCCCGGACCTCGCTCCAGACCACCGGGCAGGCGATCAGCGCGCCGCCCGCGTGCGCCGCTCCGAGCGCCGCGAGAGAGCGGTCGCGATGCTTCGGATCCTCGAGCAGGACGTCGAGCAGGACGGACGAGTCGAGCGCGGTGATCAGGGGGTCACTCCCGGTCGAGCTCCTGCGACCGGGCGGGACCGCGCGCCGCCGCGAGCCAGCGGTCGACATCGACGCCACGCTTCTCGCCCAGGCCGACGAGAGCGCGGATCGGGTCCTCGACCACCGCACGCGAGGCGACGAGCTTGCCGTGGCGCTCCTCGAACTCGAGCACGGTTCCCGGCGTCAGGCCGAGCTTGACGCGCAGCCGCTTCGGGATCGTCACCTGCCCCTTCTCGCTTACGGTCGCGGTAGTTTTCATACCTGCACTGTAGGAATTCCTACTTCGCTTGTCAAACCCGCGGGCGCAGCGGATTAGCTGCCGACGCCGCCGAACCGCGCCGCATCAGCGCCTGCCGTCGGCGCGCGCGGCGAGGCGCCGCGCGAAGCCGAGGTCGAGGTGGACGATGCGCGCGCCGTCGAGCGGATTCGGTGAGCGCAGAGTGAGGATCCGGCCGTCCGCCGCGATCGAGTAGGTGTGGAACCCGGCGGCCACCGAGACGCGGTCGACGGCGGGCTCCGGCTTCCTGGCACGGAAACCTCCGTGCGTCTCGATCGGCACGCGCATGATGTCGGAGGCGCGGCGGTAGTAGAGCTCCTTCATGTCCGGGCCCCAGCGCGGCTCAGCGCCGTTGCCAGGCGAGATCTGCCAGCGTCCCTCACCCGCGGGGAACGGGCGCACGTAGACGTTCAACGCGCCACTTTCGTTCGAGCTATAGGCCACGAAACGGCCGTCGGGCGAGATCACGGCGTCGCGCTCGTCGGCTTCCCCGCCGAGGAAGAGCGTGGGCGTGCGTGCGCCCGCGAACGGCAGGAAGTAGACGTCCGAAGCGAGACCGCTCGCCTTGGGCTCGCTGAACAGCAGCCGGCTGCCGTCGGGAGTGATCCCGCTCGGAAGCGCCAGCTGGCCGGACTCGTACAGGATCTCCGCGTCGCGGCTGCCGTCCGCCGTCCGCCAAGCGATCCGCTCGCGACGATTCTGCGCGCCCGAGGCGCGGATCCGGTAGACGACGCGGCTGCCGTCGGGCGTCCAGACCGGGTTGCTCACCGAATCACCGCTGGTCAGCTTCGACACCAGGCCGCGCTCGAGCTCGGCCACCCAGAGCTCGGTGCCGCCGCCCGGTCCGCCGACCAGCGCCACGCGCCGGCCGTCGGGCGAAAGCACCGATTCGTTGTACTGGGCGGGCGGGAGCGACACCGGCGCCGCGCTGCCGTCCCGCGCGATCCAGTGCAGCTCGTACTGCGCCAGGAGGCCTCCGGGGACCCAGAGCGCGGCGCCCGAAGGCGAGAGCGCGAACTGCACCGCGCCGGAGGATACGTCGGTCGCGACCTGCCGGACGACCGGCTCGGGCGAGCCCGTCACCGCGAGCGTCTCGACATCGAACGGCACGGCGAACAGCGCGCCGCCACGCGCGAACACCAGCCGGCCGCCGGCGCAACAGCGCGCCTGGCTCGAGCCCTCGACCAGCACGCGCCGCTCGCCGGTCGCGACCACCACCGCCTCGACCCGCGCGTCGTCGTAGAACTCGGTCGAGGCCGTCGTGTCGCTGGTGTAGAGCACCGATCTGCCGTCCGGCAGCGCCTGCGGCCAGCGGTGCGTGCGCTCGTCGCGAGCGACGTCGAGCTTCGTCACTTCCTCGGCCGCGCCGCCGTCCGCCGAGATCCGCGAGATCGGATGCTGGACGTTCGGGGCGAAATAGATGAAGCCGTCGCGGCTCCAGGAGGCACCGCGGATCTGGTTCGCCTGGCCCGAGATCGCCGCGATTTGCACCGCCGTTCCCCCGGCGGTCGGGATCTTGAACAGAGCGTGTTCGCGGAAGAAGCCTATCCAGGCGCCATCCGGCGAGAAGAACGGGGCCAAAGCCCCCTCGGTGTCCGGCACCAGGCGCGGCGCTGCCTCGTCGATCGAACGGAGGAGCAGCTGCGACTCCCCCTTCGCGTCGAGCACCACCGCGAGCTGGAGGCGGCCGTCGTCGGAGAGAGCGATCTGCGGCACCTGCTCGATCGAGAGCGTGAGTCCCTCGGGGATCGCCAGCGCCCAGCGCGCCCCGGCGCCGAGCGGCGGCGGCTCCGGCCTGCGCAGGAGCCAGCCGGCGCCGAGACCGACGCAGAGCGCGACCGCCGCGGCGACGGTGAGCGCAGCGCCGGAGCGGCGCGGCGCGACCCCGCTCACTGGCGCGGCCGCCGTGGCCCCGTCCTCCTCGCTGCGCCCGGCGACGAGCTCGTCGAGCACGATCCGGGCGTCGGCGATGTCGTGCAGACGGTTCCTCGGCCTTCGCTCGAGGCAACGGCGCAGCAGGCGACGGATCGCCGGCGGCGTCGTCTCAGGCAACGAGTCGAGGTCGATTTCGCGCTCGAGCACGCCGGCCAGCGTCTCCGGCACCGAGTCGCCAGCGAAGAGCCGCCGGCCGGTGAGCATCTCCCAGAGCACCACCCCGAAGGCCCAGATGTCGGCTCTCTTGTCGACGGCCACGCCCTTGGCCTGCTCGGGCGCCATGTAGGCGGCGGTCCCGAGGATCATCCCCTGAACGGTGGCGCCCAGGGTGAGGGTGGGGGAGGCGGCGAGCCG
>DATKDQ010000271.1:0-2439 GCA_035544635.1 Thermoanaerobaculia bacterium
GAGAGCGCGAGGAAGGCCGCGGTAATGCCGGTCGCGAGCGCCACCCGCGCGGGGCCGGCTCGACCGAGCAGCGCGAGCGCCGGATAGGTGGTCATCACCGCGAGCGGGACGACGAACGTGAAGAGCAGCGCGAGCGCGCCGCGGAAGACCGACGCCGGCCAGCGCGCCGCGTCGAAGATCGAGGACATGAGGTACGACAGGTTGTCGATCTTGACGAAGAGAAACGCCATCGAGAGCACGATCACGAACAGCGAGTAGAGAATCAGGACGCCGCTCGCGAACAGCCACGTCGCGGTCATGATGCCGGCCGCCGTCACCGGCTCGCCGCGCTGAACGAGCGCCACCACCATCAGGGCGAACCCGGCGAGGAAGTCCGAAGAGCGAGCGAGCTCGAGCCGACTGGTGGTCACCAGGAACTGCGAGTCGGCCGGCTTGAGCAGGACGAAGTCGAGCGTGCCGAGACGGATCTGCTCCACGGCGGCGACGGCCGAGGGCTGGATCACGGTCGAGAGGACGCTCTTGACCATCAGGAAAAAGGACGCCACCAGGAGCGCCTCGGGCCAGGTCCACCCGGCCACGCCTTCCCGAATCTGGAACAGCACCAGGAGAGGGACGAGCGCGCTCAACGACCAGAAGACGCCGAGGCTGAACGAGAGGAAGAAGTCGAGGCGGTACTGCAGCGCCACCAGGAGCGACGCGCGCGCCTGCAGGGCGAGGAGGCGCGGGTACCGGGAGAATGACGCCACGCTCCCCTACCCTCCGAAGGCGGAGTAGCGACGCACACCCGCGCGCCAGGTCGCGAGCGCGCCCCAGCCCATGAGCGCCACCCAGCCCCACTGCAGCGCGAGGCCTTCGAACATCTCGCGGCGATCGACCAGCCCGAGTGTCACCTCGACCGGGAGCGAGAGCATGTAGCGGAACGGCATCCACTCGCCCACCGCCCGCAACGGAGCGGGCAGGAGCTCGAGCGGCATGAGGTATCCGGAGAACAGGAAGTAGAACCCGAGCCAGAGGTCGAAGACGCCCAGGGCGCTATCCCAGAAGAAGGCGAGGCTGCCGATCATCGCCATGACCAGGAAGGTGATCGCCCAGGCGCCCACCAGGAGGACCGGCAGCATGGCGAGCTGCAATGGGTCGTCGGAGATCGCGTCGGAGCCGACCCAGGCGATGGCGGCGACAGCGATCGGCGTCGCGAGCGCGAACCGCAGTGGGATCGCCGCGGCCTGCTGCGCCGCGAACTGGATCAGCGGATGGACCGGACGCAGGAGCCGCACGACGATCGTGCCCTGACGGATCTGGAAGTTCATGTCCCACACCACCCAGGACGCCGATAGCAGACGGAAGATGAGCGTCGCGAGGAAGTAGGCGCGGAACTCCTGCTCGCCGAATCGTCCGACCGGAGCCTCCCTGGCCACCGCCGACCACAGGGCGAGCATGATCAGCGGCAGCGTGTAGGCGAGCACCCAGATCAGGAACTCCGCGCGCCAGGCGATCGCCTCCGCGAAGTGGACGCGGAGCATCACCGGCAGTGCCCTCAGCGAGCGGGCGTGAAGGAGAAGACCGTTCACGAGGGCTCCTCGCGCCGGGCGGCGGCTCGAGCGTCATCCGTGCCGCCGGCCGTGGGCCCCTCGCGGGCCCGTTCCTCGGCCGCCGCGTCTGCCGGCCGAGGCGCTCCCGGCCCGCCTGCGGTGAAGAGCTCCGCGATGACGTCTTCGAGCGGCGCCTCTTCGACCGTGAGGTCGACCACGGGCAGCCGCTCGAGCGCCTGGGCGATCAACGGCTTCAGGCTCGCCTCTCCGACCTGGAGCACGGCGATGCCGTCCGAGACGGACTCGACGCGAGCGCCCAGCTCGGCCAGGACCTCGGCCGGCGCGGGGGCGCCGAACCGCAACGTGACCCGGCGGTACGGGCGCACGCGCCGCACCAGATCCGCGAGCAGGCCGTCGAAGGTGAGGCGGCCGTGGTCGATCACCAGCACGCGAGGCGCCAGCGCCGCGACATCGACCATGTAGTGGCTGGTGAGCAGCACCGTTGCCCCGTGCTCCTCGTTGTAGCGCCGGATGAACGAGCGTAGCGCCGCCTGCATGGTGACGTCGAGGCCGATCGTCGGCTCGTCGAGGAAGAGCACGCTCGGCCGGTGGATGAGCGCGGCCGCGAGCTCGCACTTCATGCGCTCGCCGAGCGAGAGCTGGCGCGTCGGCTTCTGGAGCAGCGGTTCGAGGTCGAGCACCGCAACCAGCTCGTCGAGCGTCTCGCGGTAGCTCGCGCGCGAGATGCCGTAGATCGCGCGATTGAGCTCGAAGGTCTCGGCGGGCGGCAGGTCCCAGAGGAGCTGCTGCTTCTGTCCCGCCACGAACATGATCGAGCGCAGGAAGTCCGCATGCCGCTCCGCCGGACGGAATCCGGCGACGCTCACCTCGCCCGCGGTCGGGTGCAGGA
>DATKDQ010000272.1:0-12738 GCA_035544635.1 Thermoanaerobaculia bacterium
GATGCGACGCGGCCGACGAACTCTTCGAGTGACAGCAACTTGGACGGACGACCCTTCTCCGGGGGTGGGTCCGTGACGTCGAAGAAGCCGACCTCCGCCGTGCGGGAATCGTAAAGGCAAACGAAGACTTGCTCGAAGCGATCCACATCGTCCTGCGGATCCCTTCTCTTTGCGAGCGGCCAAAGATACTCCACCCACATGCCGAACGATGACGGTCTCTTGTCGGCGTCATCGCACGACTCCACCGGCAGGACGACGACCGCTACCAGCACCGCAAACGGCTGGCGCTGGTGGTAGCCCGCGGCCTCCACTCGTAGTTCTTCGTCGTTGCGCTTCCTGTTGTGGTGATAGCGATGCTTCGGATTCTTGTCGGGTACGTGGACCGACTTCAGCGAGATGCCTAGGCCGAGGCCCGCCTGTGGCGTACTGAAGTTGATGTCCAGCCGCTTGAGGCCGCGCAGTGCACGCGATGGCGACTCGACACCCTTGCCTGTCGGGTCAGGCATGATTCCCGGGAACTGTTCACGGAAGGCATTCGCCAACCAGACGGCCATCGCGCTCGCGAACTTCGTGGCATAACCACCGCTCCCCCGTGCTGGCCGAGGGCCAGCGGCGTTGAGTACATCCCGGAAGCTGTGAATTGGAGCGCGGTCAGGCTTCTTCCCTTTCGCCACGGCGGGATCCCTCGCTTACCAGTTGCCTAGGGCAAGCCACCAGCCCGTCTGAGTCCCCCTAGAGGGGCCATGTGCGCCTTGGATCCATCCCAGCCAAGCGATCACGATCACTAGTACCAATCTCGAGACTCGTGGTCAAACCGAGGCGGTGGCATCCTGCCGGCGAGCTGGTTCGAGCACGGTCTTGGCTAGCGTTTTCAGACGCCCGAGCATCTCGTCGCGCGAGCGGCCGAAGACCGGCAGGATCACCTGCTGCGCCCCGGCGTCGCGGTACCCCTCGAGCATCGCGGGATCGAACGAGCGCAGGTACGGGGACACGCTGATCTCGATCTCCGAGAGGGGACGTCCGCGCGCGGCGAGCAGCTCGCGGAGCTTCGTCATGCGCTCGGCGAGGCCCTGGGGATCGAGGTTGAAGCCGTACCATCCCTGGCCGACATCCGCCACGCGCCGGAGCGCGGCGTCGCTCTCGCCGCCGAAGTGGATCGGCGGGTGCGGTTTCTGGATCGGCTTGGGGAACTGGCGGCACGCCGGCAGCGTGTAGAACTCGTCGGCGTACTCCGACAGCTCGTCGCACCACAGCCGCTTCATCACTTCCAGGTAGGAGCGGCAGCGGTCGCCGCGCCGCTCGAACGGAACACCGAGCGCCTGGAACTCCTCGGCGAGCCAGCCCACGCCGACGCCGAGGTCGAGCCGGCCGCTCGAGAGCCAGTCGACGTCGGCCGCCTCGCGTGCGGTGTAGAGCGGGTTGCGCTGCGGCACGAGGCAGATCCCGGTGCCGAGCCTGATGCGCTCGGTCACCGCGGCGAGGAACGAGAGGGCGGTGAAGGGGGCGATGAGCCCCGCGTCGCGCCGCACCGGGATGCGGCCGTCCTCGGCGTAGGGATAGCGCGACGCGTACTGGTCGAACAGGACGACGTGCTCGGCCACCCACAGCGAGTCGAAGCCGTGCTTCTCGGCGGCACGGCCGGCCGCCTCGAGATAGGCGCGATCGCTCCCGGGGTGCCCGGCGGTGAAGAAGACGCCGACCTTCACGATCAGCTCCCCGCCGCCGCGATCCTCGCCTCGATCTGGTCCTTCACCCGCTGCGCCTCCTCGGACGGCGGCTGCGTCGGGCGCAGGCGCCCCGCCTGGTTGTAGGCCTCGGTATCGATGATCTCGAGCGTCTCCTCGCCCGCCAGCACGGCGCGCTTCCACTCCTGGTGCTCCTCCTCGCGGGCCTGGAACTCGGGCATCACCTCGCGCGCGAAGAGCTCGAGGCTCGAGCAGATGTCCTGGTGGGTGTTCTTTCCGGCCTGGTTGAGCAGGATCACCTGGTCGACGTTCGCCTTTTCGAGATCGAGCAGACGCTGGCGGATGGTCGAGGGCGACCCGATCAGCTCGTTCTCGGTGCGCCGCTGGCCCTGAGGCGTCTTCTTCCACGCCTGGTAGCGCTCCCAGAAGTTCATCTCGCCCGGCTTGAACGGCCCCTCCGAGTTGTAGGTCTGAAGGGTGAACTGAAAGAAGGTCCAGCCGTCGGAGCGTCGCTGGGCTTCCTCGTCGGTCTCGCAACACATGAAGCCGCCGACGACGGCGATGTTGGGGTTCGGCCGGTACTCGCACAGGCGCTGCTGGTTGTGGACGAAGGTGTTGTAGTACGCGTTGACCCACGCCCTGGCCGCGGCGAGGTCGACGAACTTGAAGCAGAGTGCGCCCATGCCGCGGTGCCCGGCGTAGACGATGGTGTCGAGCTGGGAGCAGGCGACCCACAGCGGCGGGTGGGGCTTCTGCACCGGCTTGGGCACGACGTTGCGCAGCGGGAACTTGAAATAGTGGCCGTCCCACTCCCAGCCTTCGCTCCAGAACATCGGCAGCGTCGCCTGCACCGCCTCCTCCCACACCACCCGCTTGTCGCGGAAGCGGCGGTCGAAGGGGTGGAGCTCGGTGACCGACGCGCCCTCGCCCAGTCCGAGCTCGACGCGGCCGTTCGAGACCAGGTCGAGAGTCGATACCCGCTCGGCGACGCGCGCCGGATGGTTGGTGGTGAGCTGGACGATGCCGTGGCCCAGGCGGATCCTCTTGGTGCGCTGGCTCGCGGCCGCGAGGAAGACCTCGGGCGCCGAAGAGTGCGAGTACTCCTCCAGGAAGTGGTGCTCCACCTCCCAGGCGTAGTCGTAGCCGAGGCGGTCCGCCAGCTCGATCTGATCTAGCGAGTTCTGGATCAGCGTGCGCTCGGAGTCTGCGGTCCACGGGCGCGGGAGCTGGTGCTCGTAGAAGATGCCGAACTTCATGCCGGAGCTCCTCCTGGTCGGGAAGGACGAAGCCTACCCCATTCGCCGGCGCGCCGTCCTGCTCAGCGCAGCGTGATCGCCGCGTTGCCGAGCACCGGCGATCCGCGCTCGGCGGTCTTAGCCTGGAGCAGGACCCTGCCGTCCTCGCGCCACATCGAGGTGACGATGGTCTCGCCGGGATAGACCACGCCGGTGAACCGCGCCTGGTAGGCCGCGACGCGGTCCACCGCGCCGTCGAGCGCGGCGTCGACCACCGCCTTGCACACGATGCCGTACGAGCACAGGCCGTGGAGGATCGGCGTGTCGAAGCCGCCCAGCTTGGCGAACTCGGGATCCACGTGGAGCGGGTTCTTGTCGCCGTTGAGCCGGTAGAGGAGCGCCTGGTACGGCAGGGTGGGCGACTCCACCACCAGGTCGGGCGCACGCGCCGGCGCCTCGTTGCCCGGCTTCGGGCCGGGATCGCCGCCGAACCCGCCCTCCCCGCGCGCGAAGATCGAGAAGCGGTTGGTGAAGAGCGGCTCGCCGCCCTTTTCGCGCGTCACGCTCTCGATCACGATCAGCGCGGCGCGCCCCTTGTCGTAGATCCCGGCCACCCGCGCCGTGCTCTCGGCCCGCGCGGCCACCGGGATCGGGCGGTGGATCTCGATCGCCTGCTCGCCGTGCAGCACCAGCGCGAAGTTGATCGAGATCCCGGGGACGCGGCCGAGCCCGCCCGGGCCGGATCCCGCCTGGACCACGCCGAAGCTGGGCAGCACCTTGAGATAGCGCTCGTAGGTGTACTCGAGCTCGCGCCGATCGGTGACCTTGCCCGCGCCGGTCCCGGCGCCGATGCCGAGGTGGTAGAGGATCACGTCATCGGCGGTCCACGACGTGCTCCCCTTCGGCAGTCGCGCTCCCACGGCCTTGGCGGCGTCGATCGGCATCTCGCGTTCTCCGGTGACAGGACAGGAGTGGTGACAGGACACTCATTTCCCCGGAACTGAGTATCCTGTCACCTTTCCCCTTCCGAGGATCCTGTCACCGTCCTTCTCGCCGGCGCACGGCGGCGTCGAGCACGGCGGCGGCGACGATGACGACGCCGATCACGGCGAGCTCCCAGTGGGTCGAGACGCCGACCAGGTTGATCCCGTTGGTGATGAGCCGCATCAGCGCGGCGCCGGCGAGGATGCCCGCCACCGTCCCCTCGCCGCCGCGCAGCGAGCAGCCGCCGAGCACCGCGGCGGCGATGGCGTAGAGCTCGAACGCCGTGCCGAACGCGGGCTGCACCGACGGCAGATAGGCGGCATAGAGCACGCCGGCCGAGGCGGCGAGCCCGGCCGACAGCGTGTACGCGAGCCGCTTCACGCGCGCCACGTCGAGGCCCGAGTAGCGCGCCGCCTCCTCGTTGCGGCCGATGGCGTAGAGCGATTGGCCGAGCACGGTGTGATGGAGGAGGACGTGCACCACCGCCGCGGCGGCCAGGAGCACGACCACCGGCACCGGAACGACGCCGAGGACGGTCCCGGTGGCGAGCCCGCGGAACGGCTCGTGCCCGGGGCCGAGGCCCGCCGTCCCGCCGCGGGTGAGCACGTGCGCGATCCCGCGCAGGGTCATCATTCCGCCGAGCGTGACGATGAAGGGCTGCAGGCCCAGACGCGTGATCATGAGCCCCTGCCCCGCGCCCACCGCGATCATGAGCGCGAGCACGATCGCGATGCTCCAGCCGATCGCGATCTGGTCGCCGCCGGCGAGGGCCGCCGACCAGCCCGGCAGCGGATGCGGCCCGGCGAGGAGCGCCACCAGGAGCGCCGAGAGGCCGACCACGGCGCCCACCGAGAGATCGATGCCGCCGCTCACGATGACCAGCCCCTGACCCAACGCGAAGAGGCCCAGGAAGGCGATCAACCGCGCCAGGTTCTGCAGGTTGTAGACGGAGAGAAACCTGGGCTCGACGACGGCGAGCACGGCGGCGAGGGCCGCGGTCGACGCCACGATGGCGAGGAGCTTCCTCACGCCCGGCCCCCGGGAGTGAAGGCCCGACCCGGCGCGGCGCCGCCCGCCGCGAGACGGAGCAGCGTCTCCTCCCGGCGCTCCACCCCGGCGAGAATCCCGGCACTCGCGCCGCGCACCAGCACCAGCACGCGATCGGCGAGACCGAGCACCTCCGCCGTCTCCGCGCTGGAGAGGACGATCCCCACGCCGCCGTCCGCGAGCGCGCCCAGTCGGCGATGGATCTCGGCGCGCGCGCCCACGTCGACACCGCGGGTGGGCTCGTCGAGCAGCAGGACGCGCGGCCCGAGCGCGAGCCACTTGCCGAGCGCCACCTTCTGCTGGTTGCCGCCGGAGAGCCGCCCCACCACCGTCTCCGGCGCGGCCGGCCGGACGTCGAGCTCGCGGCAGAGGGCGACCGCGCGACGCCGCTCCTCGCGACGGTTGCGCCGGGCGAGGAGGTGCCGCCGCCCCAGATCGCCGAGAGCGAGGTTCTCGGCCACCGTCATCTCCGCCACCAGGGCCTGCGCCCTGCGATCCTCGGGCACCAGCGCCAGGCCGGCGGCGACGGCGGCGGAGACGCTCCAGCCCGCGCCCGCGCCCGCCACCTCGATCGTCCCCGCCGCCGCGCGCCGCAGGCCGAAGAGGGTCTCGAGCAGCTCGGAGCGCCCGGCGCCGACCAGGCCGAAGAGGCCGAGGATCTCGCCCGGGTAGAGCTCGAAGCTCACCGCGGGCGATTCCGGCGCCACGCGCAGGTCGCGGACGGCGAGGAGAGGCGCGCCGTCGTGCGGCGGGATCCGGGTCTCGTGCGCGGTCCGGCCCGCGGCGGAGTCTCCTCCCGCGCGGCCTCCGCCTCCGAGATCGCGTCCGATCATGAGCCGCACCAGGGCCCCACCGTCTATCTCGCCGCGCTCGAGCTCGCCCTCGACCCGGCCGTCGCGCAGGACCACGGCGCGATCGGCCACCCGCACCACCTCCTCGAGGCGGTGCGACACGTAGAGCACCGCGACACCGCCGCGCCGGAGGTCGTCGACCAGAGCGAGGAGACGCTCCGACTCCTCGCGTCCGAGCGAGGACGTCGGCTCATCCATCACCACCACCCGAGCCTCCATCGCCGCGGCGCGCGCGATCTCGACCAACTGTCGCGCCGCCGGCCCGAGCGTCGCCACCGGCGCGCGCGGATCGCGGTCGAGGCCGACCCTGACCAGCGCGCGCCGCGCCGCGGCCTCCATGCCGCGGCGATCGATCCAGCCCAGCGCGCGCCAGCGCAGCGGCGCGCGGCCCAAGAAGACGTTGGCGGCGATCGACAGGTTGTCGCAGAGCTGGAGGTCCTGATGGATGACGGCGATGCCGCGCCGCCAGGCCTCGGCCGGGCTCGCGAGCTCCAGCGGCTCGCCATCGAGGCGCAGGCTGCCCGCGTCCGCCGGAAAGACGCCGGCGAGGATCTTGATCAGCGTGGATTTGCCGGCGCCGTTCTCCCCCACCAGCGCCACCACCTCGCTCGGGCGAAGCGCGAGGCTCACGTCGCGGAGCGCCTCGATCGCGCCGAAGCGCTTGCCGAGCCCCACGGCCTCGAGGAGGAGCGGCGCCTCTGCCGATCGGCTGCCGCGAGCACCACCGCCCGCCCGCGGGCGAGGGATCATCGCAGCTGCTCGGCGAGCTCGGCGCGGAAGGCGGCGACGTTCTCGCGCGTGACCACGACGACCCCGGTGTCGATGATCCCGCCCGCCGGAATCGCCGCCGGCCCCCGCCGCGCGATCTCGTCGAGCAGGCGGATCGAGCGGTAGCCGAACTCGAACGGCCGCTGCACGATGGTGGCGTCGATCGCCCCCGCCGCGATCCCGTCGAGCGTCGCCGCCTCCTCGTCGAAGCAGACGATGCGCACGGCGCCCACCTTGCCGGCGGCGCGCACGGCGTTGAGGATCGCCGGGCCGTTGTAGGACCAGAGCCCGACCAGGGCGTCGACGCCCGGGTGCGCGACCAGCATCGCCTCCGCGTTCTCCTGGGCGCGCGCCTGATCGCCCTGGTCGAGCCGGACGTCGAGGATCACGACGGCCGTGCCGGCGAGCGCCTCCTCGATGCCCTGCCTGCGCTCGCGCGCGTTCTGCGCGTCGAGACGTCCGACGAAGAGGATGATCTCGCCGCCCTCGGGCAGCGCCTCGAGGATCTCCGCCCCGGCGCTCCTGCCCGCCGCGACGTTGTCGGTGCCGACGTAGGCGAGGCGCCGCGACGCCGGCGCGTCGGAGTCGTGGGTGACGAGCAGCGTGCGGGCCGCGACCTGGTCGAGGAGCGCCGTCATGTTCGCGGGGTCGATCGGCGAGATCGCGATGCCGTCGACCTCGCGCGCGAGCAGGTCCTGGAGGATCTGCTGCTGCTCGTCCACCGCGCCGGTCTGCGGCATCCGGAAGTCGACCTCGACCCCGAGCTCGGCCGCGGCCCTGCGCACGCCGGCCTCCGCGAGGGTCCAGAAGCTCGACGGGTTGTTGACGACGAAGGCGTAGCGCTTCGGCCTGCCGCCTCGGGTCGCGGCCTCCGGATCACCGGAGTGCTCCGGCGCGGCGCAGGCGAGCGCCGCGACCAGCGTGAGCGGGAGTGCGGCAGCGCGCGGTCTCACGGTGTCTGCGCAGGCTATCGCACCTGGAGCGAGGCCCTGACCCCGAGCTTCGCGAGCGCCGGGACCGCGGCGCCCGCGAACGAGGCGTCGCCGTTCTGCACCTGGAGCAGCCGCGCGAAGAGCCGCGGGTCGTGCGCCAGCGCGCGGAGGACCCGGCGGCGCAGCCCCGGGTGGCGCGTCAAGAGGAGCGTCGCGCGCGTCAGCCGGTCGGGTCCCGCCACGATGCGCCGGTGCGCGGCCTGGTAGAGCGCGAGGTCGCCGGCCGCGAGCGCCTCGGCAAGCGCGCGCGCCTCCCGGAACGCGTGCCCGAGCCCCTCGCCGGTCAGGGCGTCGACGTAGCCGGCGGCGTCTCCGACCAGAGCGAGCGTCCCGCGCACGACGCCCGATGCCCGCTGCAGGAACGGCCCGCAGCCGCGGTCGCGCGAGACCGCCGGTGCGCCGTGGAGCCGCCGCTCGAGCGCGGGGAACTTCGCCAGGTGACGGTCGAAGCCCTCGCGGCTGCCGCCCCAGAGCATCGCCACACCGACCAGGTCCTCGCCCACCGGGGTCACGTACGCCTCGCAGCCGTGGGTCCAGTGGACCTCGACGTGATCGGTCCAGGGCGCCACCTGGTAGTGGCGGCGCACGCCGTAGCGGCGCCGGCGCCCGCGGGCCGGGCGTCCCTCGAGCCCGGCCCAGCGACGCGCATGCGAGGCCAGGCCGTCGGCGCCCACCACCCACCGCGCCTCGATCGGTCCGTCCGGCGTGTCCACCACCCAGGTTCCGTCCTCGGCGCTCGACAGGCCCTCGGCGAAGAGCCCCCACGAGAGCCGCGCGCCCGCCTCGGCGGCGCGGTGAGCGAGCGCCTGGTGGAGCGTCGTGCGACGCACGCCGAGACCGGGGCGCGGCGCGAAGCCGCCCTCGGCCACCACGCCGGAGGCGGCGTCGAGGTAGCGGACGCCTCGGATCTCGCGGCCGCCGAGCTGGACGCGCCCCACCCCCAGGCTCTCGAGGGCGGCGAGACCCGCCGGCAGGATGCCCTCGCCGCACGGCTTGTCGATCGGCGGATGGAAACGATCGAGGACCTCGACCTCGAGGCCCTGAGCGCGCGCGGCGATCGCGGTCGCGAGCCCCGCGGGGCCGCCACCGACGACCAGCGTATCGATCCGTCGCGTCGCGCTCACGACCGCCCCCTGGGCACCAGGGCCGGGCGTCCGCTCATCGCGGCCTCGTAGTCCGAGGCGGCAGCCAACGCGGCCTCTTCCGCCGCGATGCGCCGCCGCAGGACGCCGGCGTTGGCCGCGCTGAAGCAGAGCGCGGTGAGCCAGGCGGTGTGGACCAGCGCAAGCGCCGCCACCTCGACCGCGACCGCCAGGTAGTTCGGATGCCGCAGCCAGCGATAGGGCCCGCTGGTCACCACCGGCATGCCCGGCACCACGACGACCCGCGTCGTCCAGCGCTTCCCGAGCGCGGCGATCGCCCAGTAGCGCAGCGCCATGGTCGCGGCGACGACGCCGAGCATGGGGAGCCCGAGGAGCGGCAGGAAGGGGCGGTCGAGCGCGATCACCTCGAGCGGGCAGGCGACCAGGAAGAGCGCATGGATCGCCACCATCCACGGGTAGTGGTCGTCCCCGTGCTCGCGGCCACCCCGGGCGCGCGCCCACGCCAGATTGCGCCGCGTGATCGCGAGCTCGACCAGACGTTCGACCGCGACCGCGGCGATCAGACCGAGATAGAGCGTCTGAGTGGTGGTCATGCGCAGGCCGGCGGGGCCGGGTCCGGGATGGCAGGGCTCTTCACGGCGCGCTCCTCGCGCCGGCGGCGGCGAACGGCGTGACGACCAGCGACCCCTCGCCGCGCGAGCCCGCGGCGAGACCCCACGCGCGCTGCGTCACCACTGCGCTCTCGAGGCGCGTCGCGCTCGCGAGCTCGACTCCCGGTCCGACCACCACTCGCGCGAGCCGGCTCCCCCCGCCGACGCGAGCGCCTTCGAGAACGAGGATGTCGCGCCCGGAGACGCCGGCCTCGACCACCGCCCGCGACTCGACCACCGCGCGCTCGAGCCTCGCGTCCGGGGCGATGGTGGCGGTCGGCGAGATCCAGGAGGCGCGTGCCGGCGAATCGCCCGTTGCGGCGGACACGCCGGGCGGCGTGCGCGACGCCGTGCTCTCCTCGCGCTCCGCCAGCTCGGCCCAGTCGAGCACCGCCTCGAGGTAGCGGGCCGCAGTGCCCAGATCGTGCCACGGGGCCGCCGTCGAGAAGCTCTCGAGACGCGCGCCCGAGGCGAGCCGCGGGCGGTACAGATCGCGGATGCTGTCCGAGAAGCGGGGCGGCGCCTCGAGCGCGAGCGCCGGCGCGAAGACGTGAGCGCCGGCGAACACGCGCCGCGCGGCCACGTGCCCGTGGTCGGGCCCGCCCGGAACGCCGACGATCCGGCCCGCCTCGTCGATCGCGATGCCCCCGAGCTCGCCCACGTCGGCCCGGGTCGTAAGCAGGAGGGTGGCGAGCGGCGCGGTCTCGAGGTGGTGTGCGACCAGCTCCGCGAACGGCCACCGGCAGAGCGAGTCACCGTTGACCAGGAGGACGAGGTCCGCCGCGGTCAGGAAGTCGCGCAGCGGATGCAACGCGCCCAGCGTGCCCAGGATCTCCGCCTCGCGCGAGTAGTGAAGGGGCATGGCGCCGAATCGCTCGCCCAACGCCGCCGGAATCGCCTCGGCGCGGTGGTGGAGGTTGATGGCGGTGGCCTCGACACCGAACGCCTCGAGCCGCTCGAGCGTCCCGGCGAGAAGCGGCCGACCCAGGACCGGGAGCAGGGGCTTGGGGCGCTCCGCCGTGAGCGGCGCGAGGCGTGCGCCGCGCCCGGCGGCGAGGACCACGGCGCGCACGCGCGGGCGGGTCAGCATTGCCGGAATGCGCCGTTCCGCTAGAACAGCATGTCGAGCGGCTGGTCGGGATGCTCGCGGCGCCAGTCCTCGTACAGGCGCAGGTAGGACCGGCGCTCCGCCTGCGCCGCGGCGAAGCCGCACCGTGCCGCGGCCGCCGCCGCGTCCTCGCCCTCGAACTCGACGAAGTCCCCGATCGGGGTATGGTCGAGCGCGACCAGGGTCGAGCCCAGTCGCCACTCCTCGCGCACCTTCTCGTAGCGCCGCACCACGCGATAGCCGAGCCGCACCAGGAGATCGCGCATCCGCTCGGCGTGGCCGACCGCGACCTCGATCTCGTCGCGCACCTTGACGCCGTCCTCGAACCGTGGCGGTCCTTTGAAGGTGAGACGGCTGCCCCGACCGTCGCTGCGCAGCCGGAGCAGGCGGCTCGAACCGAAGAGCTCGTCGCGGCGGTCGAACACCCAGTTGCACTCGCGCGCGGTGGGGCGCTCGACGCGCCCGCCCGCCTCGACCAGACGCTGCCGCACCTGGTCGAGCTTCGAGGCCCCGAGCGCGAACTTGAGCTCGCGCTCCTCGCCGGCCGGCGGGGCCTCGGCGTCGGGGGAGCTCACAACGCTCCCACCCGGTCCAGGAGGCGCGCGATCGAGCGGATCCCACCCGCGTACTGCCGCAGGTCGAGCTTCTCGTTCGGGGCGTG
The DNA here is from genome assembly GCA_035544635.1 of Thermoanaerobaculia bacterium. Taxonomy (GTDB): domain Bacteria; phylum Acidobacteriota; class Thermoanaerobaculia; order Multivoradales; family Multivoraceae; genus DATAFT01. The sequence goes on from DATKDQ010000272.1 coordinate 11,085, forward strand.
CAGGCGGTCATCGGGCAGGCCGAAGCCGAGCAGGAGGACCGGGGCGCGCAGGACGTCGACGAAGGTGGACACCACCGGGATCGAGCCGCCCTCGCGCACCCGCACCGGCCGGCGGCCCCAGACCTCCTCCATGGCGGAGGCCGCGGCCTCGATCAGCGGCCCCTCGGTGTCGATCAGCAGCGGCCGCGCGCCGTGAAGCAGCCGTGCCTCGACCTGGACGCCGCGCGGAGCGACGCGCTCGACGTGGCGCACGACGCGGTCGGCGACCCGGGTCAGATCCTGGTCCGGGACCAGACGCATCGAGAACTTGGCGCCGGCGCGCGACGGTAGGACGGTCTTGGCGCCCGCGCCCGCGTAGCCCCCCCACCAGCCGTGCACGTCGAAGGTGGGACGGCCGCCGATGCGCTCGCGAGTCGCGTAGCCGGTCTCTCCCGCGAGCTCCGGCACGCCGAGCTCGGCCGCCATGGCGGCGTCGTCGATCGCGATCGCCGCCATCTCCTCGCGCTCCCAGGCCTCCAGCGGGCGCACGTCGTCGTAGAAGCCCTCCACCAGGACACGGCCGCTGTCCGGATCCTTGAACCCGGCCAGGATCGCGGCCAGGGCGTGCAGCGGGTTCTGCACCACTCCGCCGAACGTCCCGGAGTGTAAGTCGATGCGCGGCCCGATCACTTCGATCTCGAAGTACGCGATGCCGCGCAGCGCGTACAGCAGCGAAGGCTGCCCCGGACCGAGCATCGCGGAGTCGGAGACCACCACCGCGTCGCAGGCGAGGACCCTGCCGGCGTCCTCGCGCACGAAGGTCTCGATCGCGTGCCCGCCCGACTCTTCCTCGCCCTCGATCAGGAACTTGACGTTCACCGGGAGGCTGCCGCGCTCGGCCAGCATGGCGGCGACCGCGGCGAGGTGAGCGTGCGACTGCCCCTTGTCGTCGGTGGCGCCGCGCGCGACCAGGTCTTCGCCCTCGAGCGTGGGCTCGAACGGGGGGTGTCGCCACTGGTCGAGCGGATCGGGAGGCTGGACGTCGTAATGTCCGTAGAAGAGGAGCGTGGGCTTGCCCGGCGCGCCCAGCCACTCGCCGTAGACCAGCGGATGCCCGGCGGTGGGGATGGTGCGGGCGCTCAGGCCCGCCGCCTCGAGGCGGTCGTGGACGAACGCGGCGCAGCGCGCGATCTCGCCGGCGTAGGCGGGATCGGTCGAGATCGACGGGATCGCGAGGTACTGCCGGAGGTCGTCGAGGAATTCGTCGCGGCGGCGCTCGATCGCGGCGTAGACGTCAGTGGTATCGGGCGGCATCGGTGACACAGTATCGTGTCACTCTCCGCGGCGGCGCGCGAGCCGCGTCAGGTTGATCGCGTTGACCAGGACGTGCGCCACGACCGCCGGCAGCAGGTTGCCGGTCCAGATCACGAGCCCACCGAAGGCGAGGCCGGCGGCGAGGGCGAACACGGTCCACACCCAGAGCCCGCGGTCGCGACCGGTGTGGAGCGCGGCGAAGAGCACCGTCGCCCACCCGTAGCCCCAGGCGCCCTGGACCGCGCCGCGGAAGAAGAGCTCCTCGGCGAAGCCCGAGAGCAGCGCGAGGCCAACCGCCTGGCTGGCGTCGAGCGAGCCCAGGACCCCGCGCAGCAGCGCCTCGAAACGGCGCGCGGCGTCG
>DATKDQ010000273.1:0-4954 GCA_035544635.1 Thermoanaerobaculia bacterium
GTCCCGACGTTCCTGCTCGACAACTGGCTGTTCGGCGGCGTGTACGACGGGGAGTCGATGGTCTCGCTGCTGGGCCAGCTCTCGGAGCGCTATCGCGAGCTCGGGAAGAGCGTAGTCAACTGAGCGTGGGTGGATCGGCGGTGTTCCCTACGAAGATCCCCTTCGTCATGAGCCGGGATCTGCCCCACTGGCCGGCCTACACCGACGAGGAGAGGGCCGTGATGCTCTTCGATTCGCCGTGCCGGGTGGAGCAGGATCCCGCGGCAAAGCTGCGCGAGCTGCTGCTGCCGGGGGCGGCGTCGCGTGGTCGCGGGCCGTTCGCGGGGGGCCCGCGTAGCAACGGTCCGGGGCTCTGGCTGCGGATGCAGGTCGCCCACGACCTGTGGCACGCCGAGCACAGGCAGCGCAGGGAGATCGAGAAGATCCCCGCGCGCCTGGGCGCGTGAGTGAGGCGCCCCGCCTCCGCGGAAGGCTACGGCACACAGGAGAAGGCCCTCGTCCTGCCCTCCGAGGTCGGAAGCGCGCCCGGCGGGTTGCGCCAGATGTCGGCCTCGCCGCTCGAGGTGTCGATCGCCAGCACCTCGGTGTCGGCGTTGGTCAGCCCGCCGTAGAAGATCCAGAAGTGGTGGAGGGGGTGGCCCGGAGGGAACCCGGCGCAGCCGTCGACCATCTTGACGCCCACCTCGAAGTTGCCCGGGTCGAACGACTGGAAGAAGACCGCCGAGTCGGTCTCGGCGCGATCCTGGTCGAAGTGGATGACCTCGGTCACGAAGGTCACCGGCGGCGTCGCGAAGTTCTGCATCGCCCCGGTCACCTCGAAGCGGCCGCCGAGGAGGCACGCCGTGGTGTCGTCGCGGATACAGGAGAGAGGACCTCCCGGATCGACGCAGGGAAACGCGCGGGTGTCGGCGACCGAGGTCGGGAACTGGTTGGCCGGGTTGGTCCAGGTGACGATCTGCCCCGTCGCCGTGTCCTCCACCGCGATGTCGGTCCGCGCGTTGGTCAATCCTCCGAAGAAGAGCCAGTAGTGGTGGAGGGGATGGCCCGGCGGGAACCCGGCGCAGCCATCGACCATCTTCACGCCGACCTCGAAGTTCCCGGCCGCGAACGACTCGAAGAAGACCGCCTGGTCGGACTCGGCCCTCCCTCCCGCGAACTCCATCGTCTGGTTCACGAACGTGACCGGCGGCGTCGCGAAGTTCTTCATCGCTCCGGTGACGCGGAACCTCCCGTCCAGAAGACAAGCCGTGTTGGCGTCGCGGATGCAGGTCGGGGGCTCTGCCGCGGTGGTGGCTCCGGCTTCGTTGGAGTAGCTCGAGTTCCCGCTCGCGGCGCGAGCCCGCACCCGGAAGACGTGCTCGGTTCCAGGGAAGAGCTGCTCCACGATGGCGAACGTGGTGTCGGCTGGCACCGTCAGGAGCTCCTGGAAGATGCCGGTTGCGGTTCTCGCCTCGATGCGGAAGCTCTCCTCGTTGCTCGAGCCGTCCACCCACTCCAGCAGCACGGCGGTGTGAGTGAGCGCCTGGGCGGTGAGGTCGGTGGGTGGTCCGGGGGTGTCGTCGGGCGGGGGCGTCGGCGTCGGCACCGGCCCGGTCGGCGTCTTGGTCGGCGTGGGCGAGGGGCCGGGCGCGGGCGAGGTCGCGGTCGGTGTCGGTCCCACCACCGCCGCCAGCGACTCGTAGGCCGCCATCGCGTCGATGCGCGGTCGCGAGATGCCGTTGCGTGAGTCGAGAATCATCGGTCCCTGCGTTCTCAGGGCGTTTCCGACCTGCTCCAGCGTGGCGGAGGGCAGGAGCGACCAGAGCTGCGCGGCCATGCCGGCGGCGTAGGCGGCCGCTGCCGACGTTCCGCCGAAGCACCCGTCGTGGCCGCCATTCGAGCGCGGCGTGCTGGTGCAATGGCCAGGTGCCAGGAAGTCGAGGGGCGGCCCCGAGTTCGAATAGCAGGCGATCTGGTCGGCGCCGGTCGAGCTGTCGGTGCAGTTGGCGAAGGTGATGGACCCCACATTGGCGTCGTAGACTGCGCCGGCCGCAAAGACCTGACTGAGGCAGGCCGGAACGCCGACGCCCGCGCTGTCTCCCGCGTCTCCGGCTGCGGAAACCATCAGCTTCCCCGCGTCCTCGAAGGCCTGGACCACCGTCGCCGCGGCCGGGCTCAGGGCGTCGCAACTACCGCTGAAGCGGAAGGTCGGATCGGCGAACGCCGCCACCATCACCTGAAACTCGTCGAGGTCCGGCATCAGCCCGTCGAGGGCGTCGATGAGGATGGCCGTGGTGGTCATGCCGTCGCTGCTGATCACCCTGACGTCCCAGAGCTGCGCCTGCGGCGCCACCCCGCCGTCGCCCGCGATGATCCCGGCGACCTGGGTGCCGTGGTCGAAGCCGTCCTGTCCCGCCGGGCCGTTGTACGAGCGCTGCTCGACCACCTTGCCCGCCAGCTCCGGATGGCTGGCGTTGATGCCGCTGTCGAATACCACGACGGTGACACCCTCGCCGCCGCCGCCGAGATCGTCGCGCAGGTCGTCGGCACGGATGAGCGCCGCTCCCTCCACTCGGGCGGCACGAAAGGCGCGATCGGGCTCGATCGCGCGCACCTGGCGGAGCGCGGCGAGGTAGGGCAGCCGCTCGGGAGAGATCTCCCCGGTCACGATCGCGAAGTGGCTCAACCCGTTCGAGGCACGGAAGCCGAGGCGCGAGGCCGCGTCGACGAAGTCGTGCTCGACCGCGGCGATCCGCGCCAGGCGCACCGCCTCCCGGCGCGTCCGGGAGAGGAGCCGTGAGCTTGCGAGCGGCTCGTGGAGGGTGACGATCACCCGCGCGCTCGACGGGTCGGCGAGCTCTCGCAGCGCCGCCGGCATGGTGGCGACGATCTTCTGCGCCGGCGCCCGCGAGTCGATGGGCAGGATGAGCGGCTCGTCGAGTCCGGGCCGGGGCATCGTCAGTGGGTCGGTCGACCTCGACGCGAAGTCGGTCTGGCGGCCGTGCGCGCCGCCGATGCCGATCACGAGCAGGAGGGCGAGGCCGAGGCGAGCTTGCCTCCTCGCCCGCGCGCCGTCGTCGTTCGATTTCATGCAGGCTCTCCGATCATCTTCCGATCGTGCGTTGGGCGCCGAGGTGGCGGCTCTTCGGCGGGCCTCGATGGAGCTCTTCGATTCGCGGATCTCGCGGGCGGGGAGAGTATCGCACCGGTGCCGCCGGCCGGATCACGGCCCGGCCGGCGCGGGGCTCTCCATCACCGGCAGCAGCAGCGCGCTCGGATGCGAGGCGTCGTGAAGGATGGTGTTGCGCGCCACTCGCGGCGGGAGCGTCTTCTCGCCGGGGGCCTCGCCGGTGTTCGGGTTGACCTCGAAGCGAGGGTGATTGCTGGACGTCACGTGCAACGCCAGGCGATGGCCCTGCTCGATCGTGATCGCGGTGTGCCAGAGGTCGATGCGCAGGAGCGCCGGCTCGCCCGGCTCGAGCGGGGCGACGTCCTCGGCGCGGCGCCCCGAGCGGTAGCGGGCGCGCTGTGCCGTATCGACGACGAGCGCCTCGTACCCGTCGGGGTAGACGTCGACCAGCTTGACCATGAAGTCGGTGTCGGGAGCGCCGCTCGTGACCCACAGCTCGACGTCGAGCTTGCCCGCCAGCGTCAGGTCCGAGGTCAGGGGCTCGGTCGAGAAGCGCAGATAGTCGTCGCGCTCCGGGATCGCCCGCTGGTCCATCGGGCCGATGGGGAGCGTGAGGTTGGGGCCGCCGATCGTGGGCACCGGGTTTGCGGGATCGAAAGAGTAGGTGGTGGCGCCGGCCGCCGTCTCGGCGGTGGGCGCGGTAGGCGCGGCGGCGGTGGAGGAGGCGGACTCATCCGGCGAGGACGGCGCTCGAGTGGAGAGCCGGCGCCCCTCCCGCAGATAGAGGCGCACCGTCCGCGCGTCGGATGGCGGCCAGGTCTCGGCGGTGCGATAACCGTTGAGCGCCGAAGGGCTCCCCTTGCGCGCCGCCGCCATCTGGTAGTACGTCACCGGCGGCTCGTCCATGATGCCGTTGTCGATGCCCTTGAGCCAGTAATCGAACCAGCGGATCTCCTCGCCGTCCGGGCCACGACGGCCGCCGGTCTCCGGGTACTCGAGGTCTCCCTGGAGCTGGCCGTGCCCGAACGGCCCCATCAAGAGCTTCTGGTTGCCGCGTGCGCCCTCGCGGCCCCACTCTTGGAGGTAGCGGAAGTTGCCGACGTTGCCCGAGGAGAACAGGTCGTACCAGCCGCCGACGTTGTAGATCGGGATCTGGATGCGGTGGCGGTGGAACACGAGATCGGAAGCCTCCCATCGCTGGTCGAGCACGACGCGCTTACGGTACCCGGTGACCTCGGCCTCGGAGACGCCCTGCCGTCGCATCCAGTTGCCGGTGTCCGCCTCCTTGAACACGCCCCCGATGAACCGCCCCTCGTAGAACAGGCTCTGGGGCGCGACCACGACGTAGGCCGCTACCAGATGGGACGGCGCGGCCGCCGCCGCCAGGTTCGCGGCGATGCCCAGCGCCGAGGCGCCGGTGAGGCCGACCTTGGCATCGCTCCACGGCTGGCCGGCGACCCACTCGACCGTGTCGTAGCCGTCGTCGAGCTCCCACTCGTGCGGCCGGTACTCTCCTTCGGAGTCGAAGCGCCCGCGCTGGTCCTGGGTGACGTAGGCGTAGCCGGCCTGCGTGTAGCGATCCGCGGACGCCGCACCGGCACCCGACTTGCGCCCGTAGGGCGTTCGCGCGGCGACCGCGGGGAAGGGGCCTTCCCCTTCCGGCAGGAACACGGTGGTGGCGAGCCGAACGCCGTCACGCATCGGCACCATGACCTCGAGCACGCGCTCGGCGCTGTCCTCGGCCGCGCTCGACGGCAGCGCGCCCAGCGCCGCCGCCAGCACCGCCCAGGTGACGACGAGCCGTAGCCCTACGAACCGCTCGTTGACAGTCACGACGACCTCCTC